>JBKCUI010000281.1:0-38977 GCA_046318495.1 Pirellula sp. | reverse complement strand
AATCGTATTTTACGCATTTTTCCGTTAAATGCGTTTGGGCAGGGTATCGATTCACTTCCGGGACGTCAATCGAAAGCCGCCTGAGGACGGCCACCCCCCCGGCGATGGCTTCCCTGGACACCTGAGTACCCGAAATTCCCCAGGGATTCCCGGTAACTGTCCGCAAGGCCTCCTCGCCTCTTCCTTGCGGCTGGCCGTAAGGCCTCCGGTGGGCTTTTCCTAGCGGCTGGCCGTAAGGCCTCCGGTCTCGCGTTAAGTGACCCGATGATGTCCTTCCTCCGTGTCACCGGACGGCTTACGCCGTTCCGCTAAGATTCGAGGCAGCTTACGCCGTGCCGCAAAGATACGAGAGGCGTCTCACGCCAAAACTTCATGAACCACGTGGCCGTGCACGTCGGTCAACCGCCGATCGATCCCGTTCTGCCGAACGCTCAAACGCGTGTGATCGATCCCGAGCAAATGCAAGATCGTGGCGTGGAAGTCATAACACCACGTCGGGTTCTCGACCGCTTGATACCCCCAATCGTCGCTGCGGCCATAGGCTACTCCCGGCCGAATCCCCGCTCCCCACAGCCAAGTCACAAAGCTCCCGCCGTTGTGATCGCGCCCGAGGCTCCCTTGCGCGAACGGCGTTCGGCCAAACTCGGTCGTCCAAATCACCAGCGTATCGGAGTCCAACCCGCGGGCCTTCAAATCGCGCAGCAAGGCCGCGATCGGTCGATCGACGCTCTCCGCCATCGGCGGCAACTCGGTCTGAATGTTGCCGTGGTTATCCCAATTGTTGGTCGCTCCTTGCGGCCCGCTCCAAACTTGGACGAATCGCACCCCGCGCTCGACCAACCGCCGCGCAATCAAACAACGTTTGCCAAAGTCTTCGGTGCTGGGTTGCCGCAATCCATACGCCTCGAGAGTCCCTTCGGTCTCGCGATTCCAATCGAACGCTTCGGGCGCCGACAATTGCATCTTGGCCGCCAACTCATAGCCCGCGATCCGCGCCTCCAACCGCGAGTCGCCTGCATGCTCATCGCGATGTTGCGCATTGAGCCAATGCAAGAGCTGCATCGAGTCCTCGTGCGAAGCGCCCTGCGCAAACCCGTACTTGGCATCGGGCATCAAATCCGGGATCGGCTGTTTGGCCGCCACCTGCAACACCAACCCTTCATGCACAGCCGGCAAAAAGCCCGCGCTGAAACAGCCTTGCTGGTTGTACGGCAACCCGCGCGCATCGGGCAACACCACGAACGTGGGCAAGTTGTCGGCGAGATTCCCCAGCGCATACGAGATCCACGCTCCCATGCACGGAAAACCGGGCAACAGGAAGCCACTGTTCATCATGTACGTCCCAGGACCATGCACGTTGGTCTTGGTCGTCATGGCCATCAAGAATGCCATTTCATCGACGAGCTTGGCTTGCTCGGGAAAGACACTGCTCACCCAGCGCCCGGATTGGCCGTGTTGCTTGAATGCAAAAGGACTCTTCATGATGGCACCGGCCGGCGCCGTAAAGCCTTCGGGCTTCTCGGTCGGTCCCAACATCTGCCCGTGCAGCCGCTCCAACTCGGGCTTGTAATCGAACGTGTCCATCGGGCTCGCACCACCGGTCATGAACAACTGAATGATGCGCTTGACTTTGGGAGGATGATGCGGCACCGGCACTGCGATCGATCCCGCGGCCCTCTCTGCGGCGCTGCTGGATGGACCAGCATAAGAACCGAGCAGTTGCGCCAGTGCGATCGATGCAAAACCGCCACCGCTCTGCAACAGCATGCGACGACGGCTGGACAACGCATCCAAGAGGTTTTCGCGGGAGAACGGACGATTGGGAATCATGGATGGGGATTTGCTGCTAGCGTGGAATCAAGGCTGAAACAATAACTCATTGCTGTTGAACAACACGCGGCAAAGGGCCGCCAATCCATGGGTCCGCACCAATTGGCCCATGCGTTCCATCTCCTCGGCGTTGGGCTCGCGCTGCCACGCATCGCGGACCGCGCGGCGCACGCGCTCAGCGACGTCCTCTGTCGCGGCTTCGATGCGATCGGCCATGGCTTGGCTATGGTGCAACACAAACGGATGGTTGGACAACGTCAACGACTGCAACGGGGAGGCCGAGAATCCTCGCACCGGAGCCAGCAACCCGAGATCCGGAAAATCGAGCACTGCCATCATCGGATCGGGAATGCCTCGCCAAACATAGCGATAGATGCTGCGGCGATTGGCCCCCGGCGCCGACCAATCGTACGCGGTGTAATCCAAGATCGGGGTGGCTTGCGGTCCTGGGCGTTGATGGAACTGCTGAATGGCAGGGCCGCCCATCGTTACATCCAGCCGACCGCTTACCGCGAGCACGTAATCGCGATACCCATCTGCATCCAAGCGCAATCGATGCTGCCGCCATAGCAAACGGTTCTGGGCGTCGATGCGATCCCCGTCGTCGCGCGAATCGCACGATTGTTGGTAGGTCTGGCTGGTGACGATCGATCGATGCAACGCCTTGAGGGATCCACCGGCTGCATCTCGAAACCATACCGCCAACCAATCGATGAGTTCGGGATGCGAAGGAACTCCTCCCATCCGACCGAAATCGCTCGGCGTATCGCACAATCCTCGCCCAAAGTGGTAATGCCAAACGCGATTGACGGCGCTGCGCCAAGTCAGAGGATTTTCAGGATGCACCATCCATTCGGCCAGCGCGGCCCGCCTAGCGCTCTCCGGTCCGGCTGCAGTTGCTTCGAAACGGCTCGGTGCATGCTTCAGCGCCGACAATCCCCCCGGTGCAACTATTTGTAATGGTTTCTGAAAGTCGCCTCGCTGCAATACATGCACGACCTTGGGAGATGCGATCGCGCCCATTTGGTCTTTGCCGTTGCCGGCGGGAATGGCGACCGAGGTTCCTGCGGCGAAGACTTTGGACGGCGCTGGGAGTTTGGACAATTCCGATTCGGCTGCCAGCTTCGCGACGGCGGCTGCGAGGGTGGATTGCTGTTCTGCGGTCCGCTCGGAGCGCGGGATAGCAAGCGTCCCTTCGATGTGGGCAGCAAGCGGAATGGCGGCGGCTGCATCCGCATCGGTGGCGGACATGCGCAGCGAGCCGATCAAATGCGATCCGCCATGCAGTTGACGCAGCACGACCGTCAGCGCGCTTCCCGGAGGCAACACCAACGGCTCGGCCAATTCGAAAACTGCTTGATGCGGCTCGCCGACCGCCGGGTGGATGCCCCATGCGGTCTTGGGATCGCCGTCGATGGCCCGTTCTATCCCCCAGCCGGCTTGATTGAAATCCGCGACCGCTTGGGCAATGGCGATGGGGCGGCCCGCTTCAGGGCCAGCTCCGGTCGCTTCCGGTGGGAAGGCATAGAGTGCGATTTCGCTCAAGTGCAGATTGCCGTTCTGGCATCGCCCCGGTCCTCGCATCGGAAGCGATTCATGCGGAAACAGCTCGAGTCGCAACGCGGTGATGCGCTGCAGCGCGGGTTTGGCTGTCAACACATAGGTGTCGGTGTCGGGGTTGGTGCCGCTGGCCAATAGCGTGCCATCGGAAGATTGGCTCAAGGTCGCGCCTCCGAGCGACACATACGATTGCAGTGGCATCGGATGCCAATGCGCGCCGGGCCCGCGCTGCGCTAACCAAGCTTCAACAAGCTGCTCCGCAAACTCGCTGCGAAGCGTCGGGCTCGAAGCCTCCGCATCGCGGATGGCGACCAAGCGGCGTCGCTGGGCAGCCGTGTTGCGATCGGCATCGTAGGAGATATCGCCTTTGAGGATGCCTGCAAAGACCGCTTGAAGCGCATAGTAGTCTTCTTGCGAGATAGGATCGAATTTGTGGGCATGGCACCGGGCGCAATTGGCGGTGGTGCTGAGCATGGCAGACATGGTTTGCGTCACGAGATCATCGCGGTCCAAATAATCGAACGTCACCGGACCGGTCGAATAGGTGCTCAGATCGAACGTGCCAGCGCCGAGGAAGCCGAGGGCGGGGAGCCAATCGGTGGCGTCGGGTTCGAAGACGTCGACCGCCAATTGGTGCCGCAGGAAGGTGCTCCAGGGCAGATCGCGGTGCAAGGCCGAGATGACCCAATCGCGATAGGGCCATGCATGATCGCGTCCGACATCGTGTTCATAGCCGTGGGAATCGGCGAAGTGGACGGTATCGAGCCAATGACGGGCCCAGCGTTCGGCATAGCGCGGCGACTCCAAGTAGCGATCGACCAATTCGAGGTATCCCTGCGGGCTCGGGTCGGCGACGAAGCGTTCGACATCTTCGGGAGAAGGGGGCAAACCGTGCAGATCGAACGCCAGTCGACGGATCCGTTCGCGCGGGGAGGCTTGCGGTGAGCGCGACAATCCCGCCTCGGCCAATCGCGCATCGATGAAGGCATCGATGGGATGCTGGGAGGGAACATTTGGAATCGGGGGAGCGATCAAGGGCTTGAGCGACCACCAATCGTTGGGGTCGTGCGATGCGGGTTGGACTTCGCGATCGTCAAACGCTCCGCGCTCGATCCACTCGATGAGTGTTTGGATATCGCTATCGGGCAAACGCCTCTCGGGCATGCGCAGTTCGGGATCGCGGTGTTGGATGGCGCGGACCAAGAGGCTTTCTTGAGGTTGGCCTGGGAGGATGGCGGGACCTCGGGATCCACCTTGGACCCAACCGCTTTTCCAATCGAGTGCCAATCCTCCTTCCATCGCCCCCGCTGCGTGCGAGTGGCATGGGAAGCATTGATGGCGCAGAATCGGTTCGACCCGTTCGCGAAAGAACCGCGCGTCGTCTTCGTCGGTGGCGTGGACGTAAACAAGCGACTGCGCCATCCCAGCGAAAGCGATCAGCAGCGCCATGGCAACCGGCAGGGCAGCACGCAGCCCGTAGTGACGAAGCGAAGACAAGGCCATAGGGAGGGCCGGGCAGGAGAGGGGAGGTAGGTCGGGGAGTCGGATCGCGATGGTGTTTGTTCCCGCAAGCGACGTTTTCCATGCGATGTATTTTAAGCCTAACCCAGTTCGAGGATCCAGCGTCGCAGTTGCTGAGGTTTTTTTGGTTTTCGTGTTTGGGCAAGAAGTGCGTTGGGGTCGCGCGATCGTAGGCCACTTCGAACCTTGGCGGCACGGCCTAAGCCGTCCGGTGACGATCGCCGGAACGCGAGCGCCCCGAATCACCGATTTGCCGGGCGACGAATCGACTCCAATCGAGCCCGGAGCGTGGCCACGCGATCCGGGTTCTCCTCAAACCGATTGATGCGCTGCCCCAGATCGCTTCGAAGATCGTACAACTCACCCTTGCCATCCGATTGCCGATAACCATTCGCTTCGTCGAACCAAGATGGCACTTGGCTCACCGCCCCTCCGCGCGCCGCTTCGATCAAGACCCAATCCCCTTCGCGGATCGCATACCCGTTGGCTTGCGTGTTGTGCACCAACGTGGTCCTTGCGCTTGGACCCGTCCCCAATAGCAACGCGCGCTGGTCGATGCTGTCCTCGGCTTCACCAGGAGGTACGCTGGCACCGACCAACCCCGCGATGGTGGCATACCAATCGATCTGACTCAACAAACCATCGCTCACCCTGCCCTCAGGGACATGCCCCGGCCAACTCGCGATCATCGGCACGCGATGCCCTCCTTCCCACAAGTCCCGTTTGACGCCTCGCAACGGTCCCATGCTGCGATGCCCTGTCCGCCGCACACGCTCGTACGCATACGTTTCGGGTCCGTTGTCGGACCTAAAGAGGACCAGCGTCCGCTCGCGGTGACCACCCAACTCCAACGCTTCCAAGATGTGTCCGACTGCGGCGTCGGTCTGCGCGACAAAGTCTCCATAGCCACGGGCTTGCGTCGCTCCTCGAAACGCGTCAGCAGGGACGATCGGAGCATGGGGCGAAGTGAATGGCACATAGAGAAAAAACGGTTGCGCGTCGGTCTGCATTCCGATCCACGAAACCGCGCGATCCACCAAGCGAGGCATCACGGCATAGAAGTCCCAATCGGCTGCGGCAGGTCCCGGACGCGTCTCGAAATTGCCTTCGGCGGTCTGCTGCGACACCCGCAGCGACTGCGTCGGCGGCGTCAAGATGCGGTCATTCTCAAACCATGCATACGGCGGGAAGTTCGGCACGTCATCACCGAAGTATCCATCGAACCCATGATCCAACGGCCCACCAGGAATGGGACGGCTCCAATCGAATGCGTCCGGGCTATACCCGGCGCGAGGATCGGGCTTCCTTTCTGGATCGCGCTGGATCGCCTTCCAATCCCATCCCAAATGCCATTTGCCAATGCATGCCGTGCGATACCCGCGCGATCGCAACAGTTCGGCCAATGTGGTCCGCTCCGCATCCAACACGGGAGGATCGAACGAATTCACGATCCCATGGAACTTGCGCCAATGATACCGACCCATCAGCAATGCATAACGGCTCGGCGTGCACACCCCCGACGAACTATGAGCGTCGGTGAACCGCGTGCCTTGGCTGGCCAACCGATCGAGATGAGGCGTGGGAATCTTCGATTCAGGGTTTTGGCAGGCCAAATCTCCATAGCCCAGATCGTCCGCATACAGAATGACGATGTTGGGCAGCGCAGAGTTGGGCAGGGCTGGGCCCTCGGCCCTGGCCGGCAACAGCAACAACAACCAAACGGCTAGAAAATACCAAGCATGGCATCGCGACAGGCGACAACAGAAAACAGACATGGTGCGATTCCGCAGCGGAAAGGAATGGAGATTCCATTTCATCATACGTTTTCGGGGGGAAGGCGTAGGCAGGGGCATTCGACTCAGAGAATTCATCGAAACATGGGCGGGACGACTGGGGATAGGTGGTAGGAAATACCTGTTTGGAATGCCTGGCCGGTTCGCTTTGGCAGTTGCCCTCCGATGAGTTAGAATGCAAGGCTCCCCCGAACGATCCCTCCCCACCAACGTCGACGCACTTCACCATGTCTTCGATTCCATGGTCCATTGCCGAGGATTCCCTCGACGTCAATTTCAGTGTCCCTCAAGTCCTTCGTCTGCGTTTCACCCGCGATTGCTTCGGGGCGGATTGGGACCAAGTGCAGTCGTTGTTTCGCAGCGATGTCGGCCCGGCTCGCGTCCAAGTCTGGATCGATGCCAGTCTGTCTGCCGTCGATTCCACCGTCGTGCACCGATTGCAACAGCGACTGGCGGAATCCGCCGGCCACGTCGAATTGGTCTCCCCGATCCAATGCATCGAAGGGGGCGAACAAGCCAAGAACGATGAAGCCACCGTTCGACACGTCTTCCAAACCATCGATCGCGACGGGCTCGATCGACGCTCCTACATCGTCGTCATCGGCGGTGGAGCGCTGCTCGATGCTGTCGGCTATGCGGCTGCCATCGCGCATCGCGGCATCCGGCTGGTCCGATTCCCCACCACCACGCTCGCCCAAGCCGACTCGGGCGTCGGCGTCAAAAACGCAATCAATGCCTTTGACAAGAAGAATTGGAAAGGAACCTTCGCGGTGCCGTGGGGAGTCGTCAACGACCAATCGCTCTTGGCCCATTTGCCCGATCGCGATTTTCGCGCCGGGTTCTCCGAAGCGGTCAAAGTCTCGTTGCTCAAAAGCCCCAGCGCATTTCGATTCCTCTGCCAGCACGCTCGCGACATCGCACAGCGCGATTGGTCGGCCGTGATGCCCGCCATCCGCTCCAGCGTCTTGATGCATCTGCATCACATCACCCACGGAGGCGATCCGTTCGAGATGCAAGAAGCCCGACCCCTCGACTTCGGCCACTGGTCGGCCCACAAACTCGAACCGCTTACGCAGTATGCACTGCGCCACGGCGAAGCGGTCGCGATCGGAGTCGCGCTCGATACGCTCTATTCGCATCTAGTGCTGGGACTCGATCGCATCGATGCCATGCACGCCGTCCGCGCCTTGATCGATCTGGGATTGCCGATCTACCATCCCATGCTGGAGACCGATGCGGTGTTTGATGGATTGGAAGAGTTTCGACAGCACCTCGGTGGCCGGTTGACGTTGACGATGCTCAAAAGCGTCGGCCAGAGCCAATCGGTCCACGACGTCGATCGCGCGGCCATGCTGCAAGCCATCGCCATGCTGCGCGACACGCATCTGCAACATGCATCCTCGAGCACCATCGCCGCTTCTTCTCAACTCGCCGATGCGAGCCAACGTTCATGAGCGAGCCCTCCTCTCCGAGCGGCGCTGCCAAAACGCGGCTATGGGTTCGGTTCGGGACGCAAACCGACCCGCTGCCGATCGCAACCGACACCGGCTCTTGGCAACGGGGTGAACGGATCGTATTCGAAAGCACGCGCGGACTGGAATTCGGCACGATTGTAGGCTTGTCCGATCCGGCACCTGCATCGCACGAAGATGCATTGCCCATCCTCAACGTGCGGCGCGCGACCGCCGCCGAAGAGCGTCTGGCGCACGAATTGACGGTCGGATGCCGATCCGCAATCGAACGATGCCAATCGGCCCTCGATGGCTTGCACGAAGGAGATGTGCTCCTGGAGATCGAGCCGATGCTCGACGGCGCGACGTTTTACTTTCACTTCCTCGGCGAACCCTCGTACGCAGCCGTCGAGCAATTGCCGCATCTGTCCGAAATTTGCAGCGACATTCTAGGGCGATCGGCGTTGGCGCGTGTGATGGAACAAGGGTGCGGCACCGGATGCGGGGCTAGCAAAGGTGGTTGCGGTAGTGGGGGTGGATGCGGCAGTTGCAGCGCCGCGGGACGTTGCAGCAAACGCAGCGAATGATCCCGGGAGAGACGATGGATTCCGCTCCATGGATCGATCGTTCCTAGCGGTAGGCCGTAAGGCCTCCGGTCTCGCGATTGGTGACTCGATGATGTCTTGCCTCCGTGTCACCGGACGGCTTACGCCGTGCCGCTAGAACTAGAGACGGCTTACGCCGTTCCGCGACGATTCGAAGACGTCACTTGGCCGGCGAGCCATTCGATCAAGAATTCAATCAGCGCGCCGGTGGCTTCTTCTTGCCGAACCCGCCGGGCATCCAAATCGCCCGCATCGCGCGGCTCCGGGGATTGCAACCGAAACGCCCGCTGTGCGGGGTGATCCAGATCCTCGCGATCGACGATCGCACAATAGACACAACCGTCATAACCATCAGGTGCACCCGGGCCCAAGTGGCCCGTAATGGCCGCACCGAGGGTCGCTTCCGGAGTCCGTTTCAACACCGATTGCGCCAGTGCGAGCGTGACCGCCGCGCTCACCGGTCCGATGGTCGGGTCGTCCAATAGCGCGCGGGAGATCCCGAGCCACTCCGTTTTAGAGTCGTTGCGATAGACCACCATCGAACCGCACAAAGATTCCGAGATCCCCGGGAGTTGGCCCAGTTGGGCTGCCACGTTGCCAGCCGTGCAGCTCTCGGCCAGCACCAACCGATGGCCTGCATCGCGAAGCGCGTCGCGCAAGGTTGAGATTCGCATGGCCGAGGTTTTTGAGTACACTGGAACGTTGTGCCTGATTCGATTCGAATGGAAATGGATCGAGTCGTTCGCCGATCCTCTCATTGTAACGGTAGAAGCCAGCATCCATGGAGCCCCAGGCCAAGAGCACCAAAGCTCGCCCCATCACAGGCACTGCGCTGCCTGCATTCTGTTTTGAGACCATTCAAGAGTTAGCGCACTACGCGGCCCACATCATCGCAGGGCTGGTGCGCGAGCGAGCCGCACTCGGACAGAAAACCGTGATCGGCCTCCCCGCCGGTTCGACGCCGCTGACAACCTTTCGCGAGCTCATCCGACTGCATCGCGAAGAAGCCCTCGACCTCTCGAGCGTCATGTTGTTTCTGCTCGATGAGTACTTCGGACTGCCCGCCGATAGCCCGCAATCGCACCGGGCTTGGCTGCATGAACATCTTGTGAAACATGTCAACATTCCGGCCGAGCACATTTATTGTTTGGACGGCAATATCTCCAATCACGAAGTCAATCTGCATTGCCGACGGTTCGACGAAGCCATCGATCAAGCCGGCGGGTTCGATTTGGTGTTGCTGGGTATCGGTATCAACGGCCATATCGGATTCAACGAACCGTTCTCTGCACGGCGCAGCCACACGCGACTGTGTGCGCTGGACCCGATCACCCGTCGCGGCGTGGCCAGCGACTTCTTCGGTGAGAACAACGTGCCCATGCACGCATTGACCGTAGGCCTCGGTCATATCCTCGATGCCAGCCGTATCCTGTTGCTGGCCATAGGTGAGCATAAAGCCAAGATTGTCGTGGAGACCCTCGAGGGGCCGGTCACCGAGCGCGTCCCTGCATCGTTCTTGCAAGAACATCCCGATGTCCGCGCCTTGCTCGATGTTCCGGCGGCAGCGTTGCTCAAGGGATGTTCTACGCCTTGGCTGCTCAAAGATGTCGAATGGACCGATGAGTGGATCAAGCGTGCCACGCTGTGGCTGTGCAACAAGACTGGCAAAGCGCTGCTCAAACTCGATGCGGAGGATTTTCGAGCCCATGACTTGCACGCGTTACTGCGACAGCATGGCCCCCCTGAAGCCATCTCGCAAAAGGTCTTTCGTTGGATGCTCGACACCATCGACTACCATCCAGCGGGCAAGGAACGCAAGCGCGTGCTGTGCTTCAGCCCCCACCCCGACGATGACGTCATCAGCATGGGAGGCACACTCATCCGGCTGATCAACGACAACCACGAAGCCCACATTGCGTACATGACCAGCGGCAACATCGCCGTTTTCGATCACGATGCAAGACTCGTGGCCGATCTGGTCGCCGAATACAACAGCATCTTCGGTATCGACAGCGAAAAGGCTGCCCAACTCGCGTCGCAGGTCCGAGAATCGATCGATAGCAAGCGGCCCGGCCAACCCGATACCGAATCGATTTTGAAGATCAAAGGGTTGATCCGCAAAAACGAAGCCCGGGCCGGCGCGTTTGAAATCGGTTGCCCAGAATCCAACTTGCACTTCCTCGACCTCCCGTTTTACCGAACGGGGACGATTGCCAAGCGACCGGTTGGTCCCGAAGACATCGCCATCATCGATGCGTTGCTGCGAGAAGTGCGTCCCGATCAAATCTACGTCGCGGGCGATTTGGCCGACCCGCACGGCACCCACCGCGTGTGCGCCGAAGCCATCTTCACCGTGCTTTTCCAATGGGCGGAGCGGGGCGATCCGGTCCCCGATGTGCTGCTGTATCGCGGCGCTTGGCAAGAGTACCCGCTGCACGAGATCGAGATTGCAGTGCCGCTGAGTCCAAGCGATTTGGCGCTTAAGCGAAACGCGATCTTCATGCATGAAAGCCAAAAGGACAAAGCTTTGTTTCCAGGGAGCGACCCACGCGAGTTCTGGCAGCGGGCCGAAGATCGCAACCGAGGAACCGCCGATGCCTACAATCGGATCGGCTTGCCCGAGTTCTTTGCGCTCGAAGCCTTTGTGCGATGGAAGTGGGCTCCGATTTGATCGGGGTATTGCCGCTCCTTCCTAGCGCACTTTCCTAGCGGTAGGCCGTAAGGCCTCCGGTGTCGCGGTAAGTGACTCGATGATGTCCTGCCTCCGTGTCACCGGACGGCTTACGCCGTTCCGCTAATATTGCGCCCGAGCTTCGTCGATTCCAATCCCACGTGCACTCCTATCACTCATGCCGAAGCGCTTCGATCGGATTCATGTTGGCGGCCCGACGCGCGGGATACAATCCAAACAGCAATCCGACACCGAGCGAAATGAATACCGATAAACCGACCGACCACCATGCAATCCTAGGCTCCAAAGTCGCGATCGTCGGTGGCAACAACTCCGGAGACAGCCGCGTCAACACCCATCGAACCCAGTGAAAGATCGGGCCGCACATCAGCCCGCATACGACCCCGAGCAATCCACCGCTGCCGGTGAGCACCAGCGTCTCCACCAAGAACTGCTGAATGATGTGGCTGCGTTTGGCCCCCAGCGCTCGGCGAATGCCGATCTCGCGTGTGCGCTCGGTGACGGTGGCCAGCATGATGTTCATGATGCCGATGCCTCCGACCAATAGCGAGATTCCCGCGATGATGACCAGCATCGCATTGAACATCGAGCGCGTCCGTTCCGCTTGCCGCAGCAGTTCTTTCGGAACGACGACGGCATAGTCTTCTTGATCGTGGTACTTTTTTAGCAAGCGCTCCAGGATGGCGACTGTTTCATCGACCATGGCGATGTCGCCGATGGTGAGCGTGATCTGCGTGAGTTCGACGATTTCACCTTTGAAGTTAAAACCTTCCCCGGTCCGGGTCATGATCTGATCGCCGACGCGTTGGCGAAACGTCTCCAGTGGGATGTATGCATCGTAGCTGTAGTCGCGGGCCTCCAAGCTGCCGCCGATGGCCGCCGAAGCACCGCGCGGTTTGGTCTGCCCGATGACCGTGTACACATCGCTTTCGACGCGTATCTTTTGACCGATGGGATTCTCGTAAGGAAAGAGCCGTTTTGCCGTCCCGTCGGCCAGCACGATCACATTTTCTCGTCCATCGTTTTCGTGAATCCAGCGACCGCGAGCCATCTCCAACCGATTCAAATCGAAATGCTCGACGGCGCATCCGACCAGATTGGCGTTCAAGATCCGACCTTTGGATGCGAACTCGCGGCGAAGCTCTCGAATCGGCACCGAGCGCACGATGGACGGGATGTTGGCCAGAAAGCGTTGATGGTCGGCGCGAAGCAATCCATAGCTCTTCACGCGATTCTTGTCCGAACTGCTGCTGGTCTTGGGTTCGATGCTCCGAACAATGATGTTGTTTGCCCCGAGTTCCAAGATCTGCTGCTGGGCTTGGTAGCTGACCCCTTCGCCCATCGCGACAAGCCAAATGACCGTGGTTGTACCGATGAAGATTCCCAGCGCGGCCAACGCCGAACGCATCTTTTGCAACGTCAGGCTCTTGATACCCAACTGAAACGTTTGCAAGAAGGTCGAGAGCATCGATTACGATCCCGTACCGGACCGGGCGTTGGCAGCCGATTGCGGCTCAGCGCGTTTTGAATCGGATCGAGTTGCTGAACCCTCAGCCCCCGGATCGATTGCGATCTCTTGTGCTTCATCCACAAAGGCGAGCGGATTGAGGATCACCGCATCGCCGTCGTTGAGACCATCGAGGATGATCGAGAATTGGTCATTGGTATCGCCAACTCGGATCACCCGCTTTTTGACTTGATCCCCCTGTTGCACCCAACAAAACGTACCGCTGGCCCCTTCTACGATCGCCGCGACCGGGACGGTCAACACATCGTTGTGTTCTGCCAACACGATGTCGACGATGGCGCTCATGCCTGGCTTGAGTCCAGGATGCGGATTGAGTTTGATGATCGTGTCGTACTTGACCAAGTTCCCCGTCCACCAGCCTGCAGGCCGCGTCACTTCAGCGATCTCGGAGACTTCCCCTTCGAGCACGAGTTCCTGCAGTTGCACGCGCGCCTTCATGCCGACCTTCAAGCGATCGATCTTCGATTCGTGGATGCCTACTTTGACTTGCATCTGGCTGACATCGGGGATCATCAGGAGCGTTTGCTGTTCGCGAACGACCGCCCCTTCGGTGATGTCGGGGGTATCTTTCCAAGCGGCCATCGATGGAAAGATCACCATGCCGGCGGTGTCCGCCTTGATGATGCAGTTCTCCAACTGGCGTTTCTCCCGTTCCAGTCGGGCTTCTTCGAGCTTCAGCGATGCCTCATACGACGCGAGTTTGGCTTCGGCGGCTCGCAGTTTGCTTTGCAGCTCTTGAAGCGTTTTAACCTTGTTGTATTTGTCGAGGGAAATCAAGCGATTTTTCTTGAGCTCGAGGACCTTGCGCGCGGAATCGACGGCGAACTGCTCTCCTTCCAGTTGCAGATCTTTGACGACTCCTTTGGCGGTGAGACGCAACGCCGATTCGAGCGCCAGCTCCGCTTTGCGGACGCCTTGCTCGGCTTCAAAGATCTCCTTTTCGACGTTGCTGCGTTCTTCTTGATAGGTCCCTTCGAGGTATTCGGTGATACTGGTTTGCGCGACCGCAACATCCGATTCGGCGGTGATCTTGTTGGCCAGTGCGTTTTCAAAAACGATCTTCTGCTGGAGGATCTTGTCTTCGATCTGCGATTGATCGAGTTTGACCAGTTCAGCCCCGGGCTCGACCATCGTGCCCGTTTCGATGACCCACAGGACCGTGCTGCCTCCTTTCACGAGGCATTTGATCTCTTTGTTGTTGGAGCTTTCCACGGCTCCATTTTCCGTTACGGTGACCGACAGGCTGCCGCGCGTGACCGTGTGCGTGAGGTGCTTGACCGCTTTTTCGGCGTAAAGGAATTTGGGTGCGTAGGCCACCGCCGCGGCCGTGCCTGCGGCCAACACCGCCAGGATGGCGAGTCTTCGAGACCAACGTCGGAACATGCTTGGGGAGGAAGCCATATCGGGACCCTCGACAGTGCGAATGGGTGGTGGATCGAGGCGCAGCGGAGTTGCGGTTCAGAAGCGAACAGGTAGGGTGGGGCCGGCGAAAAGAGCGCGGCGAGGTCGAGCGATCGGCGGTTGCGCGACAGCTCGAACCCAAGATAGTCCAAAGACCGCTGGCATACTATGCGCTAACAACGCTTCGCGGCGCGATTTGCTCGAATCGCAAAAGGTCGCAACGCGCGTTCGATTTCCTTCGTAACGATTTGTAACCAAAACGGCGCACAACGCATGCCGCGTCCAGCTCGTGCCATCGATGGCGGTTCCGAGTTCCATGGCGGCAGCAGGCCGATCCATCATCCGGCCGGGACCGTCGTCCCCGAGGCGGATGTTTCCGCGGATGGAGCGGGCCGCTTGCGCGGGGCTCGGGTCCCGTTGAGAAACCAACCGAGCCATGTCGAGCGCACGCACGTGTGGTAACTGACCAACAGCACCAAGATCGTGCCCACCGAGATGGCCAGCAGCTTCAGACCGGCCGGCAACGGCAGCCGAAGTACCCAGACTTGCGCGAGGATCACCAACGGAAAGTGCGCCACGTACATCCAATACGAAGCATCCGACATGTAGCGCACCCAATGCTTTTCACGCTTCATCATCGATTGGAACCAACCGATGCACCCGAGGGACATCCACCATGCATACAGCGTTTGCGAGGCATTGGCGGCCAAGGGCAACAGGGATGCGGGCACGCAAGCCTGACGCAAGCCCCAGATACCGGTGTTGAGTTCCAGGGCGATGGGGAACACCACCAGCAGAGCCGCTGGCAGCATCCAACGCCATCCGCTGCCCAAGCGTTGCTCATGATCGTCGGCTAGGAAATACGCGATCCCAAAGAAGAAGAACACGGCATAGTACGCAAAGACATGCGGCATAGGGACCAATCCGACCGACGTGTCGGGACCGAGCATGACCGCCAACGCCTGCATGGACGACGTGGGGAGCATGGTCAGGCCCATCATGCATGCGATGGCGGCTGGGGTAAGCATCCACTTCCAGTCCACTCCCCGCCAAGGAATCCACCGCAACACGGCTTGGGCCAATGCAAAGGCCACTACCAACCACCACAGCATCCACAGGAACCACAGGTACGAGAATACCGGGATGTAGATCAGGCCTTGCCAAATGGAATTCCAATCGACGCGTTGTCCGTTGCCGGCCGCCTTGGCACCCTGGGATCCCCCGCGCGTATGAAGCACTGCGTGATGGCTTTCCAACTCGGTGATGATGCGACCTCGCCCCGCCTTAACGTCCGCCATTTCGGCTTGGAGTCCGATCAGTCCGGTGATGTAGGGCACAAATGCCAGATCTCCGTGTGCGGTTCCGAGCGGGGACTCGCCAGCCGCGTTGCGTGCGTTCACATCGGCCCCCCGTTCGATGAGCAGATGCGCTACATCCGCGCGCCCCAAGAAAGCGGCGGCATGCAGCGCCGTTCCGCCGTCTTCGTTGCGGATGTTCGGATCGCAACCTCGCTCCAAAAGCAATTGCGTCGTGCCCACGTCACCGACCAGTGCTGCCCAGGTCAACGGAGTCAAACGATACTCCCGATGCAGTTCGGACATAGAGGTTCCACCCTCAAGATTCCCTCGCACCGCTTCGGTGTCGAACTTGCGAATCGCTTCCCATACGCTCGGCTCTGCCTTGCCCGCCGCAAGCACCGCATTGCGATGCTCCGCACTCTGCTTCATGGCGTAGCCGATCAAGGCATTCGACAGCGGGACCAAGGTGATGCAGCCGAGCAAGCACGGTAGCAACACGCGTCGAAAGCGATGCCAAATCAGAGCCAATGCCCCCCTCTTTACCCAGAGCATGGCGGTAAAGAACCCGCTCAACAAGAAAAACAGGGGCATCCGAAATCCGTGGACGAACGAGGCAAAACCATACATCCAGGAGTCCGAAGCCGGGTCTTGTACAAACCAAGGGAAGTTCGAAGCCAGCGACAACGCTGCGTGATAAACAATCCCGAGCAACATGGCGGCGGCTCGCAGCGCATCCAGATCATGCCGCCGCGACGAAGCAACCGTACCACTAGGAATCGAGGCAATGGAGGGAGGGGACACGTCGATCGCTCGCAAAAAAAGAAGAGTAAAAGTGTGACATGGGGCGCAAGCCAGCCTGAGGGAGATGCTAGGACGGCAACTGCTGCCCATCGTATCCCAAGCATTCGTCCTGGCGAGCCGCATCTTTGTAACAAGATGTAACGCAGATCCCATGAGGCCGGATGGGCAGCGCGTAGCCAAGAACGCATGCGTATGCAACGATAGAACCGGGGAGCGTGCGCATTCGATCCGCGTGCTCCGACCGTTCGTTGTCTCGTCCCCTTCTTTCCTCGTGCAGCCGCCATCGCGATCCATGCCGGAGAGCCTTTCCCCACATACGATTCTGTTGGTCGAGGATGACCACGAACTGGCCCGTGTCGTCTCCGAATACTTGGCGGAAAACGGATATGACGTGCAGGTCCATGGGCGCGGAGACACGGCCGCAGAGCGCATCCTGCGCGACCCGCCGGATGCGGTGGTGCTCGATGTCAATCTGCCGGGCCTCGATGGCCTGTCGGTGTGCCGGCAAGTGCGCGATCGCTATCGGGGTGCGATCTTGATGTTGACCGCTCGGTCGGAGGAGGTCGACGAAGTGCTCGGCATCGAATTCGGCGCCGACGATTATCTCGCCAAACCGGTCCGCCCTCGTGCGCTCCTCGCGCGGTTGAAGTCGCATTTACGGCGTTCGGGCGGAGCCGATACGGCGATTGGCCCTCCGTTGGTGATCGGCGGGTTGGTGGTCGATCCGTCGCGCCGGCGAGCGGAGCTGCGCGGCATCCCCATCGAATTGACCAGCGCCGAGTTCGATCTGCTCAAGCTGTTGGCCGATCATGCTGGAGTCCCTCTCAGCCGCAGCGACATCTATCAGTCCATCCACGGCATGCGTTATGACTCCCAAGACCGCTCGATCGATTTGCGGATTTCGCGGTTGCGGAGGAAGATTGAAGAAGATCCGGCCCGACCGACTCGCATCAAGTCGGTGCGAGGCACCGGATACCTTTTATCGATCGAGCCATGACCCAGTTATTCATCCGCTTCTATCTCAGCGTGCTGGCTGTTTTGTTCCTGGCATGGTGGATCTACGGAGTCGTCAGCCAGTCGCGCTTCGAAGCCGATCGCGCGCGCGTCATGGTCGCTGCACACGCCAGCGGTCTACGGTTGGTGGCGCATGAACTGCGAAGTGCTCCTTGGGATGAGCGAGCCGCTAAACTGGACGCGTTGAAGACCGGGTTTCGCTGCCCCCTGACGGTCCTGCCGCTCGCCGAACTGCCCACCGAACAGCAGCGCTCACTGAGAAACATCGACGATGCGACCCACTGGCGAGTCAATGAGAATGGCGATGCGGTGCTGGTGCGGATCGATGAGCTGTTCTGTTTGCAGTTCGGGCCGTTTCCGGAATACACGTTGAACGCCATCGAAGACACGCTGGCCGGATGGATGCTGCTGGCCAAGCAGCGGGTCGAAGACGCCGAGGATGGCCCTTCGGCGCTGAATGCCTTGCAGCGCGAGTTTCAGCTAGGAATCGAAGAGCAATCCACCAGCGCGCTGCCGGAGTTTGCCAAGCAGCGTTTGGACAGCGGGCGTCCGATCGCTTTTTTCAGGCGTTCCAACGAACGCTGGTATGCCTCAGTGCCGCGGACGGATCCGAGTAAAGTCTTAACGTTCGGTGCGTTTCCAGAGTTTGTGGGGGTCGAACGCCCCGCAGCCACCACGACCTTGGCACTCGTGCTGCTGCCAGCAGCTTTGGCCATTGCACTGTTGCTGAGACCGGTGGCCAAGCAATTGCGCAAAGTCGAACGCGCCGCACAAGCCATCGCCGGCGGTAACACTTCCGCGCGCGTCGATGAAAAGCAGATCGGGTCGGCGCGGGAGTTAGCCAAAGCCTTCAATCACATGGCTTCTCGCACCGAAACCATGCTGCGCACGCAGCGCGAGTTGTTGCAAGCCGTTTCGCACGAGTTGAAGACACCCCTGGCTCGATTGCGATTCTCGATGGATCTGGTCGAGTCGGCAAGCGATGCAACGCAGCGGCAACAGCGGCTCAAAACGATGGACGATGCGATCGAGGACTTGCGCGGGTTGGTCGATGAATTGATCAATTACGTCCGATCCGAAGGAACCGAAATGCCCCTGCGGCGAGAATCGCTCGGGGTCTGCGATGCGCTAGCGCCGCTGGTCAGCACCTACCAAGAGCTATCCCCCCAGCTTTGTTTTGAAAACGAATGCGCCGACGACTGCCGGGCCGCATGCATCGATGCCGATCGCATGGCCTTTCAACGCGCAATAGGCAATCTGCTTTCCAACGCGCATCGCTTCGCCAAATCTCAAGTCCTGGTGCGCGTTCATCGCGACACCGTCATCAGCAATCGCCATATCCCATCCTCGCGATCAAGCGGGATCACCATCGCCATCGAAGATGACGGACCGGGCATCCCGGCAGCAGAGCGGGAGCATGTCTTCGAACCGTTCGTTCGCTTGGAAACCCAGGACCAACGATCGGGCCGCGCCGAAGAGACGGCTGCCGGAATCAGTTCGCCACCGCATGCGGGCGTGGGTTTGGGGCTGGCGATCGTGCAGCGCATCGTGCAACAGCATGGCGGGGACGTTTGGATTGAGACAGCACCTTCAGGTGGCTGCCGCATCGGCACGCGATGGCCAATGGCTTAGTGGAAAATGGTCGACCGCCAGGACTGCCTCTATGAGGGTCGCGCGAATCGGTTTTCGTCTTCGAGAGTGCGAGCCGCTTGATCCAACAGCGCCTTGCCTCGCATCGATCCCAATATCAATGCTGGAATAAAGAACGGGAAAAGCAACACTCCCAGTCCCATGCTGCACCGCAACAAGGTCGCAACCGTCGGGTGATCGAGCCGGCTATAGCGAAAGACCAGGAACACCATGAATCCCACAACGGGCACGACGTAGAGCAGCAGCAGTCCCTCTCCGGGTGTCAGTTTGCCGTCTCCCCAGGGTGCAATCAGCAGCAATACGCCCCCGATCAAGCCAACCACTTTGAGGAAGCCGAACAGGACCTTCGATTTCGATTCGATGTACTTGGCATACAGATCCCCGTCTGCCGCATCGACCAATCCCATGTACGGATATCGAATGACCGCGTAATAAGTCATCAACAATCCGAACAATCCACAGGCTGCCGACGCCCCCCATACCGCAAACAGCATCCAACGCACTTTGCCGCGTAGCGCCGATCGAAACACGATCGGAATCGCGAGGGCCAGCAAGAACGATCGCTGAGCCCATCGAATCGAAGCAGGAAACTCTTTATACAGTTTGCTCGGCGCGATTCCGTCGGCAGCGGAGTCATCGCGAAAATTCGCATTCAGATCGATCTTATTCATGGCCTCGCCAATCACCTTGGGTCGCGCGCGGAGTTGCTTTGCATGGAGCTTCTCGGAAGGTAATGGCACATCGCGATCCCAAGGAAGTAGAGCGCGACCAGTGGCACCGTCATGCCGATGAAGCTGGCGATATCCGCCGGCGTCAGAATCATCGAGATAAAGGCGATGGCCAAAACAGCGATGCGCCATTGGCTCAAATACGTGGTAACGCTGATGATTCCCAGACGCTCCAGGACCAACATCACCAGAGGCAATTGAAAGGCGATCCCGAACCCGAGCGGCAGAAACAGGGCAAAGGACATGTAATCGGTCAAGCGAGGCGATGCCCCGATGCCCATGCTGGCGTTGAAATCGAGCAGGAAGTCGATGACCAATTGAAAGATCACGAAGAAGGCCAAAAATGCGCCCGACCAAAACAGGATCAAACTCGTTGGCAAGAAGAAATACACATAGCGTCGTTCGTGCGGATACAGGCCCGCCGACACGAATTGCCAGAGATGGTAAAAGATACCCGGACTGGCGACCACGATGGCCACTACAAAGGCCGCCTTGAGCCAGATCATGAACGGCTCCTGCAACCCAAGGGCTTCGGTGCCCGCTTTCACGCCGACGAACATCCGCATCTTGATCAGCTGGGACGGAGTGGGCAGCCCACCGTGATCGGCATCCTGCAACACCGTTTCTTTCAACACCGTTTCGTTCAACGTTGTGTTAAGGTTCGTCGCCAATTCTTGAGTAGATTTCGTTTCGGTGCCTTTTGCTTCGGTGACCTTCTCGTCGGGTGCGTTCGGAATCGCCAGCCGGCGGCTATCGATCCACACCATCTGACTGACGACTTTGTTCTTTTCCATCCAATCGATCAAGCTGGGTTCGACTTTGGTGCCGGTCGACGCCTCCATCTCCGCGAGCGATTTTTTCTTGTAGAAGTTCTCGAGCGAGCGTTCGAGCGGGACTTGCATGTAGGTCACGACCCGGGAAGCCATCGGTATTCCAATCAGCATGCCTGCCGCCAACCAGATGCTGGCCTTGACCAGGGCGATGCGGAGCTCCTCGAGGTGCTCGCCAAAGGTCATGGAGCTCTTTTCGAATAGATCGTCACCTTTCATCGGGTGCGAATCCTCTCGTTACAATGAGTTTTTGTGGGTGGGGCAGGGGATCCCAGCGCGAATCGATGGGCTCTGGGGCGCTCGCGGAGGGACCGGAGCTTGGTATTCGCCCAAAATTGTCCTGGTCGGCGATCCAGTTTGGACTCGATTTTCCCTAGGTATCGAATAATCTCAACTCCAGCTTTGTTCCTTCGTCCCACTTTGGCAATCCATGATTCGACCACTTCAGCCGATTCGATTCCAACCGGTGTTTCGTTCCTACCTGTGGGGAGGGCAACGGCTGGCAACGCGCCTTGGAAAAACGCTGCCCGACGACGGCGTGTGGGCGGAAAGCTGGGAAATTGTCGACCACCGAGAAGCGGAATCGACGGTCGCGTCCGGCCCATTTGCCGGTTGGACGCTGCGCCGTTTGATCGAAACCTTTCCCACCGAGATGCTCGGTCAAAACACCCCCAACGAGCGGTTCCCGCTCCTGCTCAAGTATTTGGACTGCCAACGTGTACTGAGTGTTCAAGTCCATCCCAACGATGCGTATGGGATGCAAATGCCCCAACCCGATCGGGGCAAGACCGAGGCTTGGTACGTCATCGACGCCGAGCCCGATGCCGTGCTATATGCGGGCCTGCGTTCCGGAGTGACGCGTCGCGATCTGGAGACGGCCATCCAGCATGGTAGCACCGAAGACTGCTTGCATGTACTCAAACCTAAGGCGGGTGATTGTGTGTTTATCCCGGCCGGCACGCTGCATGCGTTGGGAGCGGGCCTCGTGGTGGCCGAGATTCAGCAATCGAGCGACTGCACGTTCCGTTTGTTCGATTGGAATCGAGTCGATAAAGACGGCCAACCGCGGCCGCTTCACATCCAGCAAGCCCTCGAAGTCATCGACTTTGAGTCGGGACCGGTCGACTTTGTTTCGCGCCTCCCTACTTCGACGCAACACGAATCGCTGCTGGTCGATTGCGACAAATTCCGATTGCTCGAATCGCGTTCCACGTCGCCCATCCTGTTGCCGCTCAATCAGTTCTGCATCGTGACCTTGCCCCGAGGTTCGGGGGTGATTCGGTCAAGCGGGGAAGAGTGGCTCCTCGAGCGCGGGCACTCGGTGCTCATCCCTCATGCATGCGACGATGCCACATTGCAATTGGCAGACGATTCCATCGCCTTGATCGCCACGCCACCGATCGCGGTTTAGCGCCCCTCACGTTGCTGCCCCACGCAAGCGAATTCCTTTCCCATCGCATCCCAACCCTTGACTGCCATGCCCATCGATCGCATCCAACGCTGGCTCGCCCTGGGACTGGCTCCATTCCATCAAGCGCTCCTTCGACGGATCGCCCAGCGCGATGCAGCCGACAGGCAACTCGAACTCGAGTGGCTTAACACGGATTCTTCGGATTCGCCCGAAGCCCTGCCTTGGACCGCTGCCGATGTCCTCGTGGTTCAGCGACAATGGTTGCTGTCGACGCTGGAATTGAACGCAGGAAAACTGCCATGGGCTGAGCCAGGCCGTCGACGCAAGTCCATGGCGTTGATCTGGAACTGGTCGATCGCCGGTTCGGTTGAGTTGGCTTGGTCCGTCCCTTGGGTCGCCGATGGCGTCATCGAGGATCCGCAGACCCTTCAATCGTGGGTTCGATCGGCCCTTCGCTGCGCTCCTCAACATCCCAAACCCCCGCATCCGTTGCTCGAAGGCTTGCACGCGCCCGCCTTGTAGCAGCAACCTCAACGTTTTTTCCACCGTCTGAATCGCTCATGTCGCAAACCATCCTGATCACCGGCACCGCAGGCTTCATCGGCTACCACATGGCCATGCGATGCTTGCAGCTTGGCCATAACGTCGTCGGCATCGACAACTTGAACGATTACTACGACGTTCGCATCAAGGAAGATCGCCTCAAACAACTGCACGCTTATCCGGCGTATTCCATGCATCGCATCGATCTGCACGATCGCGCTGCGGTGGAAAAGGTGTTCCAACAACATCGTTTCGACCGCGTCGTGCATTTGGCAGCACAAGCTGGTGTGCGTTACTCGCTCAGCAATCCGTTCGCCTACACCCAAGCCAACATCGATGGCACGCTGACCGTCCTCGAAGGTTGCCGCCATGCTAAGACTCCCCATTTGATCTTCGCCAGCAGCTCTAGTGTCTACGGCGCGAATACACTGCAACCGTTCTCGCCACAGCACTCCACCGACCATCCCGTGAGCCTGTACGCAGCCACCAAGAAAGCCAACGAGTTGATGGCCCACTGCTATTCGCATTTGTATGGATTGCCGGTGACGGGTTTGCGCTTCTTTACCGTCTATGGGCCATGGGGGCGGCCCGACATGGCGCTCTTCAAATTCACGCAAGCCATCATGAACGAAGAACCGCTTGAGGTCTTTAACGGTGGCAAGATGAAACGGGACTTCACGTACGTCGATGACATCGTCGACGCCATGGTGGCGCTGCTGGACCATATCCCCACCCCGGATCCGAACTGGAATGGAGACGCCCCCAATCCCGCCACCAGTTCAGCTCCCTATCGCATCTACAATATCGGCAACCATCATCCCACCGAACTTTCGCGCTTCATCGAAGTCCTCGAGGCCACCATCGGCAAGAAAGCCGATTTGAGGTACCTGCCCATGCAGCCCGGCGACGTTCTCTCAACCTATGCCGATATTCAATCGCTGCACGACGCCGTCGGCTTTCAACCCAAAACGAGCGTTGAACAAGGCATCGCCAACTTCGTCGCTTGGTATCGCGAATACTACGGGACGCGCTAAAGCCCCTGACGCGAAGGACGTGATTGCCAGCATTCGCGCGGTCGCCTCCCGTTCATTCTGCTCTCGGATAGCCTGCTGGAATCGCCGCCTAAGCCGCTGGGGGATTGGGCAAACGGCGCGCTTTGTGCAACTCATTCCCAAAGCTCTTACGATGGCGTTCGATTCGTTTCGATAAAGACTAGCGTGCAGGCGCGACTTTCGGATCGTACGGGAGTTTCGCTTTGTATGCGATGTACAACGCGATTCATCGTGCCACACCAGGCACCCTGTTTCCTAGCGACCATCGCGGCTAGGTGCTTGTAACGAAGGATGCCTTCTATGATGCGACAATTCAATCCGCTTTGCACCCACCAGTCGGTCTCCCCGACGTCTGTTTCCCATCGCTCTCGCCGTTGGCTGGCAATGGTCATCGCGAGCACAGCGTTTGCACCGGCACTCGCGCAGCAGCCCGCCTGCGATGGATGCAAAGACGGCCTTCATTCGCATGCCCACCACGCACCCATCCAGCACTCGGGCACAAATGCTGGCGTCTACTTGCCTTCGCTGCAGTCGATTTTCGTCGACAAGATGAACCGGGCTGGAGATCGCATCGAACATCGCTTGCACCGCCACACCGTCCGCGTGCCCGCCACCAAACACGCGCCCTGCGACCGTCCCGATTGCACGCAATGCGTAGGTGCTTTGCCGGTCGACGCCAAAACGCAAGCGCAGCGAACTCCGTTTGCCAACAACGCAGCCGCCGCGAATAGCTTGCCTCGCATCGTGCAACCTGCCGCGCGCGGCAAACTTTCGGACGTTCAACCGAACTCGACTGAGAACATCTTGGATGCGCGTCGCCTCGTACCCGCATTGTCTGCACCCACCGATTCTCCCGCTGCGATCCAGCGCCAAACCGTTCCGACGGAGCCCGGCCCATCGAACGGCGCCCAGCCGGCTGTGGAACCGCAACCCAGTCCGGAACGCAAGTCTGCAGCAGACCTTCTGGACATCGCCAAACGCAGCGAGCCCAACGCCGATCGGTCGCAAGCCCATCGCGATGCCTCTGCGCCCGTATCGGCGGGATCGTTTGTGAAACGTCAACCGAGCCCCAACGTGGACAGCGATTCCTTCCGCGAGACGGCGACACTCGAATCCATCGGCACGCGACCCGCCGAGGTTGCACCTCCGGCAAAGTTGCCCTCTGCCACGCGAGCGATTCCCGAGTCCGCGCCTGCGGAACCAAGAAATGCTTCGACGATCGACGCCAAAGAAGAAACACCGGATATCTTGGTCGATCCCTTTCGCGATGATCCGCGCCCGAATCCGACCAATGAGTTCGGTCAAAATCGCGGGCCGATGCCGCTGCCTCCCAAACCTCTTCCCAACCCATCGTCGTTTGGTGGAGTCAAGCCAAACGCATCCTCGAGCACGTTGCGAGCCAAATTCGAATCGGCAAAACGTGCCAGCGGTAGCCCGCGAAGCGGTTCTCAAAGCGACGATTCATCGAAGCGGTAGTGCGTACGACCTTCGGTGGGCTTTTCTTAGCGGTAGGCCGTAAGGCCTCCGGTCTCGCGATTAGCGACTCGATGATGGTATACCTCCGTGTCACCGGACGGCTTACGCCGTTCCGCTACGATTGGTGGCGGTTCACGCCACTGCGCCAACATCGCACTCGCACTAAAGCGAACCACCGATCAACGCCACAATCCAAAGGCAAACAAACACCACCGTCAGCACCAAATTGATTCCGGCCAACCAGACACCGGTAAGCAGCAATCCACGATCCTGCGGTGCCATCTCCCCTCGCCGGATGCTTGCTAGATCCGCCAAGCCCAAATACAACGCGATGGCCGCGCATGGAATCGCACCGATGAACGTGAAGCACAGCACCCAGGACAACGCTGCCAACACCACGACGAGGATACCTCGCGGTTCGCGCGGATAGCTGACCGTCGAGGGCATCGCGCCTGGGATCGCACCAAAAGACGGTGTCCCGTTACCCATAGGACTTGCTCCGTAAGGGTTGCTCGCAGACGGGGCGGGCGACACTTGCGGCGCACTCGGGATGCTATTGGCTGCGCTCCATTGCTCGAACGGCATGCGGTAAGCCGTGTTCTCCTGGCGCACGAAGCAAGTGGCATTCACCCGCCCTTCGCGCTGCCATCGCAGGATGGTCTCGACGTCCGCTGGACCATACTCCACACCGCTGGGCGTCATCACAAAGAAACGAACCGCGCCGACTTGGGGATTGCCAAGCGGATTGGCATTGGGGACTGACTGCAGCGGCGGCGGAGTTCCCGCCTCGGTTTGCGGCGCCGATCGGTTCGATGCGGCTTCGTAGGGATCGGGGTTTGACGTTCCAGCAGTGGGCGTTTGCAGTTCGGCTGCTTGGCTGGATGCGACGGGGGCGCCAGGGACTCGAAAGATACGCATGCAAGCTGGGCACTGCGCATCCATGCCGGCGTACTCATCCGCGACACGCAACGTGCGACCACAACCTTCGCAAACCGAATCGATGGGCATGACGCTTTCCCTTTAGAATCGAGCCCGTGTGATGCGATCCGTCGCGATACCCCAGGACCGCTCCATCCCATTGTGGACTCGTGAATCGATCAACTCACCGGATGTTTGTCGGGGTGCAAGTACACAAACGACTTGCCCAATCGTCCCCCGTAGTTCCCCGCCGAGATCCGCACCAACCCCTTTACGGGCAGGGCGGCTGCAACGGCGGCATACGTCGCCGATGCGACCGCTTCGAGCGAACTGCCGTTGACGATAATCTCCATGATCGACTGGACCCCATCGGGCACCCGCGACTGGGCTCCGAGCTTGGTCTTCAACGTCGGGCAATACTCCGCATAGGTGCTGGCGATCAAGAACTTATAGCTGCTGCCCGCTTTGCTCGCGCTCGCCGCCACCCCGCCGGGAAAGGTCGTGATGACGCCGGGAGCCGCATCGGCGGCTTGGGCAGCGCGATCGGCCGCCTCGATGGCTGCGTCTTCGGTCTGAGCCAAGAACCAAAGATTGCCACCCATGATCCCATCGGCGTACCCAAACCGTCGACTCAGGAAGAACTCACCACCCAAAGTCGGAATGGTCCAACCCTTTTCGCCGAACCGTTCGCTTCGAAACTGATGCCCATCGCCAAAGAATGCGATCTTGCGCCCGAGCTTGTAGTATGGATCAGTATCGAGCGCATTGAAGCATCGCGTCGTCGGGCAGGTCAGCACGTTCTGGGACAGTCGAGCCAGCAACACCCGCTCCAGATGCTCGACACGGTCCTTGCGAAACCGCGGCACGTGGAATTGCAGATACGCCCCGATACGACCGTCAGGGGTTTCTTGACCGGGCGACGTTCCATCGACGATCTGCTCAATGCCCGCTTCGCAATCGCAAAGGATCGTGCTGCTGGCATGCCCGGTGGCCTTCTGGCATGCAGCCAACAACCACTTGCGATCGCGAGCTGTCACCAGCACGCGCGCATACAAACTGCGAAAGGCTTCGGCATACGTATCGTCCACCAGGGCTTGCCACTCAGGCGAGGTCCATGGACTGGAAAGTTCCGGCAGCGATCGTGGATCGACCATGGGGCTCACCCTCGTCCTCGACCGAGGTACACTCTGGATTCGGTCACGACTTTGTCCATATAGATATCGTGATGATCCATCGGGATCTCTTCAAACATCTGGCATTCAAAGGCCAATGCGACCAGCGGCGTATTGGGCCGAGCATGCTCGAGCAGTTTGTCGTAATAGCCTTTGCCGTGTCCGGTCCGGCCACCGTTGCGATCGAACGCCACTCCGGGCACCATGATCAGATCGAGGTCTTCGGGTTGCAGCTTCTTGGCCGCAACATCGCGCAGTTCGGCTTTGGGTTCGAGGATGCGGTACATGCCCAATTCGAGCTCATCCATCGATTCCAACCAGAACAGTTCCAATTCCCCGTCGACGCAATACGGGACCACGACCCGTTTGCCAGTGGTCAGCGCGGCGGGCAATGCCTGACGCGTGCGGACTTCGTCGCGAACGTCGACGTAGAACATGAGGGTCTTCGCCGAAGCCACCTCGGGCAGTTCCATAAAGCGATCCAAGATCGCGATGGAAACGGCTTCTTTGTCCTGCTGGTTTTTGCGGTTCTCATGCGCTTGCTTGCGGATGGCGGCTTTGCGCTCTTGCACGTCGGTCACAGGGGTTTCGGACATAACCAAGTCATCGTTAACGAGGGGAAACAATCAAACTCAAACGCTTGCAGCACCAACACTTCCCTGCGCTACTTGCGTTGGGTTCCCCATGGTACCGCTCAAGACGCAATTTGTCACCGAAGGCAAGCATTTCTCGACAGAGTCCCGCGAAACCATCTTGCTCAACAACGCCGTGTTCAGAAAGGTCGTACACAAAAACGCCGTGTCCGCGCAGCGTCGCGGGTGCTGGACCTAGAAAAACCCTGCCAAAGACGCGGCCGAGCCGCAGCGTCTTGGCATGCCTGCGACTTGTCCGGCGCGCCGCTCGCGCCTAAAGTTGGCTGCGTGCGAGCGACAGGCCAACGTGCCAAATCGCTCGCCACTTCCATGCAGGAAGCATGTGCGCGACCCCATCCTAGCTCCGGCGATCCAGCCCCCTGGATCTAGCCCCGTCGATCTAGCCCCGTCGATCAAATACCGAAATCGCTGCAACCGCTACAAGCGTCGGTGGCTCTTCGGTCGGATCGACGAAAAACGCTAGTCGAATTCTGCGCAGGGAACTGAATCCTCGTCGTTACCATCCGGTTTTGCGTCAAGTAGCGACCGCCGTTGCGAAACATTAACGGTTGAGCGGATTCCGTAAGGGATTTCTGGACACCGTTTTTTGACCCTCGCATTCGGTGTTTTATACTCGCTTGTCCGGTCGAGTGTCCGCCATCATGCTTTTACCCCTGTGCTCCAGCATGCAACCTACCAT
Organism: Pirellula sp.; assembly: GCA_046318495.1. Lineage (GTDB taxonomy): Bacteria > Planctomycetota > Planctomycetia > Pirellulales > Pirellulaceae > JBKCUI01. Next base: position 10,371 of record JBKCUI010000281.1, on the reverse strand, counting down.
CCGCGCCATCCTGTCGTCTACTTTGGCTTGCGGCCTCGCCTTTGCTGGAGCACTTCCAGCGATCGGACAGAACGCGCCGCTAGGCATCGCGCCGGACCTCAACCGGCCCGTTGCTGCGACTCCCTCTGCGATCAATCCATCGTCTCTTCTGCAAACCCTGGCCGCCGACGCTACCCCCGCCGTGCACTTGCCCGCCACGACCTTGGAAGTGGGTCGTCAACTGGAGACCGAACGCCGTTGGCAAGAAGCGATTCAATACTACGAAAAGGCTCTTAAGAAGGATGCGGGAAACAAGGACTTGATCGAGCGATTGCAGATCGCTCGTGTCCATCTGGATGTCACGCGCCGCTACAGCGACCGATCGTTCTTGGATATCGTCGAACGATCCTCGCCGACTGAAGCGATGCTCGTATTTAACGATGTCTTGGCGAAACTCGATGCCTACTATGTCGAACCTATCGATTACTACAAACTCGCGCTGCATGGCACCGCGTTCTTGGAAGTCGCATTGACCGAAGGGGACTTTTTGGACACCCATCTTCGCAACGGCAATCGACCTGCTATCGAAGATTTTCGTCGCAACGTTCATCGCTCGGTGTTTGGAAAACGCATCACCAATGCGGACGAACTCAAAGCCACCATCACGCACGTGTGCGGCATGGCTCAATACCAGATCGGTCTCTCGCCAACCGCTTCGATCTACGAATTCATCGCAGGTTCGGTCGGCATGCTAGATCCTTATTCGGCCATCCTAACTCCCGGTGAGTACCGCGAGATCATGTCGCAGATCGAAGGCAATCTGATCGGTTTGGGCGTCGAGCTATGGGCCGAAGGTTCCGAACTGCGCATCGTCGATGTGTTCAAGGGCAGTCCGGCCTTCGAAGCCGGTCTGCAGTCCGGTCACTACATCCTCGAAGTCGATGGTTCCTCGGTCTTGCAAATCGGCGCTAAGAAAGCTGCCGACATGCTTCGCGGACCGGAGGGGAGTCGTGTGAAGCTCGTGATCTCCAACGGCGGCGATCAAAACGTCGCCATCGAAGTCCAACGCAAACGGGTGGATATCCCCAGCGTCAGCGTCGCGGAACTTCGCGATGGGGATGTGGGCTACATCCGCATCACCAACTTCCAAAAGACCACTGTCTCCGAAGTCAGCCGCGCCATGTTCCAGCTCAGCCGCCAAGGGATGAAGTCCTTGGTGATCGATCTGCGTCGCAACCCAGGTGGCTTGCTCGAGTCAGCCGTCGATCTGGCCGATGAGTTCCTAGCCCGCGGCGGCATCGTCAGCACCCGCGGTCGCAACGGCCAAGAGAACCGCAACTACACCGCTCGCGTTCCCGGCACTTGGGATATCCCACTGGTGGTGTTGATCGATGGAGATAGCGCGAGCGCCAGCGAGATCTTCGCAGGTGCCATCCGCGATCACGATCGGGGCTACGTCGTCGGACAAGTCTCCTACGGCAAGGGGAGCGTCCAAGGGGTCTTCCCCAACGAACGGGGCATCGGCGGATTGCGTCTTACGGTGTCGAAGTTCTTCTCGCCGAAAGGGGCTCCGATCAGCGCTCGCGGCATCACTCCGCACGTCGTGGTCCCAGAGGAACCGGCTGCTGCTCCCCAAAGCCTGACGCTGCTGCGTCCTGCTATCGATCCAGCCAACGCGGCTGGCGAGCCACAGCGGCTCAATCCCAACGCCGGCGAAATCCCCCCAGCCGCCCCCAGCTTGAGCGCCCGCCGCGCTCCCTACGATCCGGCCTTGGCCAACCCTAACCCCGTGGGCAATGCCGATCGCACCCTCGCCAAAGGCCTGGAAATCGCTCGCGAAATGACCACCCAAACCCTCGTCTCCAAAACCGGACGCTAGCCTCTGCTGCGGTCGACGAAACGCGATTCATGCCAAAATTGGCGTAGCAAAACCACCCTCTTGGGTTCACAATTGGCGTCATGTTACGCAAATTCCTACGATCCAAAATCCACCGAGCGACCGTCACCCAAGCCGACCTGCATTACGAAGGCTCGCTCACTCTCCCTCCCGACCTGATGCTGGCGGCTGGCATCGCGCCGTTTGAGTCGGTCCACGTGTGGAACGTCACGCGCGGCACACGGCTCGAAACGTATGCCATCCTCGGCGAAGAAGGCTCGAGCGATGTGTGCATCAACGGCGCTGCAGCCCACTTGGTCCGCCCAGGCGACGTCGTCATCGTCGCGACCTTTGGCTTCCTGAGCGAATCGGGGAACGAAGTCCGCGTGCCGGAACCCAAGGTCGTGTTCGTCGACGAGCACAATCGCATCACCTACACCGGTCGCGAAATCCCCGGGCCACGCCGCCGCGCCGGCGAACCTCCCGTCGATTCCTGCTGCTGATCGCCGCTGACCGCATCCTTGCTCGGCTGCGAGTCCGGCTCTGTTCGTTTCTTCTTGCTTCATGCCGAGTCTCCCATGCTGCCTCGCACGCTCGAACCGGAATTGATGGACGATCGCGATGAAGCGATCGAATACAACGACATGGACTTCCGCGAAGTCAACGCAGGCTTCGTGCGCGATCTGTTGGCCTATGCCGATTCCAGCCCCCAATCGCCCGACGCCCCTTTGGGTCGCGATGTCCTCGATCTAGGCACCGGCACCGCGCTGATCCCGATCGAACTGTGCCGGGCCGCTCCAAGCGTGCGCGTCATGGCTTCCGATGCCGCCGTCGAGATGCTGGAGCTGGCTCGCTACAACATCGAAATCCACTCGATGCTCGATCGCGTCCAACTCCACCGCTGCGATGCCAAGAAGCTGAATTTTCAAAAGGCCTACTTCGATACGGTCATGAGCAATTCGCTCGTGCACCATCTGCCAACGCATGAAGCGTTCTTTGCCGAAATCCTCCGCGTGCTTCGCCCAGGCGGCACGCTTTTTATTCGCGATCTAGCTCGCCCCGAAAGCGAGGCACGCGTCGAAGAGCTCGTCGCCCTGCACGCCGGTCAAGAAACCCCGCGTCAACAACAGCTTTTTCGACAGAGCCTGCATGCTGCTTTGACGGTCGAAGAGTTGGCTGCTATCGTGGCCCCACTCGGCATTCCAGCCGAAGCCATCGCCATGACCAGCGATCGGCATTGGACCCTGGCATGCCGCCATCCAGTCCCAGCGACCGCTGACTCGATTTCCTAAGCCTCCCCCAGCCCCTCCCGGATGCACCCGGAATCATGGAATCCCAATACCTCGACCTGCTGCGACGCATCCTCGAATCGGGCGACAAGAAATCGGACCGCACGGGCACAGGCACGCTGAGTCTCTTCGGCGCCCAAATGCGGTTCTCCCTCGCGGACCAGTTCCCACTGCTGACGACAAAAAAGCTCTCGTTTCACAGCATCGCCCACGAACTCTTCTGGTTCCTGCGCGGCGAGACGAACATCGCGTATCTCAAGGCGCACAAAGTTTCGATCTGGGACGAATGGGCCGACGAAGCCGGCGAGCTGGGGCCGGTCTACGGCAAGCAATGGCGATCGTGGGAAGGAGCTGACGGCCGCTGCATCGATCAGATCGCCGAAGTCCAACAGCAGATCCGCACCAACCCCGACTCGCGCCGATTGATCGTCAGCGCCTGGAACGTGGCCGACGTTCCCAAAATGAAACTACCTCCATGCCATTTGCTGTTTCAATTCTATGTGGCCAACGGCCGCTTGAGCTGTCAGCTTTACCAGCGCAGCGCGGACATGTTCCTCGGCGTTCCGTTCAACATCGCGTCCTACGCGCTGCTCACGATCTTGATGGCCAAGAGCACCGGCTTGGAACCCGGTGAGTTCGTCCACACGCTAGGCGATGCGCACGTGTACTCGAATCACTTCGAACAAGCCCGCACGCAATTGTCCCGCGATCCGCGACCGTTCCCGAAACTGGAAGTCAAAACGGTCCGCGACAACATTTTGGATTACGGTTACGACGATATCGCCCTGGTGGGTTACGACCCATATCCCAAGATCGCTGCGCCCGTGGCCGTTTAGATTGGGCGCGGTTTGAAGCGCTTCGGGGCATGCGTGGCGTGGGCCGTCTTCTCTTCTTTGCAGTACGGCGTAAGCCGTCCCCTAGGACGGACGGAGCGCGGGCGTCCCGCCCGCATGCGCGTGGCGTCGTTGTGGGGTATTCATGAAGAAGTGTTCCGAGGCGTTTCAACGAAACGCGAGAAAGCGGACGGGACGTCCGCGGTCCGGTCCGCATCGATGTGACGCCTGCAGGCGGTATGCATGCACGCGTTGCGTGTGCGATCGCTTCCTTCCGCAATCACGCAATCCAATCGTGGATCACCCGGCCGTAAAGATCGGTCAACCGAAAATCGCGGCCGGCATACCGGTACGTCAACTTCGTGTGATCAAACCCCATCAAATGCAACATCGTGGCATGCAAATCATGCACGTGAACCCGGTTCTCGACCGCTTTGAACCCGAACTCGTCGGTGGCCCCATATGCTTGCCCACCCTTCACGCCGCCGCCAGCAAGCCACACCGTGAAGCCGTAATGGTTGTGATCGCGGCCGCTAATCGTGCCGTCATTGGAACCCTTCTTGGGCATCTCCACCGTCGGCGTTCGACCGAACTCACCTCCCCACAAGATCAACGTGTCATCGAGCAGGCCTTGCTGCTCTAAGTCGGTCAACAAAGCCGCGATGGCTTGGTCGCACTCTCCGGCCAGCCGTTTGTGCCCTTCGAAAATCTTGTCGTGATGGTCCCACGGTTGGCCTTGGCCATGCCACAACTGCACCACCCGCACGCCGCGCTGGATCAATCGCCGCGCGATCAACATCTGTCGGGCTTGCACCCCCGGTCCGTACATGTCGAGAATATGCTTGGGCTCCTTGGAGACATCGAACACATCCATGGCTTCTTCTTGCATGCGATACGCCAGCTCCATCGACTGGATGCGGGCTTCCAACATCGGATCGTGCGGCCGGGAAGCGATGTGTTCGGCGTTCATCCGCTGGATCAGATCCAGTTCGCGGCGCTGCGATGCGCGACTCTGCTTGCGATTGACGACGTACTCGACCAATCGATCGACGCTCTCATGCTTGGTATCGATGTACGTGCCTTGATAGATGCCTGGCAGAAAACCTGCTTGCCAATTCTGCGACTCTTGAATGGGATAGCCGCCAGGACACATCGAGAGGAATGCGGGCAAGTTCTGATTCTCGGTCCCGAGACCATAGGTCAACCACGATCCGACGCTTGGGCGGACTTGTCGTGGCTCGCCGCAGTTCATCAGCAACAGCGAAGGTTCGTGGTTGGGCACATCGGCATGCATCGAACGGATCACGCAAAGCTTGTCGGCGTGCGCGCTGGCGGTCTTTTCAAACAGCTCGCTGGCCTCCAATCCCGATTGACCATGCTTCTTAAAGGCGAACGTCGAGGGATAAAGATTGCCGGTTGGACGTTCGGTTCGCGGCGCGCCGCCGGGGATCTCTTGGCCGGCATACTTTTCGATGGAAGGCTTCGGATCCCACGTATCGATGTGCGATGGCCCACCGTTGGCAAAGATATGGATCAGATGTTTGGCCTTGGCCGGGAAGTGCGGCTGCTTGGGGAGGAGCGGATTGGGGGACGACTCTCCCGCCATGGCTTCCTGCATCATCCCCGCAAAGGCGAGCGAACCCAGTCCCATCCCGCATCGCTGCAGCATATCGCGCCGCGACCATCGAATCGATTGCCACATTTCACTCATGTTGATCTTCCTTTTGAGTTGCTCATCGCAGGCTTCAAACCCGCAGCGCACCACGTTCGCGATGCGTCCTCATCCCATGTCAATCGATGAAACAAAATTCATTGGTCAGCAGCAACGCTTGCGCTACCTCTTCCCAAACGCTGATCGTGACCGGCTGGGAACCGCTGAAGTGCCGCTCGCTTTGACAGCGATAGCGATTCTCATCCCTTGATACCAGACGGACTTTCCATTCAAAGGTGTCGCTGTCGTTGCCGCCGATGCAGTCGGTCACGAAATCGATCGTATCTCCCACTTCGACCGCCACCTGGTCGACATGCGTGTCGGCGCTGCTGTTCTTGACGGTCCATTCCCCGAGCTTCTCTTGCCCGCGAACAATGATCGCGCCGCGAACGCCGTCTCCTGGCTCTTGCTTGTGCGACAACGATCCGCGGATGCGAACTTGCATGGGCTCCATTGCAGTCCAACGTCGCACGACAGACCACTTCGCATCCGGACCGGGGTGGCCTCCGGTCGCGCTCAAAAGGCACCAGTTGAACTCGTCGTCGGGAAGCGTGTCCTTGCGCCCCTGCCAACGCCCCTCATGGAAGCGCGGCAACCATCGAAACTCAGTTACCGCTCCCGAGTCGGGGGCATACGCGGCCACTCCGTACGACCATTGATTCTCGGGCACATTGGGCAGCGACGGTCGTTCGCTCGAGACGAACTCGCGAAACCACTCCCGCTCTTGCGTGGTGCAGTCGCGAGCCAATACTTGTTTGAACAAGTACTCGATCGCCGCATCCGGTCCACGTTCGGCCGCGATGGCTGCAGACTGTTGCCCGACGCTCGGCAGCATGCTCTGCAACAGATCGCTGTTCATCAGCACGAGTCCTTGCTGGGGCACGGTGGTTTGCGGTCGCATCGGAACGTGGGTATCGGGTGACGCGAAGTCAAACGAGCGATACAGTTGCGGTAGATTTTGGCGATCGATGTAGGCGTACAGCGTGCGGCGTTTCGAGAACGGAGGTTCCGCGATCTTCACGCTCGGACCGCCGACGTTGCGATCCAACTGACCGCTGGCGGCCAAGAGTGCATCGCGGAGCGATTCAAAGTCCATCCGCTTGCGCTCGGCTCGCCATAGCCATCGGTTCTCGGGATCGAGCGCGTAGGCATCGGGGCGATGGTCGCTCTTCTGTCGGTAGACGCGGCTCGTCACGATCCGTCGGATCAATCGCTTAAGGCTCCATTGGTCTTGGACCCAGTCCCGAGCCAGCGTATCGAGCAGCTTGCGCTGCGCGGGGAATTCGCATCGCAATCCAAAATCGCTCGGCGTATCGACCAGCGGCACTCCCGCGATCCATCCCCAAATGCGATTGACCATCACCCGCGATGTCAGCGGATTGCTGGGACTGGCGATCGCATCGGCCATTTCTAAACGACCGCTGCCGGTCTTCATCTCCACCGGTGTATCGGGTTGGAGGAACGCGATGAAGCGGCGAGGGACTTCGGGGCCCGGGTTGCCGGGACTGCCTCGCAAGAAAACACGCACGGGGCCTTGATTCTCCCGATCGACCAATCGCATCGGCGAAGGATCCCCGCCCGGTTCTTCACTGCCGGTTAACGCAGCATGCAACGAGTAGTAGTCGGCCATGGTGACCGGGTCGAAGTTGGGATCGTGGCAGCGAGCGCATGCCGCCGTGACTCCCATCAACCCTCGCGTGATCACGTCGATGCGATCGTCGGCGATGTCGTGCGGGTTGTTGAGGAAGCGGCGACCCAGCGTCAACATCCCCATCGCGTCCAGATTGCCGCGCTCGTTCTTGGGATCCAATCGGTCACCGATCAATTGGTATTTGACGAATTGATCGTAGGGCATGTCTTCATTGAAAGCGCGGATCAACCAATCGCGATATCGGTATGCATGGGCGTACTCGCGATCCTCGACAAAGACATAGCCTTTGTTATCGGCATAGCGCATCACATCCATCCAACGCCGCGCCATCCGTTCGCCAAAGTGCGGGGACTGCAGCAGTCCATCAACCAGCTGCGCATACCAATCGGGCGAAGCGTTCCGTTCCACCTCGGCGATCTGGTCCATCGTCGGTGGCAATCCCAGCAGATCGTAGTACAGCCTGCGGACCAGCGTTCGGCGCGGGGCTTCGGCGGCCAACGTCAAACCGTGCTCGCTCAGCCCCAGCGCCACCCAACGATCGATCGGGTCGCTCGTGGCGTCGAGTCCCCCCACACTCTCCGGGGGAGCTTCGTTGGAAAAAGGCTGATACGCCCAGTGCTCAGCGACTTGTCGCGCGCGGTCTTGAACCGCCGGATGCGGATCGCTCGTGGCGACGTCGGGGCGCGGATCGACGGCTCCGTCGTTGATCCATTGCTTGAAGTGGGCGATCTGTTCGTCGGAGAGCTTGCCATCGGGCGGCATCTGCAAACCGCTGTCGTTGTATTCGATCGCCCGGATCAGGAGGCTATCGTTGGCCGATCCCACAGCGATCGAAGGCCCCATGGTCCCTCCTTGCCGCATGGCAGCCGGACCATCCAATCGGAGCTTGCCACCGATGTCGCTCGCCTGCGCGCTGTGGCACTCGTAGCACTTTTCAACCAGAACGGGTCGGATCTTCGATTCAAAAAAATCGGCTTTCGGATCCTGGCTGCGAGCGGTCGAGCCAGCAACCATGCAGCCGATCGCAACGAGGCAATGCAGCGTTGCAAAGCGTAGCCGCTGGCGGCGATCGCAAGGCATGGTGGCGGGCGGCGCAGGGTCCTGTCGGTGCACTTGATGACTCATCCGAGACGGTTCAAACCTAAGTGGAAGGGGGTTGGCGGTTCGCATGATGCGACGGGCGTTGGGTGGGTGGCCGACTCGCGAGCTCTCGTTGGAACGTCGAAAGCAGCCAAGCGGCGACAACGCGGCGAAAGCGTCCAAGGCGAACGGGGGATGGGTGGGTAGCCGACACGGCTAGTTCCCACATCCGACCGGAGTTCCAGACCTACGCCATGGCATGCGGTGGAACAGAGGGAACCCCATTAGTATAGAGCAAGCCCACTTCGAGGTCAGCGCAAATCCGGCCGCACGCGCAAACGCCATCCCGCCCGCCGCGCAGCTCACCGCAGTCTCGCACGCCCTGCATTCCCACAGTCGGATGCGTAAGTTACACTGTCGCTTCGACTTGGAGACGTTCGATCGACGGCTGGCTGCTGCGTTAGCAACGGTGGCTCAGCGCGATCGCATCGCAGGTCGCTGTGGCGAAATGGCAGACGCATTGGACTTAAAATCCAAGGACCGGTTAAACGGTCGTGTGGGTTCGACTCCCACCAGCGATATTGAAACGACTAGCCCCTGGCTTGAATCTCCGCGACGGCTCGGCTCCCCGCCGTGTCGCATCCGCCCGCGCACTCCCCGCTCGGGGGTTTCTTTTCGTGGAAATCCTGCGTTTTCTACGTCGGCAAGCCCGTCTGCCGGAAAATCGCTCGTGACTTGGAACCGCCCGAGGGATACGATGGATGCAGAGGCCTGAAGGTCAGGTCCCCTCACAGGTGCCACCATGCTGCGACATTCGGTAATCTTTTCGCTGATCTTCGCGATCCTCGCGGGGCCGAATCCGTGTTGCTGCACTTGGAACGCAATCCTCGGTAGCGTCATGGATCGCGAGGCTCCCAGCGAGTCATCTGCGATGGATTCTGCTGACGTCCAAGCCGCTTCGGTCACCACCGCCCCTATCACGGCGAAACCGCGAAGCTGCTGTCAGGCCAAGCTCGCTGCTCGCCAGTCGGATGCAAATACGGCCCCAGGCACCAAAGCGGCATCGCCGAACCCGCGATCGTGCTGTAGCAAGCAAAAGCCGACCGCAAGCCGGGACGCTCGATCGGCTGACGCATGCAACCACCAACGCTCCCCTGAGTCCCAATGGTCGCAAGAGGATTGCGGTTGCAGCATCGCCGCCAGCACACCACCTGCGATCATCACCCTGCGGGATGCAAGCTCCGAAACCAAGTTGGTTTTGCAAGGTGCCATCGCCATCCTCGAACCGTTGCCTGCCCTGTCTGCAGGGAAGATGGTCTCGCGAGATGCTTTGTGGCAACCGCCTCTTCCTGTCGCGTCGCGACGGGCTCTACTTCAGCGCTGGAATTGCTGATTCCATGGGATGCTGCGCTTGGCGTGGCATCGCCTATTCGTTTGGCGATCTCTCACGCACGCATTGATGCATCTTCGTGTTCGTCCCTGGCTTCATGCTGATGGCCACTTCCACAGCCTGAGCCACCCGCTCTCCGGTCTTCCATCGATCGCAGACGTCGCTCCGGAGACGAAACACACATCCTGCATAACCGTTGTAAACGGCTGTGCAGATTGCAACGCTTCGCATGTGCGAGGCGGGCAATTGAAATGATCTTCAACCATGGAATCTCAAGGAACCTATCTCATGTTTACACTGAAAAATTCGTTTTCGATCGCTGCTACGACCCTCGGTCTAGGCGTGCTGGCCACGTTGGCCTTCGCTTCGTTCCAGTCGTCGGCAGTCCAAACGCCTTCGACCAAGGCCGGATGCGCTTGCGGGTCCTGCTGCGACAACGGCGGCTGCTGCTGCGACGGTGGTGTTTGCGAGTGCAAAGAATGCACCTGCGAGTGCTGTGCTGCGGGCAAGACCACCAAGAGCGCTTGCTGCGAGGGCGACGCTGCTTGTTCCAAGGACGCTG
>JBKCUI010000280.1:0-33907 GCA_046318495.1 Pirellula sp. | reverse complement strand
AAGCGAGGGAAGTCACGTCGGTGGCACGAATCGCAGAGGGTGCACCAACCGGGAGGGCGAGGCTCCTGCCGAGTCAATGCATGCTTATTTGGTTGTCTGAGAGAGGAAACGGGTCTAGCTGTCGACGTTTAGCTCGGCAGGAGCCTCGCCCTCCCTTGTTGAGGGGTGAGGCACGGCGCAATGGCTTGAACCCGTCGCCTGAAAACTAACCCGACGCGCAGAATTTGAAGTTGCGCACTGTTGGTTCTTCTCGTACTCAATGAAATGGTACTCGTACTCGTACTCGTCGCCGTACCATCGAGTACGAGTACTGCTAACGCGGAATACGAGTACGAGTACTGCTAACGCGGAGTACGACTATGAAAAACCAAGGGGAATCGCGAAGCGAAACGGGATAAGGCTCGAAAATCACAACTTCAAAACGCGTAAGCAAGGGGGGGTAGGTGGATGGCATGCGTGTGACTCTGTTGCTGCATCAAGACTTGTTCAATATCCACCAAAATCGCTACCAGAGTTGGTTGGTATCTACGGGGCAGTGGGACCGAGCGAGCCTGATTGCACGCCCGAATTTGCTTTGCAATACTGACGTTAGCGACTTCTCAAATCTCTTCTATTCGATCGAGGAAATCGTAGATGGTTAAATCTTCTCATTTGTTGCTTGTGTCGACCCTTGCCGGAGCCATTGTTGGTTTGCTTTTAGCACTGCAGTTTCGAGTAACAAGCTCTGGACCATCCCTTGTGTCGGTAATCGGTTTTGGAATCCTAACCGTCATTGCCTGTGCGTTGCTGGGACTTGCCGTGGCGGGAATCGCGATATTCTGCCAAAAAGGGGCGCTCGAAAAACAAAGAGCCCCGCGTGTCCTCTTCTTTGGAGCTCTTGGTTGCATCTCTGGAATGCTGTTGTCGATACCGGCGATGTTGATTTTCGCAACGCCGCAACGTCCGCAAGACGCCGCAAATGCACTGACGGATCGAATTGCATTGTTGATAGGCATCACCGTTTTCGCCGGAGTTGGGATGGCATGCTATGGTCTCTTGACTCGCAAAGCAGCCCCCTTCGAAACTTTTTTGCCAAGCACTACGACCAAGCCGACGAATCCTTGGCCTGGTGCTATCGTCCTGTTTATCCTGATCGCGATTGGCACTACATCTCGACTTCGGATGTTGTGGCAGTCCACCGACTCGGACATGGACGTGGTGATCGCGATTGCCGCGCTTGCATGGATAGCCATCGGAGCGTTTTTGATTCGCTTGAGTTTTCGACGATATAAGAAAAGACTAGATCTTTATCATCAAACGATAGCAGAAAAAGAAGGCAACATTCCAGAAGCTCAAAGCCTCGGTAGCGCGGACGCGAGATAACCGTCGATGAATTGCCATTGGTGTATGGTAGCTGTTGGTCATGCATGGGTGAGACCGGCTGCTCACGCAATGGCGCTTCGTGTCGTCACGGCCGTTTAGGGGCCATCAGGATAGGGTTCGGCGAACGCGCCGAAGGCTTGCAGTCCGCCGTCCACCGACAGATCGGTTGCGGTGATGAATGAGGCTGCGTCGCTAGCGAGCCACAACACGGCGTGTGCGATTTCATCGGGGCGTCCGATCCGGCCGATCGGATGGCGATGGGCTAGTCGGTCTGCGCCTCCTTGGGCGGCGAGGCTGGCTCGAACCAGCGGCGTGTCGATGGCGCCAGGGGAGACGCTCACCACGCGGATCCCATCGCGTGCGTACTCGATTCCCCATTGCATGGCTTGCAAGACGCTGGCGGCTTTGATGGGGCCATAGACCGGGACGCCGCGCGCGGTGCGATGAGCTTGGCCGCTGGCGATGTTGACCACGACCCCAGCCCGCTGCAAGCGCATGATCTTGAGGGCGTGTTTGGCCATGTTCATGTAACCGATCATGTTCACCGCGATCATCCGCTCGGCATCGGCCAAGACCACGTCTTCGACGCGAACGTAGGAGGATGGCGGTTGGATGGCAGCGTTGTTGACGAGCACATCCAGTCCGCCAAAGCGTTCGACGGTCCACTCGATCGCGCGCTGGCAATCGGGCTCGCGCGCGACGTCGAGAGAATGAAAATGGCAATGGGGCGGCATCTGCGTCGAAGCGGCAGCGTCGATATCGCAACACACCACGGTCGCTCCCGCATGGGCAAAGCCTTCGCAGATGGCGAGGCCGATTCCGTTTGCCCCGCCTGTTACCAGCACGACTCGGCCGGTGTGATCGTAGCGGACGTTGCCAAGCGGTCGACTCGGTGGCGGATTCAAAGGCTGGGAGCTGGACTGCGACATCGTGGGGAGGCTATGTGAAGGGGAGCGAATGGGAGAGGGGAATCGGCCGGGCATGCCATCGATCCAAACCATGATAACGTTCGCTCTTGGCGGCGGATCGATCGGTGGAAATTGCGGTTCGTGTCCCCGGTTGGCAGGGCCATCTAGTACACTGAAGCATCCTGCCGGCGGCATCGCGATGCTGCCTCGTTCCTCCCCTCGATTCCCTCGTTCGTTCTAGGAGCAGCACCTTGCGCAAGCCATCTTCGTCGCGACGCGAGTTTCTCGCAACAAGCAGTTCGGCGGCCATCACCCTCACCGCTCTGTCGGGTTGGTCGCAAGCGTCGACACGTTCGGCCGATCGATTGCGATTGGCCAGCATCGGTGTTGGTGGCATGGGGGCGTCGGACTTGGGATCGCTCAGTTCGCATCCCCGTGTCGATGTGGTCGCCCTGTGCGACGTGGATGCCAACAATCTGGCTGCGGCAGGTGAGAAGCATCCCAAAGCCAAGCGATTCGCCGACTTTCGAAAGATGTTCGATGCCATGGCCGGCGAGATCGATGCGGTGAGCGTATCGACGCCTGACCACACGCATGCTCCGGCCGCTATGACCGCGATGAATCACGGCAAGCATGTCTATTGCCAAAAGCCCCTGACGCACGATGTGTACGAGTCGCGGCAGTTGCGATTGGTATCGGAAACGAAGCAACTCGTAACGCAGATGGGGACGCAGATTCATTCGGCCAGCCCCTACCGAACGGCGGTCAAGTTGGTGCAAAGCGGCGTCATCGGCAAGATTCGCGAAACGCACTCGTGGAGCAACAAGACTTGGGGATATGAAGGTCCCGACCCAGAGCCGAGCCCGGTCCCATCGAGTTTGAACTGGGACCTGTGGTTGGGGACGTCGGCCGATCGTCCGTTCTCGCAAGGTCACTTTCATCCTGGCAACTGGCGGCGTTGGTATGCGTATGGTTGCGGCACGATGGGAGATATGGCGATCCATATCCTCGATCCGGTGTTCACCGCGCTGAAGCTGGGGACTCCGTCGCGAATCATCTCCAGCAGTTCGGCCGCCCCGAAGCATTCGTTCGGGATGCAAAACCACACGCGGTATGTCTTCGGCGAGTCGCCGTTCACCACCAAGGACTTTGTCTTGACGTGGAGCGACGGGGGCAAGATGCCCAACACATCCGAGTGGCCGTTGCAAGGAGCCGACGGCAAAGCGATCGGATTGCCCGATCAAGGCTCCATCTTCCTCGGAGAGAAAGGGGCGATCTTGCTACCGCACGTGGCGATGCCTGTGCTCCTGCCTCAGAAGGAGTTTGCCGGGTACAAGATCGAAGCCGCTCCGGATGGCAACCACTATCACTTGTTCGTCGACGCGTGTTTGGGTGGTGCACCGACCACGGCTCACTTCGGCTATGCCGGTCCGTTGACCGAAGCGGTATTGCTCGGCACGCTCGCGAATCGCTTTCCAGGCAGCGAACTGGAATGGGACACCAACAAACTGGTCATCCCTAATCACGAAGCCGCCAACGCGTTGATCAAGCGAACGTACCGCGCGGGCTTCGAAGTCGAAAATCTCGGCTGAGTTTCGTGCCTGACGCGATGTTCCGCTCGGCCGTACGCCCGCTGACGCAATTTTGAGCAATCGATACAATGCAGGAACGTGTCTCGTGCGCGTTCCGCGTGACGGGTGAACAATCCTCTTTTGTCGATGGAAGCTCAACGATGGTCAAGACTGCCAGCACCATGCTGCCCCTGGGAACGACGGCTCCTGCATTCCGATTGCCTAACATCGATGGCAGTGCGGTGGCATTGGAGGATTTCCGAGGAAGCCCCTTGGTCGTGATTTTCATGTGCAACCATTGCCCATTCGTCAAGCACGTCGCGCCCGAGTTGGTACGATTGAATGCGGACTATGCGGCCAAGGGGATTCGATTCGTTGGTATCAGCTCCAACGATGTCGAGAAGTATCCCGATGACTCGCCTGAAGCCATGAAGGACGAAGCCAAACACCAGGGGTATGCGTTTCCGTACCTTTACGACGCCACGCAAGAGGTTGCCAAAGCGTATCAAGCCGCATGCACGCCGGACTTCTATGTATTCGACGCAGACCATCGGTTGGTGTATCGTGGGCAGTTGGATGATTCCCGGCCGAACAATGGCAAGCCACTGAACGGTGCGGATCTTCGAAACGCCCTCGATCATCTCTTGGCCGGCAAGCCACTTCCCGAGTTGCAACGCCCGAGCATCGGTTGCAACATCAAGTGGCGAGTTGGGGCAGAGCCCGAGTACTTCAATCCCAGCGGCGTTTCCGGCTGAGCAAGCCGTTGGAAACGAGAAAGCGATCCCAAATGAGTGGCATGAACGCAGATCCACGGCAATCCCTCCGCATCGGACTTGGGCACGATTCACATCGCATCGAGCCGGGTGGGCCGCTTCTGTTGGGCGGGATGCGGATCGACGTCGACATGCACTTCGTCGGGCACTCGGACGCGGATGTGTTGCTGCATGCCATCACCGATGCAGTGTTGAGCGCGGCCGGATTGCCGGACATCGGCCAGCTTTACCCCAACACAGCAGAAGAGAATCGCGGACGTGACTCGGCGGACATGCTGGGTCGAGCGATGGAGCAAGTCCGATTGGCGGGTTGGGAATTGATCAACCTCGATTGCGTCGTGCAGTTGGAGCGGCCGAAGCTTTCACCCATCAAGAATGCGATGCGGCATCGCATTGCAGAGATCTTGGACGTGGAGTCAGACCGCGTCGCCTTAAAAGGCAAAACGGGAGAGGGTGTCGGCGAGATTGGCCGAGGCGAATTGGCTCAAGCGCAGTGCGTGGCGCTGATGGTTCGCCAACCCCCGATCGATTTGGCGCGGGAGAGCTAGAACAGCCAGGTCGCATCCAAGCCGCCGACGAATTGGCTCTTGGTACTCGGTTGCAAAGGGTGATGCGGCTCGAAGGATTAGAGACCCTAACCGCGTCCGCGCTGCCATTAGGTTCGATTGGGTTTTGATAGCCTTTGCGCGACGGCACCGATTCCAAGCAGCAATAGAACGAGCGCAACCAGGACGAGACCAAGCGTTAAGCGTGTCGTCTGCGGTTTCCATTCTTCAATGCCGTAGTGCGGGAGAAAGAACCGCTCCGATGCTTGCGGTTGGACATTGACCGATACCAGCTCGTAAATCTGCTTAAACTCGAAGCTGCCAGTCCTGGTTCGAACCATGCGTTTCGGCAGATTCTCTGCGTCGTATTCCACGATTTGTTCTTCGAAGGCCGAGGGAGACTCGAAGCTCGGTGTGTCGGAGTATACGACTTGGTGTCCCAGGCAACGTGAACGATCGAGGTCCAGGTAAACAGTTCGTCGTTCCCAAGAGGGTGGATGATCTTCGGGAATACGGCGTTCCAACTCGATCGAACAGCAGGATTCGCCTGCAAACGTTGCCTCGGATTCGAAGCGGACGTTTTCCGGACTGGACCAATCGTCGAAGTTCGGAGCGAAGAGGTATCGCACCGAATGTTGAGGAAGGACTTCAAACTGACCTGGTGCAAACATCCCGCGTAGGATGTAACGACCGGCTCGGGTCTTCTCGACTCGTGCTTGGTATCGCTCGTTGGAAATCGTAACGAAGCGATACGCATCTAGGTGGGGTTTAGTTTCCTGTCGCAGCGTTTCGGTCACATCGTTGCGGCGTAGCGGATCGTTGGTGGCGAGCAAGAAGCGATTGCTTGTATGCCATGATTCGTACGCGGCAAACCCACCGGTGAAGCGTTCTTTTTCCGGCGGCTCGACATTGTTGGAGACGATTTCTGTGAAGTAGGCAATCTCGCAGTGCTCGTACCTCTCTTGGATTCTCTTTGCCTGTCGCAGCACCGATCGAGAATCCCTGTTTTCGATCATGGGAATTGCGATCGATGAAAGCAGCGAACCAACGAGGATCAGCACGACCCACACCACGGCATTGGATCCAACGTGTTTGCGCATGCCAAGAGTCATGTCCATCGCTGAACGAAAGGGTGGGACGGTTGCGTTTTGCATCGCGGTGTTTTGGCGCGTGCCCAAAAACTCGGACGACCATTTACTGGCCCTGCATCGTGATCCATTCGCGATCCGCATCGTACGAAACGTCCGAGCGAGCGCAAGCGATGTTCGTTCGATTAGGAAGATTTGCGCAATGGGGCACGCATGCATTGTCGCGAGTTTCGTGCGTAGGGTTAAGGCTCAGTCAACTCGTTGTTTATCGTACAAACGAGGGTCAATCGCAAAGCAGGCTTGTCTATTTGGTTCGAATACAAGTCGATTGGAAAGTGGTAGTCGCCAGGGATGACTGGTGATTTGAACATGACTTGTAGTGCCCCGGTTTCGCTAGGCGATACCTCTGCCGGGAATCCTTCCATTGTCGCGCAACTGCAAGCCGTCCAATATCCTATCAGTTTGATGGAACGCATTCCTGCGTTCCTCACGTCCAAGTTGAATGTGCGATCGGTTCCTGGAGGAAGTTCTCCCAGATGAATCCTCCAGTCGCCATTGTGTTCCTTCTCCAACGGTTGGGAGGATCGGAGTTCCAACTGTTGCTTTTGAAATCCAAGGGACACTCGCAATGGCCCCGAGGTCGAGGTCATCACGTGCCAAGGATACCCAAACGACAGCATCAGCACGGTCAGCAAGCCCCATCGCCATGTTGAAACGCTGGATGATTCGGTAGTGGATTTCCAGTCTCCGCGATTCAACATCAAGCCCATGAATACGAGCAGGGAGGAAACAATCTGAATCGTTTTATCAAGCTGGTCTGCGGCAAGCCAACTCGGCTTGATTCCAAATGCCTTTGGACCGATCAGCATGCATGCCGAGTTGACGCAAGCCAGCACGAATGTTGCTTGCCACAGGTTGTGAGTGGGACGCGAACGGATGACCCATTCGAGGGCCCATGCAATCTCAATCCATGCGATCCCTACCAGCACGTATTCGAGAAGCCCCGCATCGCTCAAGGTATCGCGGAGCAGCGTTGCATGGAGTTTCAGGCAACCTGACACGAGCAATGCGCATGCGATGATTTGCGAACCCATTCGTGGGCTGAGTAAAGCCGTTGCTTGCAAACGCATTCCTTGCATTGCGATGCTCACTTTCCATTGGCGACACGCATTGATACCGTCATGCATTCCTCGAACTGCATCTGACTACCTCCGTCGCCTTGGCATTCTAGTGAGAATCAAGCACGAAGACGACGAAAGGTGCTTGTCTGGATCAATGATCTCGAAATCCGAGATTGCTTTCAGTGGATTCCAACCTAGGACCCGAGTCACCATTGCGCCGCGGTTCCCCAAGTCAGCGCAATACTCTCCAGCTCGTGGTTCCTTTCTAAGGCGATACCGCCAACATCAAATGAACCCTTGTTCTTGATAGCTTGCGTAGGCTTGCTTGGTCAGAGTTGCGAGTTCTCGAAACAGAGCCGGGTCTGCGGTTTTGAAGTTGAAACACGACTTGCCCTGCATCCGTTCACGCAGTCCGTCCGAGATCGCATCCAGTAATTCTGACTTCATGTAGACGGGCATCAAGTGGAATGAGACGTAGGCCTTCTTTTTCTGAACGGCCCCAAAGAACAATGGCTTCTTGTTTTTTTGGAGGTGACGCGTATCGAGGTAGAGTTCGCTGTCATCATCGCGTTTCACGTCGAGTTTCTTTCCGTACGGACTGAGGATTTTGTGCAGTTCGACGTAGACGGTATCCAGATCCGGCATGATGACTCCCTGGGGAAAGGGTTCTAGGGTGAAACCCCAACACGTTATCTATTGTCTCAACATCGTACATCCAATGTGGCCGATGGGGCACGAAACAATGCGGAATCGTTTCGGCGCGGCGGGACGCTGCTCATTCTCGTGGTTTCTTTTTGCGGTTGCGACTCGGAGATGGTCCCGTCACGATATCTCGATACGCCAATGCCGAGCCCTGTCGATGCGTGCGTTGGCGACGCAAATTCTTTCGGAAGTACTGCGATCATGCTTGGAAGATTGGTGGATACCACGACGGAGGACGGGATCAAGCTGCACGGCTTTCTCGTAGCACCCAAACACCCATCGACGCGCCTCTGGATTATTGTTCATGGGGTGAATGGCAATTTCTACGGCTCGACATTTTTGTCGTGGCTGTCGGAGGTTTGTCTGGAGGCGGGGGACTCCGCGCTTTTGATCAACACGCGCGGGCACGATTTGGCGAGTTTTGGGTCGGGGGAGATGCCCGCGCGGTTGGGCGCGATGTTCGAGACCATTCCCGATGCCATGCACGATCTGCGAGGGTGGCTGCATTGGGCGGATCGCGAGGGGTTCCTCGAGCCCGGGTTGATCGCCCACTCGTTGGGGGCGGTGAAAGCGTTGTATTGTCTGGCCCACGGACTCTCGGGCGTACGGGCCTTGGCCGCACTGTCTCCTCCGCGATTGAACACGGAGCTGTTGGTGGCCGATCCGGCCAAGCATCGGATCTTTGCCGAGCATCTCGAGACCGCTCGCAAGCTCTGCGACGAGGGGAACGATCAGCAGATCATGCGGGTCCGGTTTCCCCTGCCAAATTGGGTTTCGGCGGGGACGTTTTTGGACAAGTACGGCAGCGGCGACAAGTACGACTACCTAACGCTTTGGCAACGCGTTTGTCCGCCATGCTTGTGGCTCTTCGGCGGTTTGGAAGTACGCGGCGGATCGGCCAATTTTCTGGATGCCGACCGGCATCTGATGCATGCTTGGCAGGCGGACGGCTCCTCGCTTGGGGAGCATGCGTTGAAGGTTATCGATGGGGCGGACCATTCCTATCGCAACACTCGGGATGCGCTCAAGCAGGCACTTTTGCAGTGGTTTGCAGCAGGGCTGGGATGACGGTTGTGTCCCCCCCTTGAATTTCGGATACACTACTCTCAGTTCATCCCATCCCCAACCCCCTCCATCCGTTGCACCCCATGAGCGTCGCAGAACCGAAGTGGCTGGCTGATCCCGTCCAAATCTCCAAGGCCAAGGATCTCCTAGACCAGCATGCCTATGAGACCATCCAATGGCATTTTCACGAGTCGACGGGCTCCCCGTTTTGGCTTGGGAAAAAGCGAGAATTCAAATTCGACCCACTGACCGAAGTCAAATCCTACGACGACATCAGCAAATTCCCGCTGTTCGAGGACGAATGGTTGCGCGGCGGCCCGGTCGAACGCTGGATTCCCAAGGGTTTGCAAGGAAAGCCGACCTACGTCTTCGAAACCGGCGGCACGACCGGGATTCCGAAAAGCCGGATGGTCATCGACGATTTCAAGATCGATTACGAAAACTTTAGCCACACGCTGCCCGACGAGTATTTCCCCAAGGGAGCGAATTGGTTGATGCTCGGGCCTTCGGGACCGCGTCGACTTCGCTTGGCAGTCGAGCACTTGTGCCAATACCGCGGCGGGATCTGCTTCTGCATCGACCTCGACCCACGCTGGGTGATCAAGCTCATCAAGAAGGGCTGGATGGAGCACCTCGAAGAGTACAAAAAGCACTGCATCGACCAAGCCATCACCATCTTGACCGCCAATCACGACATCAAGTGCATGTTCGCGACGCCGAAACTGCTCGAGTCGCTGGCGATGGGATTGGCCGAGAAGGGAACCACCATCCAGGAAGTCGGCATCACCGGCATTTTCTCGGGCGGCACGGAGTTCACCCCGCAGTGGACGCGATTCTGCGTCGAAGAACTGCTCGGTGGTTTGCCCAGCGAATCCGGCGTTTACATGACACCGACGTATGGCAACACCCTCATGGGGTTGGCTTGCTCGCGCCCGATCACCGACGAAGATGACTACACGATTGCTTACTACGCTCCGCAACCGCGAGCCGTGGTCGAAATCGTCGACTTCGACGACCCGCACAAGCTCGTCGGTTACGGCGAAACAGGCCGGGTCAAGCTCACCACGATGACCAAAGAGTTCTTCGTTCCTGGATTCCTCGAGCGAGACGAAGGGGAACGCGAGAAGCCCTTTAGCAAGTATCCGTGGGATGGAGTTTCTGGCGTTCGGCCGTATCGCGGATTCGCCTCCACCACCACCGTCGGCGTGTACTAACTCTTTTTCGCCCGCGATCTGTGTGTTCGGAATCTGCTAGGTTCCACGATGCGACCTAGCAGGACTTGAGAACCGGATCGTCGGTTTAGACCCGTCTCCATTCAATCTTGCCGCTCGGACACGCTTGCGAGGAAGGACTTCCTTGGCAGGATGGGTCCGGTGGCCTAACCGAGTATTCAGCCATGTTGCAGATTCATCCGTTGCGTTGGGGCAAGCCGTACAAGTCCCTCGACACCTTTGATGTGATCCACTTCGATACGGGCGAACCGATTGCCAAGATCGGTCAAGTCAACGGCGGCATGGTGCAGATGGACATGCGCAAAGTCGACCAAGCTCGCAAGGCATTGCGATCGATCCCAACCGATGAGTTGGTGCGTCGATGTGAGAAGGCAGCTCACTTGTTCGAGCACGAAACCTTGCCGCTCGGCGAAGGCACGCAATCGGTCAGCGAGTTCATCCATCATCAGTCGGCCAGCACGGGTTTACCCGAGCACATGTGCCGCAGCAACATGAAGAAGAATTGCTTCGTGCTTAGCAACATGGGAAAGATTCTCGACGCCCTCACGCGAGGTTTGGATCTCGAGATTCTGTCGCGCGGATATGGTGAAGAAGGACGCAACGTCACCGTCAGCTTCCAATGCCAATCTCCGGTGCTGGGTGCCGTGTTGCCCAACAACTCGCCTGGGGTGCACACGCTGTGGCTACCGGCCGTGCCGTTGCAAGTCGGACTGGTGCTCAAGCCTGGTTCGCAGGAGCCTTGGACGCCGTATCGGATGATCAGTGCGTTCATCGAAGCGGGTATTCCCGCCGAAGCGTTCTGCTTGTACCCAGGCGGTCACGACGTCGGTTCGACCATCATGAGCCGATGCGCGAAGAGCATGATCTTTGGTAGTGCCCAAACCGTTCAGCAGTACTCGGGCAATCCGCGCGTCCAGGCGCACGGACCTGGGTTCTCCAAAGTGCTTCTTGGGGACGATGTAGTCGATCAGTGGGAAGACTACCTCGATCTGATGGTCGAGAGCGTTGCCAGCAATTCGGGACGCGGTTGCATCAACGCGTCGGGAGTATGGGCTTCGCGTCACACCAAGGAAATCGCCGAAGCGATCGCGGCCAAGATCGGGCCGATGGAAGCGTTGCCGCCGACCGACGAACGCTCGGAGCTAGCCGCTTTTACCAATCCTCAGATGGCGACCGGAACGTGGGCGATGATCCAGCATGATCTCGCCGAATCGGGCGTCACCGACATGACTGCTTCCTATGGTCCTCGGCTGATCGAGAAGGAGCGTTGTGCGTATCTGCGTCCGATGGTGATTCATGCCGACTCGCCGACGCGTGGAGTCGCAGCCAAGGAATACATGTTCCCGTTCGTCTCCGTCGTGCAATGCCCCCAGAAGGAGATGATCAAGGCCATCGGACCGACGCTGATCGGGACAGCCATCACAGCCGATGAAGCTTGGATCGATGAGCTGACCAATGCGGTGAACATCGATCGACTCAACATCGGACCGGTGCCAACCAATCGATTGAATTGGCTCCAACCGCACGAAGGGAACTTGATCGATTTCTTGTTCCGATCTCGAGCCTACCAAATCGCACCGTTGCGAGTACCGGCAGCGGGTCGAGCGTAAACTTCTTGAGATTGCGCTAGTTCAAACCATTTCAACGCAGCACGCCATCGTGCTGCGTTTTTTTGTTGCGATTGGCAAGAGAAGTAGTGAGGGCAATTGACCTCCTTAGACCGCCGTTGCTCCGGGCCAACTGGACCACCACGTGCGGAACTGCTTCCATTGCTGTTCGAGGTAGGCTTTTTGCGAGATGCTCAGGGCATCGGTTGGGTTGAAGTGGAGGCTGTACTCCGGGTTGCCTTCGAGCACCATGAGGTGCTTGTAGTAGAGCACCAAGTCGGGTCCTTCGTCGAACGTCGAAAGCACGCTGAGGGCCTCGTTCAGTTCCCACGCCAGCGCTCGGGCATTGGAGTCCCCGCGGGCCGCTTGCATGCACAGTTCCAGCAATCGCAGGACTTCTTTGGGGAACGCATTGCCGACGCCCGTGATGGCTCCGACGGCACCGCAGCGCACGACGCCGTGGAAGACTTGGGTGTCGACACCGACCATCAGCGACAATTGCGGATGTCCGGTCGTGATGTGTTCGGCGGCGTACGTGAGGGAGTCGGCACCACCGAATTCCTTGAAGCCCACCAGGTTTGGAAACTCGCGATGCAGATCGAAGAACAGATCCGCTTTGGTTTCGAAGCCGTAGTACGGGCTGTTGTAGATGACTGCGGGCAATCCATCCGCGGCTTTGAGGATGCCGGCGAAGTGGTGGCGTTGTGCGGAGGTGGAGATTCCGCGCGACAAGACGCGCGGGATGACCATCAAGCCAGCGGCTTTGACTTTGCGAGCGTGGGCAGCGTGTTCGGCTGCGAGTTTGGGATTTTGGGCTCCGGTGCCGACGATGACCGGGACGCCGGCGGCGACTAGACGGGCGACTCCTTCTTGGCGCTGGGCATCGGTGAGAAGGGGCCAATCGCCCATGGAACCGCAATAGATCACTGCCGACATGCCCTTGTCCATGAGTTCGACCCCTTTGGCGACGAGTCGATCGAAGAGCGGGTTGCCATGGGCATCGCATGGCGTCATCAGGGCTGGCATGCAGCCTCGAAAAATGTTCATGAATGAAACTTTAGGTAACTACGAGGAAACGATTCGAGAGAGACTCTGTTGAGAGGAGGTAGAAATTGTAAACGCTGTGCCGCGGATTGTCGCGTCGTGAATTTCGCTGCCAGGTTGTGGCAGGCGCGCGGTCGGACGGGGCGTTACCAGCAAGTGTGTGAGATTATTTGGCAGGCTTGCCAAGCGCCGAGGACAAGAACGCTTCGACGGGTCCGAACGCCTTGGTAAAGGAATCCTCGAAGGAGCTGCCCCCTTCGAGCCCTTTCATCAGTTGGTCATACTGACGCTTCATGGGCTTTTGTTGAAGGTTCTTGACGATGCCGAATCCGATGATGGCTTCATCTTCGTCGTTCATGCCGCCTTTCAACAATGGTTGGACGTTCTTCACGTCGGTGACAACTTGAGGCAATCGTCGCACCCACGGTTGAACGCGTGCATCGTTGGGGCCGACAGCGGTGGCCAGCGCATTGCGTCCGATGCCATCGGCAAACCATTTTGGTACGCCATCGTGGGAAGCGATCCAGACGCTGGCGATCTGTTGCAACATATTCGCTTCGTTGAGCTTTCCGTCGGACTTATCAAACACAATGGCGATGTAGTTGTCCAATACATCGCGTTTCCAGTGCCCCGACCAATCCGGCGGCAGCGAGCGTTTTTCCAACATGGTTCCTAGCTCGCTGTAGTCGTAACGCGATTTCATGGCGTAAATCGTGATCCCACCCTTTACGAGCGGTTCTTTCGAGTTGAGCTTGAATTGTTTGCGCAGCGTCTTGGCAGCAGAGCGGGCCAACTCGAGAACTTGTTTGGTGCTGGCTTCTCCGGCATTGCTCAAAACGTGAAACTCGTCATCGACGGCTTCGTCGGGTTTGGATTTCGGGGAAATGATTTGCCATCGAGCACGGGCTCGCTCTTGGCGTTTGGCGGATAGTTCCGCGTGACCTGCCTTGCTCGCCCAGGACTTGGCGATGACCGAATCGAGTTGGCTATCGCGGCTATCGCCGTCGAATTTGGCGCCTTCGTCGATCCAGGTTTTGAAGCGTTGAATGTCTTCGTCGCTAAGAGGTGGGCGGCCGCCGGCAGGCATGCGTGCCCCGACCATTCCACGAAGCTTCTTGACGAGCAAACTGTCGTCTCCCTTTCCAGGGGCGACGATCGGCCCGCTCGCGCCGCCCTTGAGCAGTCCAGCGAAGTTGTTGAGGGACAGTCCGCCTTGGAGGCGATTCCCACCGTAATGGCAGCCATTGCAATTGGCGACGATCAAGGGTGCGATGTCAGTAGAAAAGCTGACGGTTTCTTTGCCGGTTGCGGCAGTTACTTCAACGGGCATGTCCTTGGGTTTGGGCTCATTGGCGGGCGCATTCCCAAGCAATGTCTTCAGGGGGGCTTTGGGATCCTCGAGATCGAACTTGGCTCCTTGTTTGATCCAGTCTTTGAGCAACGCGATTCGGTTGGCTGGGACCTTGTTGCCGTTGGGAGGCATGGTCCCGCCTTCCATGACCGTGACCAAAGGGCTGCTGTCGGGGTCGCCAGGAAAGAGGACGACACCTGCCTTGGAGCCCTTGATGAGGGCTTCGTAAGTAGGCATGCCGAAGCCACCGCTCTCCTTGTCGACGTGGCAACGCCCGCATGTTTCCACGAGCCAAGGGGCGATGTCCTTGGAGAAGTTGACGGAGTTAGCCGCAGGCGTGTTCTTGGGATCTGGGGTGGGTTTCTCGGGCTTGGGTTTCGATTTGCCGGTCGCGGCGTCGCGGATCTTGGCTTGGAAGTCGGTCCATGGCGGCAGTGTTTGCAGTTCGGCTCCTTCGAGCTCCAAGGTTTCGATGGCGTTGGTCAGTTGCCTATGGACGCGTTCCCATTCGGGGAGGTCCTTTTTGTCGCTGGCCAGAACCAAATCCGGCAAAGCGGCTTGGATGGCATCGAGCGCGGCCGCACTGTCGGCGAATTTGCGTTCCTTGAAGAGTTGGCCGGCGCTCTTGATGGCATCCCGAACTTCTTGAAGGTTCTTGGGAGGTTGGGGCTGCTGACCGAGGACGGATTGGGAGGGCATTCCAATCGCTAAGAGGGCGACGAAGATTCCCGCCCAGGCAGCCGCATGGCGACGGACTCGGAATGCGTATGGCGTCGCGGCTCGAGGGTCTCTAGGTCGGAGACGGGACAGAGGCCGGGACAGACCGAAAAGACGGGCGATCAGCAATTGCACGAATCCACCTGACGGTTGATTGATGAAGGATGAATCAAGGTTATTTTGGGGCTTCTGTCCGGCTCTCTCCTGGGAAAAAGAGCCGAAGGGCCGAGCTTATTGTCTCGCCCGAGGTCTCCCCGGGAAAGTAGCGTATCGCAGCGAATTCACGGGCATCAGCCGACCAGCCTGGTTTGGAACGCCCCGTCCGACGGTCAAGCACTACGGAAATAGCGATTTCAAAGGCCAAACGGCTACAGCTTTTGCCTCCCATTCATGGCATCGGCGAGGATTTCTTTGTTGGTAAACTCCAGTACGCTTCCGCTGGTTACCCCGCGCGCCAGCCGGGTCAAGTGGATCGGAAATTCTGCGAGGCGGTTGGAGATGAACAACGCCGTGCCGTCCCCTTCCACGTTGGGGTTGGTGGCCATGATGACTTCTCGGAAGTTGCCGTGGCGAACGCGTTCGACGAGGGCTTCGATGGTCAGTTGGTCGGGGCCGATTCCATCCAGCGGGGCGATTCGCCCGAGAAGCACGTGATATCGCCCACGATAGACGGCCGATTGCTCGAGCGCGATCAAATCGCGCGGCTGCTCGACGATGCACAAAAGGGTCGGATCGCGGCGTTGATCTTGGCAAATCGTGCACTCCTCGCCTTCTGCCAAATTGTAGCAAACTGAGCAGTAGCGGACGTTTTCGCGGACGCGGCGGATCGAATCGGCCAACGCAGTCGCCTCCGAGACGTGCACTCGGAGCAGATGGTAGGCCAGCCGCTCGGCGGTCTTTTTGCCGATCCCCGGCAATTTCCCGAGCTGTTCGATCAATTCCGTTACCGACTGTGAGATCTCGGCCATGCCTCTCTAGTTTCTCCTTACGAGTCCTTCGCGATGCTGATAACATACCAAACCGGGAATTGCCCGCCACTTGCCCAGTTAGCCT
Organism: Pirellula sp.; assembly: GCA_046318495.1. GTDB lineage: Bacteria > Planctomycetota > Planctomycetia > Pirellulales > Pirellulaceae > JBKCUI01. The sequence continues at coordinate 17,768 of JBKCUI010000280.1, read as the reverse complement.
CCAGCATCCGTTTGGTATGTCCGTACTCCTGCAAATTCGCAACGCCAGTAAACGCTACGGCGACCAACTCTTGCTCGACGATGCCGAGTGCACGATCACCAGCGAGACCAAGGTCGGCTTCATCGGACGCAACGGAGCCGGAAAATCGACGCTCCTCAAGTGCATCCTCGGCGACGATGAACTCGATAGCGGGGAAATCATCCGGCACCCAAAGCTCAAGATCGGTTACTTGCGACAGCACGATCCGTTCTTGCCAGGGGAAAACGCGCTGGAGTTCTTGATGCGCGACAGCGGTCAACCCGATTGGAAATGCGGTGAAGTCGCAGGCGAATTCGAGATCAAAGGCCGAATGATCGAAGCGCCGCTGCAATCGCTTTCCGGCGGTTGGCAAACGCGGGTCAAGCTCTCGGCGCTGCTGTTGCACGAGCCCAATCTTTTGCTCCTGGACGAACCGACAAACTTTCTGGATTTGCGGACGCAGATCTTGCTCGAACACTTCCTGCGGTCGTTCCAAGAAGCCTGCTTGATCGTCTCGCACGATCGGGCTTTCTTAAACGCGACCTGCGAATCGACGCTCGACCTTTCGATGGGGGAACTGACCTTGTTCCCCGGCAAGGTCGACGAGTTCCTCGAGTACCAGCGTGAACTGCAAGAACACGACCAGCGCACCAACGCCTCCATCGCTGCCAAACGCAAACAGCTTCAAGAGTTCATCGATCGCAACCGAGCCCGCGCCTCGACAGCAACCCGGGCCAAGTCGAAAAGCAAAATGCTCGAGCGGCTGGAACTCAAAGAGTTGTCGAGCGAACAAGCTCGAGCCACGATCCGCGCGCCGCAGGTCGAACCGCGCCAAGGACCCGCCGTGCGCTGCCGCGATTTGGACATCGGTTATCCCGAGCGCGTCGTGGCCAGCGGCATCTCCCTGGAACTCGATCACGGCATGCGCGCTGCGATCGTTGGGGACAACGGTCAAGGCAAGACGACGCTGCTGCGAACGTTGGTCCGGTCTTTGCCGCCTCAGGCGGGCGAAGTCCGATGGGGATATGGCTGCGAGATCGGCACGTACGCCCAACACGTGTACACGAGTTTGCCCGAGAACAAAACGGTGCTCGAGTTCCTCGAATACGAAGCCATTCCCGGTACGAAGAGCCAAACCATCCTCGACATGGCGGGAGCGATGCTGTTTCGCGGTTCCGCCGTGAACAAAAAGATCTCGGTGTTGAGCGGAGGGGAACGCGCACGGCTATGCATGGCCTCGCTCCTCCTCGGGAAATCCAACATCCTCATCCTCGACGAACCGGGCAACCACTTGGACGTCGAAACGGTTGAAGCGCTCGCCGATGCGCTCATCGCCTATCAAGGCACGGTGATCTTCACGTCGCACGATCGGCATTTTCTCAAGCGGGTTGCGACTGCGTTCATCGAAGTCCGCGATGGAGCGGTCACGCATTATCGCGGGGACTATGACGCATACATGTACATGGTCCAAAAGGAAATCGACGACGAAGAAGAGCGCCGCAACGCCGCAAAGCCGAAACCCGCTGGCAAGACGCCAGCGAAAGCCGCGGCAAAAGCGTCGACCTCGTCCGTTCTCGACGAGCGGCAACTGCGCAAGCAGATTGGGAACTTGGAAAAGTCGATTGCCAAACTCGATACCCAACGCAAAGCGCTGCACGATCAACTCATGGCTTCGACCGATGCCGACGAAGCGGTCCGGTTGCATGAGCAAATGACGCAAATCGCTAGTGAACTCGAGGCGGCCGAGTCGCGATGGGCTGAACTTCAAGAGCAAATCGAGACGCTCTAGTATGTTTCGAGTTCGGATCCTCGACGATCATTTGGTGCAGTGCGATGTTCCGACGCTGCATGCATGCCGCGAACTTGCGGCTTTCGTCGCCGACGCCTTGCCCCGCAACACGCCGATCGCGATCGGTCTGGTCGGCACATTAGGGGCGGGTAAAACGCAGTGGGTCAGGTCCTTGGCGCAGCATCTCGGCGCGACCGAAGCGATGGTTTCGAGTCCGACCTTCGTGCTCGTGCAGCACTACCCGACCGATCCGCCCATAACCCATCTGGATGCGTATCGGGTAGGGGACGAAGACGAGTTTCTCGAACTGGGAATCGAAGAGATGTTCGACGAGTCGTGTATCACGGTCGTCGAGTGGGCCGATCGGTTTCGTCGATGCATGCCCAAAACAACGTTGTGGATCGAGTTGGTGCCAATCGAGTCAAATCCCGAGGCGCGATCGGTCACATTGTCAAATCTCGGCGCGTTTCCCGAATTGGCGGCGCAATTCAAACGGCACTCGTCCAAAGATTGAGCCGCAGATCGCCAGGGCCACGGGTAGAGGCTCTAGGAAGCAACCCGCTCGCTGAGACGAATCGATCGATCGAGGACTGCGCCAAAGAACACGGCGAGATGTCTGCAACGCGTGTTGTATAGAAGATGCTGGGGAGAGGCCCTCGCACAAGAGTACGACGCTTATGGCTGCTACACTTAAGTCCTGACCCGGTTCACGCTTCCCCCTCGCGAGAGCCACTCTCCAGCACGAGACCAAGTATACGCCGAAAGGCTTTGCAGAAAACCCCAAAACTGTCCCGCGATTTGGAATCGCCAGGGTTTGAGGCCGGTTGTTGGGGGCTCCGGCATTCCATGTTGGGGTCAGCAATCGACGACGTTGACGGCCAGCCCACCGAGCGAGGTTTCTTTGTATTTGGCTTGCATGTCGACACCTGTTTGCCGCATGGTTTCGATGACGCGGTCCAGCGAAACAAAGTGCGTGCCGTCCCCGTAGAGCACCGCTAGTCGAGCCGCGTTGATAGCCTTGGTGGCCCCCATGGTGTTGCGTTCGATGCACGGGACTTGCACCAGCCCTGCGATCGGGTCGCAGGTGAGTCCGAGGTTGTGTTCCATGCCGATTTCGGCGGCGTTCTCGATTTGCTCGATTGTGCCCCCCATGCATGCGGCTAAGCCTGCCGCGGCCATCGAGCATGCCACCCCCACCTCCCCTTGGCAACCCATTTCGGCGGCGGAGAGGGAAGCATTGCGTTTGTAGAGCAGTCCGATGGCGCCGGCGGTCTTGAGAAAGCGATGGATCCCTTGTCGATCGGCACCCGGCACAAAGTAGCGGTAGTAGGCCAGGACCGCCGGAATGATCCCGGCTGCGCCATTGGTCGGTGCGGTGACGACTCGGCCACCGGCTGCATTTTCTTCGTTGACGGCGAGTGCGAACAGACTGACCCAATCGAGTTGTTGCAAGGGATCGACCCACTGCGGATCGCCGTCTTGCGCCAGCCACTTCGAAGGTTCAAAGGCGGTGTCTCCGGCCAGCTTGCGATAGATGCTCGGCGCTCGGCGTGCGATACGCAGGGAACCGGGCAAGATCCCGCTCGATATGCACCCACGATCGATGCAATCGCTCATCACTTGCCAGAGGCGATCCAACTGTTCGGCGATGGCATCGCTGGAACGATGGACATGTTCATTCGCATCGACGATCTCATCGATGCTCAAGCCGGCGCTTCGGGCCATCGCTAGCAGTTCGGTGGCCTTGGTGAATGGGTACGGCGCTTCGCTACCAGGTACCCCAGAGGGCTGGGTGACTTCACTACTGGATTTGAGTTGGAGCAGTTCCGCTTCGTTGTAGACGAAACCGCCCCCGGTCGAAAAGAAGCGTTCGGTGCAAAGGATTGCTCCGTCCGCATCGAGCGCTGCGAACTCCATGGCGTTCGGATGTTGAGGCAAGGATGCATTGCGTAGCCACAACACGTCCCGCGATTCCTGAAACGCGATTTTGCGAACGCCTCCCAAGTGGAGTTCGCCCGTTGTTCGCAATGCTTCCACCACAGTAATGAGTTCATCGGGTTGCGTGCGGTCGGGCAAGCAACCGGAAAGGCCTGCGAGGATGGCGGAGTCGGTCGCATGCCCATGGCCTGTCAGTGCCAACGATCCGTACAGCTTGACTTGCACGTGCACAACTTGGTTGGCAATCTCAGCAACTTCGAGGATCTGCTTGGCAAACCGAAAGGCTGCCACCATGGGCCCGACCGTGTGCGAACTGGAAGGACCAACACCGATTTTGAACAGTTCAAAAATGCTGACCATCGGTCATCGCTCGCTATCGAGTAGCTGTGCAACCCTCGTTCCTATCCTTGGCGTTCCACAACGCCGATTCCAAGGTTGCTGTGCCAGTGCAATGCATGCAGTGTAATGGATGATGCCAGTGGAACTGGCGCGATCAAGCCCAACCCAAGGGAGATTTGCTCAATTGAAAGGATCGTGACTCCCCGGAATCGAAACCGATGCGGGCCATGCGCTTGGGGCCAAAACCCTCGACCGAGAGGACCGTTCCCAGTCCATACTCCGGGTGCGAGACGCGATGCCCCGGTTCAAACTCTTCGATGGGGACACCTGCCAATGTACTGGCGGTCGAGAGGTTCGTGGCCGACTGGATGCCTGCTGGCCAACGCCCCGGAGTCAGGTTCGTAGCCCATCCCGAGTGATGGCCCGAGTGATGGGACGGGTCGGGCTCTTTGCGGTTTGACTTCTTGGAGGCGCGCCGGGGAGGCGGTGGCTCTTGCGAGAATTCCTCTTGGTTCGGCGCGTCGGTCGGTTCATCGTCCCAGAGATGTCCTACTTCGCTTGGCAGATCTTCGAGCTTCGATTCGGGATCAACGTCGATCGCGTTCCACTCGTTCTGCCCGTCGACTTCTTGATTCGCTTCGTCCTGCTCGTAGGGATGACGCAGTTTGCTGGCCTTGGGATTCTTGGAGGGTTCGCGGGAGTTGCGATTGCGCCGGGACGCGGGTGGTTCGGATAGGAAATCATCGACGTCGGATTCTTGGGACCATTCGTCCGCGAACTCATCGTGAAACGGATTGGACATCGAAAAATCGAGCATCTGCATTTCGGCGCGCGGCAGTTCCATCAAGAACGGACTGGGACTGCTCATCCGCGTGTTTCCAAACCCGCGTTGCCCGGCGTTGCTGATTTGCAAGGTATCCTTTGCCCGAGTGATACCCACAAAGAACAGCCGTCGCTCCTCTTCCATTTGGTCGGCATCGTAACGGGAACGCGAATGGGGAAGCACGTCTTGCTCGACGGCGATGATGTAGACGTGCGGATACTCCAGCCCCTTTGCGGCGTGCAGGGTCATCAAGGTGACCCGGTTGTCTTCAGTCAAGTTGTCGGTGTCGCTGGCCAAGCTGACTTGTTCGAGAAACTGCTGGAGCCCGTCTCCACCCTCATGTTGCGCATCGACTTCGCTGGCATCGGAAAGAAGTTCTTGAACGTTGCCAGCGATGCTTTCATCGGGGGCTTCGGATTTCTTGGAAGCCAGGTACTGGATGTAGTCGGTTTCTTTCAAGACGTGGTTGAGCATGGCGACGATCGAGTCCCGCGATAGCTCGACCAATTGGTCGTAGAGCGCGAGGAACTTGCGCGCGCCTGAAAGGGCTTTCTTGCTCAGCATGCCACGATCGGCTGCGGTTCGCAGCGCGACCAACCATGGGATTTGGCGCGAGCGCGCCAGATCCGACACGGCACTTAGCGATTTCTCTCCGAGTCCGCGCGGTGGAACATTGACGATGCGTTGCAAGGAGATGTCGTCGGTGGGGTTGTTGACGATGCGAAGGTACGCAAGCAGGTCGCGGATCTCTTGACGATGGTAGAAGCGGAAACCTCCTATCAACTGATAGATGATCTTGCGCTTCATCAGGGCTTGTTCGAGCAATCGCGACTGGGCATTGGTGCGATAAAGAATCGCAAAGTCGCGGGGTTGGGCGATTTCCTGCAGGACCATCGAGGCGATCTGATCGGCGATGTGGTCGGCTTCGTCGCGAGCCGATGCATACGAAGCCAGACGGACTTTGCCACCCGCAGGACGGGTCGGGATCAGAACCTTTTCTTTGCGGCGTTGGTTGCAGGCGATGAGCGTGTCGGCGATGGACAGGATCTGCGGAGTGCTGCGATAGTTCTCTTCAAGGCGGACGATCGCGACGTTGGGGTAATCTCGCTCGAAGTTCAGAATGTTGGCGATATCTGCCCCCCGCCATCCGTAGATCGACTGGTCAGGGTCGCCAGTAACGTTGATGTTGGGGTGATCTAGAGATAATCCGCGGACGATCAGGTACTGGGCGAGGTTGGTGTCCTGATACTCGTCGACCAAGATGTAGCGATGCTTCGAGTCGAGGTCCGCGCGAAGGTCTTCGTGAGTCCGAAGGATCGTGGCGGTATGCATCAACAGATCGTCGAAGTCGACGGCGTTGTTGCGAAGCAAATAGCTTTGGTAGGCAGGGTAGACTTTACGCAGTGCGTGATCGACAGCGGATTTGCTTTGGGATTCCAGCATCTCCGGCGTGATGGCTTGATTTTTGAGCTGGCTGATGCCGCGGATGATGTCGCCGATCTTCAGATGCGTGAGCGAGACATCCGTTGCCAGGATGGCCTCTTCGATGGCGGCCTTGGAATCGTCCGTGTCGAAGATCGAGAAGTTTTCTTGGATTCCGACGAACCGACCGAAATGACGTAGGAAGCGAGCGCAATAGCCGTGAAACGTGCCCATCCAAACATTTTGTTCACCCAAGAGTCGCTTCAAACGCAACTTCATTTCTTGGGCGGCTTTGTTGGTGAACGTTAACGCAACGATCGCATGGGGCGAAATGCCTTGATCGAGCAAATGCGCGATACGATGCGTCACCACGCGCGTTTTTCCGCTGCCGGGGCCTGCAAGCGTCAGCAGCGGACCCTCGACGTGCTGCACCGCTGCACGCTGAGCATCGTTCAATCCTTCGAAAATCGCGTCGTTCACTGGCGTGTGGTCTCCTTAAACCGAGATTATCCACGAATCGCAGCCGTCTTCCAAGTCCCATCTGGGTGTGATGGCATCGATTGGGTTGACGGTCGTGCTACCATGACTTGGCTCCGCCAGCGTTTGCGGTTCCCATTGCCCCTTCAAGAGAATTGTCCAATATGCCTGAAACGACGAGTCCCTTGCCCAAAACCTTGAGCGAGTTGATCGCAAGTGGATGGACCAGCCGTTCGGTGAAAGATGAGATTCGCCAGAACTTTCTGCAGGCCCTGGCTGCGGGTGACGAACTGTATCCGGGAATCATCGGCTACGAAGACACCGTCATTCCGGAGTTGAACATTGCGCTACTGGCCGGGCACGACTTGCTGTTCCTCGGCGAAAAGGGGCAAGCGAAAAGCCGATTGATGCGAACGTTGGTACGTTTTCTCGATCCATTGGTGCCGTATTTGGATTTGCCGGACGTGCCCGTGCACGAGGATCCTCTGAATCCAATCACCGCCACCGCCAAGGCCTATCTGAAGCAACATCCACCTGAGGAAGTACCCATCGCTTGGTGGCCGCGCGAGGAACGCTACGTGGAACGCTTGGCACCAGGGACCAAATTTGCTGACATCATCGGCGAAATCGATCCGTCCAAGTTGACCGGCGGCGTCAGCATGGGATCGGAGTCGGCGCTGCACTTCGGATTGATTCCGAGGATGCACCGCGGGATCTTTGCCATGAACGAACTCCCCGAGCTCGATGAGTTGGTTCAAGTCGGATTGTTCAACATCCTCGAAGAACGGGATGTCCAGATTCGCGGGTATCCGATTCGATTCGACCTCGACATATTCATTTTGTTCTCGGCCAACCCGAGCACCTACAACCGCAGCGGCAAAGTGATCCCGCAGCTCAAAGACCGCATCGGCTCGATCATTCAGACCCACTACCCCCGCGAACTGGATCAAGGCATTGAGATCATGCGGCAGGAAAGTGGACTAGACCTGGGCGGTCAGTACCCGGTCCAGATTCCGTACTTCATGATGGAGTTGATCGAAGAGATCACGGCCCAAGCTCGCAAGAGCAAGTACATCGATCAAGCGTCGGGCGTGTCGGCTCGGTTTTCGCTTTCGAATTATCGCACGATGGTGGCTTCGGCTCGTCACCGGGCGGTCTTGCTCAAGGAACCCTTGGCTGTGCCTCGCATCAGCGATCTCGGGCATTTGGCTGCTTCCTCGCTGGGCAAACTCGAACTGGATTTGATGGGTTCCCATCAAATGACCGAGCAGCGCGTGTTGGAAGCGCTGATCGCGAGCGCCGTAAAAGAGGTTTTCTCGCAGTACGCTGAAGAGTTTGGCGTGAACAAGATCGCCGAGATCTTTAACAAAGGGGTCCGGATCGAAGTTGGGGATCTGCTCCCCAGCCAAGCCTACGCGGAGCGACTCAAGCATGTCCCGCCGGTTTGGGACACGGCCTTTGAAGTGAACGCGTCGGAGGATCCGGCGATTCGGGCTTCGTGCGTCGAGTTTGTGCTGGCCGGGCTCTACAGCTTGGAACGCATCAGTCGGGCCGCCAAACACGGCAAAGTGCAGTACGAGATGTAGGCCCTCGTCCTGCAAGAGCATCGTCGCAGAACAAGACGGCGTCTTTGAATCCTCGCAAGGCGTTGTGCTCTCTAGCTTGCGCCGGGATGGGCGTTACACTGGATTCTCGATTTTCCAGATGTCCACTTACCTCCAAGATAGGCGAACTAAACGCGATGCATCGTTCCATGTCCACGTTCAAGTCCTTGACGTTTTTGGCTGCGTTCGCAGTAGCCGGTTTGGGATCCCGACTGGCACCTCATTGCCATGCGCAATCGACCCAGGTGCAGATGGCAGAATCGGCGTTCGGTGCCCCGGTAACACCGACGGTGCTGCCTCGCCCGGTCGATCCCTTTCATGGAAAGATTCATTTGCGAGCCAAGGACTCGGTCAGCGATTTCCCGCAACCGCTTCAGGCACCAGAGGGCGCGCCCAATATCTTGTTGGTGCTGTTGGACGACGTCGGGTTCGGTGCGACGAGCGTTTTTGGTGGCCCTTGTCAAACGCCCAACTTTCAGAAACTAGCCGATCGCGGTTTGCGCTATAACCAGTTCCATACGACAGCGCTATGCAGCCCGACTCGGGCGGCTCTGATCACGGGACGCAATCATCACTCGGTGCATACGGGTGTGATCACCGAAGCAGCGACGGGCTTTCCCGGTTACGACTCGGTGATGCATAAAGACACCGCCACCGTTGCAGAGATCTTGAAGCAAAATGGTTGGGGGACCGCTTGGTTTGGCAAGAACCACAATGTTCCCGACTGGCAATCGAGCCAAGCCGGCCCATTCGATCTATGGCCAACCGGCTTGGGATTTGATCACTTCTATGGGTTCATCGGCGGCGATACCAGTCAGTGGCGGCCGGCCGTGACCGAAGGCACCAAGCCTATCGAGCCCTATCTGAATCGGCCCGACTACAACTTCGACTACGACATCGCCGATCAAGCCATCCGCTGGATTGAAATGCAAAAAACAGTTGCACCCGATAAACCTTTCTTCTGCTACTACGCGCCGGGCGCAACCCACGCCCCCCACCATCCGAAAGAAGAGTGGATCAAAAAGTACCGCGGCAAGTTTGATCAAGGTTGGGATCAAGTGCGCGAAGAAACGTTTGCTCGGCAAAAGAAGCTAGGCGTCATCCCTGCGACGGCCAAGCTCAATCCATTGGCTCCAGGGTTGCCCGCTTGGGATAGCCTTTCGGACGAGCAAAAGCGCGTTTATGCGCGATTCATGGAAGTCTACGCGGCTTTTCTAGAGCAAACCGATTACAACATCGGCCGCGTGATCGAGTCCATTCGCCAAACCGGTCAATTGGACAACACGATGATCATCTTCATCGCCGGGGATAACGGGGCGAGCGCCGAGGGCAGCCCGCAAGGCTTGCTCAACGAAATGACGTTCTTCAATGGCGTTCCTGAGAAGCTTGAAAATGTCCTCCGCCGCGTCGATGAAGTCGGGAGCTGGACCACGTACAACCATTATCCAGCAGCGTGGGCGCACGCCATGTGCACCCCGTTTCAATGGACCAAACAAATTGCCAGTCACTACGGTGGGACTCGCAACGGGATGGTTATCTCATGGCCCAAGGGCATCGCAGCCCGCGGTGAGTTGCGAACTCAGTGGCACCATTGCATCGACATCGTGCCAACGATTCTGGAGGTTTGCCGCGTGACCGAACCGGTCAGTGTCAACGGAGTCTCGCAAAAACCGATCGAGGGCGTGAGCATGGCCTATACGTTTGCCAACGCCAATGCGCCGAGTCGCCGAACCAAGCAGTACTTTGAGCTGCTCACGAACCAAGCCATCTACTCCGATGGATGGGTGGCATGCACCACTCCTCCCAACCTGCCATGGGACTCCTCTGGAACCAGTCTCGATCCGGTATCTGAGTACCGCTGGGAACTGTACGACACGACGAAGGACTTTTCGCAGACCGAGAACCTAGCAGAAAAAGCTCCAGAGAAGCTACGAGAGATGCAATTGCTGTTCTTTGCTGAAGCTGGCAAGTACAACGTGTTGCCGCTGGACAATAGCAAGACAGCCCGCCTCGATCCCGCGATTCGACCGAGTTTGACACGGGGACGCAAAGTGTTCCGCTTCACAGACGGGATGAGCCGAATTCCAGAGGGGGCCAGTCCGGATATCAAAAACAAATCCTGGACGATTCGAGCCAACGTGCAGGTCGCTGAAAAGGCCTCTGGCATGATCATCACCCAAGGTGGATTGTTTGGCGGATGGGCTTTGTACCTGGACCAGGGCAAGCCCACGTTTCACTATAACTTTGTCGATGTCGAACACTATTCGGTGACAGCGCCAGCCGCATTGCAACCCGGCGAGCATACGATTCAAATCGACTTTCAGTACGACGGCGGGGGCATGGGACGCGGAGGCGAAGCGACGATTTCGGTCGATTCGAAACCAGCGGCCAACGCTCGGATCGAACGCACCATTCCGATTCGCATTACGCTCGATGAAACACTCGATGTTGGCGAGGATTGCGGCACTCCTGTGCATCGCGGATACGATGTGCCGTACCGTTTCCAAGGCTCGCTGAACGAAGTGACTGTCGAGCTAAAGTGATTTTGAGTCACCCTTGACAGCGCAGCAAACGATGTCGATGAGGAGAGATGCGAGGTGCCCAATGAGAGCCTGCGATGTGGTTCATGCTCGTAACGCTCCCGTGATGCCGTCGGACCGCTCGAAGTCCGCAGACAGTCACGTATCGGGGCCCTCGCGTGGCAGTTCGAAGAAGGCACTGCGCGGTCTGACGCGAAAATACGCGCAGACTTGTGTATCCGTGGTGCTGTTGGCACTCTCAGTCGGATGCTTAACCGACTGCGCTTGGGCGCAGGAGGCTACCGGCGTCGATGCCTCCGAAGCCGTCCGCAGGTTTCTCAAGTCGTACTGCTGGGAATGCCATAGCGACGCGCAGGCTGAGGGAGATCTCTCCTTGCAATCGCTCAATGCAAAGGAGATGGAACGCGATGTCTCGTTGTGGGAAGAAGTGGTAAGCCGCTTGGAATCGGCCAACATGCCTCCCGAGACTGCCAAGCTTCAACCTACGTCGACGCAGCGGCGAGAGATCGTGCAGGCGTTGCGAACGAGTGTGGAAATCGCCCGCGAGCGGGTCGACGAGCAACGGCCATTCGCGTTGCGGCGACTCAACCGCCGCGAGTACTCCAATAGCCTGCGCGCCGTGTTGGGGATCGAATGGGATCCGAGTCCTCTACTGCCAATGGATGACGCTTTGTATGGATTCGATAATGTCGCCGAAGGGTTGCAATTGTCGATGTTGTTGGCGGAAAACTATCTCGAGATCGCGAGAGGAGCCACGGATCGCGCGTTGCGGTTCGATCCGAAGCCGGAAGTGCGGCGTTGGCAATACCATCTTGGAGATGCAGCCGACTTTCCTGAAGGCTCATCCTCGTTCGGGCTATACAACGGCAATGCCCACATGGCTTTCGGTAAGAAGCTTGTGTACATCGGCGGCCCAGCGCTCTTCAGCGAAGTGTTTCCGTATCCGCCGCACCGCTACATGTACGAAGGCAGGTATCGCTGGGTGGCCCGATTGACGCCGCAGAACTTTCCTGCAAACGCGGTTGCGAGTTTTCGAATCGACGGCCCGAAAGGGATGGTCGAGCAGCGCGATTTCGCCGTGCAGAACGGTCAAGAGATCGTCCTCGAGACGACGTTCTACTACGATCGAGACGATGAGTGCTTGCGATCGGAGTTGAACTGGACCAACGGACACCATCTCTCTTGGCCAGTTCGCAGTAACCCAAAGAAAGACCAGTATTTCAATTACTGGTGGCTGGTGAATTATCGCGAGAGCGGAGGCAAACGCGAGGATTGGAGACCTCAGTCCGCGCCGGAGCTGCCTTTTGGTTACTTCGAGAATGTGAAGTTGGAAATTAGCGGTCCGCATTTCGATGCATGGCCGCCGAAGAGCACTGCAGATTGGTTCGGGCCCGAGGTTGGCTCGCGCGACCCGGAATCGGTATTGAAGCCGTTTTTGTCACGTTGCTTTCGACGCGATGTCGACGAAGAAGAAGTGAGGCAGTACGTCGATCGTTACGCTGCGTACCGACAGTCTGGGCTGGAGCCGATGGATGCCTACAAGCAAGTGTTTGCCATCGCACTTACGTCGCCGGATTTCCTATTCCTGCTTCCCAGTCCGAGCAGCGGTCCTGACACACGCGGATGCGATGGCTTTGAACTAGCCAGCCGGTTGTCCCTTTTTCTGTGGTCGGCCCCTCCCGATGAGACGTTGATGCAACTGGCGAGAACGGGACAGTTGGTTCAACCTGTGGTGTTGTCCGAACAAGCGATTCGGATGCTGCGCGATGCGCGCGCTCGCGAGTTCAAGACGCACTTCGTAAGGCAATGGTTGAGACTCGATAAGCTCTCATCGGTCATGCCAGAGCCGAAGCTCTTCCCGTTCTATTCGGAAGCCCTTCGCGATGCCATGCGCGAAGAGACGTTACTGCTTATGCGCGACGTCATCGATCAAAACTTACCACTTCGCGAGTGGCTTGGGGGCGATTGGACGTACGTCAACGAAAAGCTGGCGGATCATTACGGAATCGCAGGCATCCAAGGAGACGGGATGCGCCGTGTGTCACCGGTTCCAGAATCGCGAGGCAGCCTCTTTGCCCACGCATCGATCTTGACGATGACGAGCGAAGCCACGCGTACTAGCCCCGTACTTCGCGGCAAATGGATCCTGGATTGCTTGTTCCATCGCCCTCCCCCTGCTCCGCCTCCAAACGTCTCGTCGTTGCAACCCGATGCGTCCTCCGCAAAGACTCCCAAAGAGCATCTGGTGATTCACAAGCAAATCGAGTCGTGCGCGGGGTGTCATGCGAGGATCGATCCGTATGGCTTAGTGCTTGAAAACTACGATGCGATTGGGCAATGGCGCACCACCGAACTGCCGTGGGAAGACCCTGCCAGCGCGGCAACGCGATCGGGAGACGTTTCGCCCCCATCTCCCATCGCAATCGATACGAGCACACAGTTTGCCGATGGTCAGATTCTGTCTGGCCCGATCGACTTCAAACGGTATCTTTTGGAGCGAGAGGAAACCATCGCCGTCGGATTTGCCGAACAATTGATGATCTACGCGCTGGGTCGAGGGTTGAGGCAATCCGATCGCAAAGAAGCTCACCGCATTGCGCAATCCACAGCCGCCGACGGCCATCGTTTCCATGCGTTGATTCAGGGCATCGTCGCGAGCGAGAGTTTTCGAACGAGGCCGCGGGTGTTGCCAGAACAGCGCCCCTAAGCGTATCGTTGGTCACCGTTGTGATTGAAAGTGATTCCTGTCCAAGGCCGATTGGGTTGATGGAGTTTTTGTATGACAACGCAGCTTTCTCGCCGAACCATTCTTCGTGGATTCGGTGTCGCGGTCGGACTACCGTGGCTTGAAGCCATGTCGGGAGCGGAGCGGCGAGCCGCGGGCGCCCCGACGAATCCAGCTCCTGTGCGATTGTTGTGGCTTCACACGGAATCTGGAATGTTGATGGACAAGTACAAACCCTCAGCGACAGGGGCCAAGTTTGCTCTTTCCCCGACGCTGGAGCCACTCGCCAAGTACCAATCGCAACTTTCGGTGCTGAGCGGTCTCTATCACGAAAATGCGTTTCGGCGCAATCCGCAAACCGGACGGCACGTGCAGGACACGGTTTGCCATCTCACCGGTGCGGATCTGGGAGGCACTCCTGGAGTTGCCGTTCGCAACACAATCTCCGTCGATCAATTGGCTGCGCAAGCCATCGGAGAACGTACGCGTATCCCAGTCATGAATCTGTCTCCGAATCGATCGGGATACCTTTCTTTTTCATCGAGCGGTTCTGGGATCCCGAATCAATGGAACCCGCGGTTGGTGTTCTCGCAGCTCTTTGCCGATGCATCGCCTGAGGCCAAGCTCGCCATGGAGAAGCGATTCCGCGAGAAGAAAAGCGTTTTGGACGGCGTGTCTGATGCGACGCGTCGTCTGGAAGCGCGCGTCAGTGCGAGTGATCGCAATAAATTGGACGAGTACCTAACGCACGTTCGCGAGGTGGAGCGTCGCGTGGTACTCGCGGAACGCTGGGCAGCGATGCCACCCGTGCCGGTACCGGCTGGTGCCAAAGCCCCACAGGCGGATCCGCCGGAATCCAACCGACGAGCCCACATTCGCCTGCTGCTGGACATGCTCGTACTGGCACTTCAAACCGATCAAACCCGTCTTGCCACGATGCAGATCGGCTTCATGAATTGCCGCTATCCAGAAGAAGGGCTGGCGGAAGGATACCACTACTACACGCACGCTGACGGGTTAGCGGACCGGCTCGCTGGCATGGCTAAAATGGATCGATTGCGAATCGAGCACTTGGCCTATTTGCTCGACAAGCTCGATGCAATCCAGGAGGGAGAGCAAACACTGCTGCATCATTGCGCCATCCACTACGGATCCGGCATGGGATCGTGGCATGAGTCCACCGATCTAGCGAATTTGATCGTTGGAGGTGGAGGCGGTCAACTAAAGAGTTGCGGACACAAAGACTACGGCGGTGCTCCGCTTTCGAACTTGTACGTTCGGATGTTGCAGCTGGCGGGTGTCCGGTGCGAAGCGTTCGCCGACAGTACCGGTCCGTTGGAAGAGATCCTGCGCTGAAGTACGAAGCAACAACGCAGGTTGCAATCAGGCTGAGTGCGGAGCCAATGGTTGCTCGTGGCTCGAAGCGATTCACCGTGAACGTCTTCGAGCCAAACAATGCAATCTGGCAGTAAGAGCCAACGAACCGTCGTCTGTTCCGACGGAAACTAGTTGGCCGACAGCTCGAGCTTCAAGTCGGAGGTGCCGGACTCGGGGATCGTGCCCGTGAGACCCGACGTGACCATGCTGGCGTACTTTTCCGGCAGTCCGAAGCCGACGTTTAGGACGGCGGGTTCATCGCCGGTGCTCGTGCCGTTGCCGGTAACGAGGGTCTTGTTGACTTCAACTTTGTAGCTGCCCGGAACCGCGCCGGTCTTCTCGGGAAAGGCTCGCAACGAGAACTTGCCCTCTTTATCGGAGGTGGCTGTCGCGTGGTAATTGCCGCTATCCGCGATGAAGGTGATCGTCGCGTCGACGACGGGCGCACCATCCATCAAGATCACGCCATCGGCCTTGACGGTCTTGGGGAGTTTGGAACGGGGGCCACAGCCCGGGACGCTGATGACGAGCATCGCAGCGATCAGCCAAACAAAAGCAAAAACGCGGTATTGCATGATTTCCATACAGGGATTGGAGAGACAAACGATTCGTGAAAAGCGAGTGGTGGTAGCGCGACGGCTTGTAGACGTCCGCATCGAAGAAATCGTGAGGGGCTTCAAGAAAGAAGCGATCGACAGAGTTGCCTCCGTCGATCGCTTGATGTGATCAACATGAGTTAGCCGAAAATCACTCGTCTGGAATTACAGCGCGATCGCCGGCATTCTTGGTACCCAAAGCACCCCAAACACCGTACGGGCTTTCCAGACCATTCAGGTCCGGTGCAACTGATGCCAAGTTCCCGGAATCGATCGCATCGCTCATGAAACGCACCGACCCGTCACCAAAGGCCAATTGCACTCCACCGCCGTGTTCGCTGGTCGGGGTCCAAATCCCGGCAAACCAGTGAGGCGAAACCGCTCCGTTGCCGATCATGCAAACGGCGCTGTTTGGGGGAAGAATCGTCGACATGCCGTTGAAAAAGGCGTTTCCAGCCCAAGCTCGGTAACCAGGCATCGTGTCGCCGGTGAAGATCAGGCCTGGGTTGACGTAACGATCTCCGATCCATTGAGCGCGGCAACTGATCGGGGCGTAGGCGGCTGGGTTGCTGGCGATCAGAACGGGTGCACCCTTCGAGTTCACGCGGTGAGGTCGCGAACGCTCGCCGAGCATAATGGTATTGCTGGTTCCGTCGACCACGGTTGCGAGCGGATGGTAGGTGGCACGTCCAAACATCCCTCGGTTTTGAATCGGCCGCTTGAGCAAGGCGAGCGCGAGGCTGTTTCGCTCTTCACCGCCTGCAGTGGTTTGGGACTGTGCGTAATTGTCGCCAGTGCAAAATCCATAGCTGGTCAAACCGCGGTTGCGGTTGGCATCGACGGGCTCCGCATCGCCGGTGTCGCTCGGGCACTCGAGCCAGGGAACGCGCTGACGGTACGCAGCATTGCCATTCCACGGTTCCAGTCCCAAGCCATTGTTCAAGCCGTTGATTCGGTCGAAGATCACTTGGCCTTCGATTTGAGGCAAAATCGCCCACCAACCGCTCATCGCGAAGCGCTGCTGGGTTTGAACGATGTTGCCATTACCAGCCTGCAAGGAAGGGAGCTTCTTGAAGGCGGCTTCGTAGTTCAGCACACCGAGGGCTTGCTGACGCATGTTATTGCTGCACGACATTCGTCGCGCCGCTTCTCGAGCGGCCTGAACGGCAGGCAAAAGCAATCCAACCAAGATGCCGATGATCGCAATCACGACGAGGAGTTCAACCAATGTGAACCCGCGAAAACGATGTTTACGCATAAGAATCGTCCGTAAAACAAGAGAAGAAGGAAACTCGATACCCCTTATGTATTAAGGAAATCGTTATGCGTCAATTCGGCGCAGTAGCCCAATTGCCGTTTTTTGCATCCTTTTTTTCACTTTTTGCAACGCAGAAGGCCGCGTTAATCGCCACTTACAGGGGTTTAGTCTGCCGGTAAAAACCGCAAGCCCTTGCGAATTGCGTGTGTAACGGAATGTTCATGCGCATTGCGCGTAACGGAAGCGTTATGCAGATGTTGCGGCGATTCAGCATGTGTGACTCTAAGTCGATCTCTCACCGATCGGCCAATTCAAGTCAGGCTGCAAAGACACGCTGAGAACGGCGAAGGAGGGAAACGCCATCAAGGAGTATGGCGGATCGATCTAGGGCCTTCGTGATGGGGCGGCTCCTAGGAAGCAGGCTTTCGCGTGTCCGCGACTCCAAGGCGATAAAGAAACCTGGGTGCCCAATCGGTCATTCTTGGCGTACGTCCGCATCTAGCATTCCAGGGCGTTCGATTGCGGTTGCCTAACCCGATGCCGGCTGCGGTTTGGACGCAGCTCGGCAATCCTACGCGAAGTTGTCTATTGCGCTACTTGCTGCGCTTCATCGTGAGCTTGGCATTTCCGAGCGCCGGAACCACTTGCTCGACGCGCTCGACTCGGCGCGATTGGGCATTGAGCCATAGCATGGTCTTCTGCTTTGGATTCTCAAGGTTGGTGACGGACAGCTTGACGCATGCAACGCCATCGATCTTCTCGGGTTCCTCCATCGCGATCCGACTGGCGCCGAGTTTCTGCGACGTGATATCCGTGACCAAGGCGGCAATGGGTTGATCCAGTGAGCTAGACAGACTGGCCA
>JBKCUI010000279.1:0-4881 GCA_046318495.1 Pirellula sp. | reverse complement strand
CCGGATCGGTTGGAGAGGGAAAGGAAACCGCAGCATGGTGAGCGCTGCGGTACGCGATGGCATTCGTTTCCAAACGCGAACACGCATCCGCGAAGAGGTATCACGGAGACTGAATGTTAAGGCTGGACGGCTGGCACGTCCAACGTTAGCTTGCCCCAAAATGCGCCTTTGGAATCGCCGCGCTCGCGCAACGTCTGGTCGATGGTTTCGATGGTCCGAGGAACGGTCGCCGAAACCAACACTTGGTCGCCGCGTTTGACGACGATCTCGCGCGACATGTCGATCCAATCGTCGCGCAACAACAGATGCAAACGCTTGGGATCGCAATCGCGAATCTGAATCGTTTGGCCGTCGACTTCGGCAACCACCAACGCGCGATCGGCCAAGCCTTCGCGTTCGACAGCCAGCCAATAGAAGCGGGGTTCGACGACGTCGTCTTGCTTCCAGACGATTTTCTTGGGATAGCGATTGCGGGTGTGCTTGGCCATCCACGGCAATGCTTCGGCATCTTGCCGGTCCATCCAGTGCCCTTTGCCTTCGTGAAGCTTGACAAAGTGCACGTAGCCCTCCGGGTCCTGGGCCTGCAAGGCTTCGAGTTTTTCCTTCCATTGCTGGGCGGTTTGATTGCGGTTGTACGCTCCGTCGTTGGCCCCCATATGGATGGTGAACGGCAGATTGCGCAGTCCGAGCGGGGAGGTCTCATTGGGGTGCCCCGCCATCATCGACGCTGCAGCGAAACGATCGGCCATGCGCGGTGCAACTTGATAGACCCCATCCCCACCTGCGGAATAGCCCATCAAGTAAACGCGATCGGGATTCACGTTTTCGAACAGCACCATGTCTTCGATCAGCCGATCAAAGAGCGGATCGATGGGGGCCGTATGCCAGAGATCCCACGTATCGCCTGGAGCTCTCGGCGCGACATACACTCCTTCTTCCACGCGATACAGTTTCTTTTGATTCTCCCACTGGCCGTCGTTGACTCGCTTGGGAGCCCCGCCTCCGCCGTGCATGGAGATGTACAGACTGCGTCCTCCTTCGGGCGCTTCGCCAAAGACGGTGTAGCTAAACGGCATCTTGGCGTCGCCGATTTGCAAGACCTTGGCATCCCACTCGGCCTTGCGCTCCTCTCGGCGTTGGGCTTGCAGATCGCTTACCAGTTTTTTCTCGGCTTCGAGGGCTTGCTCGCGGCTCAAGGGCATCTTGGCAAACGCCATTTCGGAGATCGGTTTTCGCGAGCCGATCGGCGTTTGCAAGTAAGCCTCGAGGGCCGATAGCGGATTGTCGGACTCGGACGCAGCCGGCGACTCGTTCGACTCGGGCAAATTCCAGGAGACGAGTTGCGGAGCTGCCGTCACCGTCAGTCGATCGCTCCAACGGCGGTTGTCGGCATCGACGGTGACTTGATAGGTTTTGCCTGGGAGCAAGTACTGATGCAAGTGATCGTTGAGATCAAAGCGCTCATCGCGAGTCTTGCCCTCGAGCACCAAAGCGCCGGCATCATCGGTGACGCGCACTTGGGCTTCGACGCGGGCTCGCGATTTGGGATCGATCACGCGGAACGAAACCATGCTGGTCCCTTCGGGTGGCCGAGATGCAATCTGCGTGTAGCGGTCGGTAACGTTCACGGCCGACACGTAATCGATCGATCGGTCCCATACCAACGGGAACCGCAACGGGGTCTTTTGAAAGCTCACCGCGTAGATCGCATGCCGAGGCACATCGCGTTGGGAAGTGGCCGCCCGTCCGGTGAACCACGCATTGTCGAGTTGATCCCCTGCGGGCTCGGCAGCGCCGGTAAAGTGCCAGCCATCGTCCCACACTTCGACCCACGAGTGGTTTCCGCTGTTATCCGACCAAAGCGGGGTCCCTACGAAGCGCGCGGGAATTCCGAGCGATCGGCAAGCATCGATCAACAACACCGACAACCCGGTGCACGAGGCCAATCCGGACTCGATCGATTCGTAAGGGTTCTGGTCGGCTTTGGCCCGTTTGGTGGAGTACTTGACCTTCACCAGCGGAAACAAACGTTGATTGAGCAAAGCGGCGGCGTGCCCGGGCGATTTGGCTTCGGCGATCAACGGTGCGAAGCGTTCGCGAAAATCCTTGCGCCATGCATCGCGACGCTCGTTGATGTTGGCATAGGGCAAGATGTTGTTCAGGAAAATCTCCTTGGGGATGCGATCGGCCCAAGGTGCTTGCGCCAGCGTCTCGTGAGCGACGCGAATGTCTTCGAGCAAGAACGCCGCGGTGAGCCCCTTCAAGTCCCGCTCGGGCATGTTGGCCACGAGAAAGACCGCCGAGTCCCACTGATCTTGGGGCACGTCGCAAAGCAGTCGCACCATCTCCGATTGGTTGCTGCCCGATTGCTGGACAGCGCGGACCACTGCGGCGTCCCACGTGCGGACTTGCAATCGCGAATCCTGGGTGACCGTGCCGACATCCCAACCGCCATCGGAGCGAGGTTGGGCCAAGCTCACTGCGTAGCCGTTTTCTTGAACGCGCCAGGGTAGGCGATGCCATCCGGAGTTCGCATCGGGGCTCCATCCGAGCGACTCCCATGAATCGGCAAACGTCGCGGCGGTTCGCTGCCGCTCGCGTTGACGGTGATACGCTTCCATCAGCGCATCGCGCAGCCCCATCGTCGATGCGTGTTGGAAGCTATCGCTGCTGTCCCCGTCGCGAAACTCGAGGACACCCCAGCGCTCTGGACGATGCATGTCGATGATGCCTTGCGGGGACCATACCCAGTTGTCCTCGGGCAATCCTGGACGTTTGCGGTACGCTCCATCGACCACATCCCACGTCCATTCCACGCGCGAGAATCCCAAACGCCAGCGATCGCCGGCTTTCGGCGGACAGGCGTTGTGCGTGAAGCGAGCCAAACTCGCAAACGGAATCGCGATCTCCAGCGTCCAACCGCGATCGGTATCGGAAGGATCGTTGAGCGTGCCGTCGAGATGCACGGCGGTCCGCAATCCTTCGATCTCCAATCCGTTGTCGGCCTTGCCTCCATCTTTGTAGGGGCGATCGAGAAACAGATCCCAAGTGGTGTTCAGGGCATTGAGTTCCAACTCGATGTAGCGGTGATGATCGCCATCGGGATCGAGGAAGACTTCAAAGTCGTTGTCTTGGAAGATGACCGCATCGTGTTCGCGCAGCGTTCCTTGCAAGTGCGGCTCGACGATTTCGGCAGCGATGTACAGATGGTCCGCATCCCACAAGACTTTGGCTCGCGTTCGATGCAGGGGGAGAGGCCGTTTGTCTCCTTGGATGTCGACGAAGTCGTCCGACCACGGAGCGGCGTTCCAAGCGGCTTCATTTAGTTTTCCATCGAGCGCGATCGGTTCGCGCGTGGCGTTGCAAACGAGACCGCGCGGCGTGATGGCTCGCATGGCCGCCCATTCCCCTTCGGGCGGGGAAGCAGCAGTAGTGTCGGGCGACTGCGCTAAAGAGACTGGAGCGATCGCGATTCCCAAGGCCAACGACGCGATCCAATGCTGAACGCCACGATGCCGACCCAATGCTGACCGAGTTGAAGCCATATTCAATAGGAAACGGAGAGAGTGCTGAGAGATCCCAAGACGCGGACACGCATTCTAGCATCGATATGTCCTGCGTTTGGCGGCAGCAATCGAAAATGGAGCACCAGAGAAAACGTTGGTGGAATGGCCTCGCAACACCAGCCCGCGGCGCCAGCAAGGGTTCTTCGCTTTTGCGGCATCGCCGCGCAATACCAGCCCGCAGCGCCAGCAAGGGTTCTACGTTGGCGTCATGATCGGCCATGGTTTCCCATGCTCGCGCCTATCGAAGTTGCGCAGTCCGAGTCTCATCCCACTTCGCCTCGCGGTTCCTCTTGGTTTTTTCGTACTCCTACTCCGCGTTAGCAGTACTCGTACTCCTACTCGACGATACGCCAACGCGCAGCATCCCCATCCCAACCCGACGCGTTAGCGAGGGATTTCCACGCTCATCCCCTTCGCTTCGCGATTCCCCTCGGTGTTTCCTACGCGGTGATACGGCAACGAGTACGAGTACCATTTCATTGAGTACGAGGGGAACCCACAATCCGCAACTTCAATACGGACGCGTCGGGTTTTGGGCAAGGCTTAGCTTGCCGTGCAGAACCTTCCGGAAAGCCAGCAAAGGGGGCTTCGTTGGCATCATGATCATACGTTGAGCCAGGTAGGTGCTGGCACGCATAGGCCCTTGCCCCCTGTGTTCCAGGGCGTTTTCGATCACAATTCCTACCAGGAGGATCGATTCAATGAGATGGCAAAATTGGGAAGTACTTCACGGCGAGTTGCTTCAGTGCCCTTGGTTTGAAAATGTTGGTAAGGAAATTTCGGAACCTCTGAAACTCACGAGAGCAATTTCGTCCTGGGACGTTGCGACACAGTGGTCCAGGGATGAGATTTCATGGTGGTGCGTAAACGAAGCCTCAAATCTGCTGCGACTGCATTTGAGCAATAACCATCGCCAAGAATATAGAAAGTGGAATGTGATCATTCAGTCGTTCACTCCCAGCATCGACGACTTACTTCACAAATCGGTCCTTCCCAGTTTACCATCTCACGTAGAACGCCCTGTTATGCTCGACTGGATTCGGAGCCATTTGACGAGCGCCTACTTGGAAGTCGCATTCTCAGGCATTGCTGACGTAGAGTTGGTCTGTGATCAGGTTCGATGGTACCTCGATGGCCATTTTCCGTGCGGATGGTTCGTTCCGAATGGGGAGGCGTTCCCTAATGATTCAATCACTGTCGTCTTCTAGCGTCATGACAGGGCGGGAACAATTCGTGCGATCCACCTACCGGCTCATCACGGCGCCCTTGTCGGGGCTTCGCTCCACTAGAAACTCGGCGGGGCGATCGGCAATCT
>JBKCUI010000278.1:0-13397 GCA_046318495.1 Pirellula sp. | reverse complement strand
GAGAGGGGATGGGTGGAGGGGATGGGTGGAGGGATCCGGAGGTGGGATGAGATCGCGGAGCGACTCCCAATAGCATACCCCAAGCACGCCCGGCGTGCATTTGCACTCACTGCATCCTCACGGCCCACGAGCACAAAGAGACCACGCTGCTTGCGGGCACCGCTACCGGGGCCATTGGCGGCTGTGAGAGCCAAAATCGACTTCTTCAAAGGGCGGCGCGCTCGACGTTTCGCCGCGTGCAACTGAGCCCCGTCCGCTTTCTCTCGCCGCACCTGCTCACGGTACGTTCGAATCGCTTGCAGATGGTTCGCCTTCTTTCGGGGAGATCTTCGTGGGTGGCTGCTGCTGAGCGGCCATCAGTCGTTGTTTTAAATCATCGATTCGCGATCGACCTGCTTCAAACTCCTTTCGATCCGATTGCCGTTCTGAATTCTGCAACTTTCGATTGATCTTCTCCGCTTCCTCGATGGACTGGAGGCACGAATCCAGTTTTCCCAATGCGAGCTGGCTCTCAGCCGCATCTACCAGCAGCCAAGATAGACGACTAACCTCGAGGCCCTCCTCAAGCACTTTCAGCGTTCCCGAGTGATCGTTCCCGCGTCGGAGTTCGCGAGCAAGAAGCCAAGTCGCTCGAAACCAGTCATCGGTACCGCGCCGCGAATCCTTCCGATACTCTTCGAATGCTGCGATCGAATCGGAGACCGGGTCGCGGTCTAGAAGCATCTGCGCCTTCCATTTGCGCAATCGAATGCGTTTCGAGTAGTCTTCGCTCGCCTCAGCAATCCGACGATTGAAATGCTCGACTCCCTCCCTGACTCGTTCCAATTGAAAGAGATTGTAGGCCTCGCGATCGAGCAAACTATCTCGTTGTTCCGCCGTAAAGTTGTCTGTAGCGAGAAGTCGCTGAACGTTTTCGAACGCTTCCGCGTTGCGATCGCTCCACTCGAAGTAGACTTGGCGAGCGAACTCCAACCTCCATCGAACCGCGTCGGTTGTCGCATCGGGCAAACAGCGTTCGATGTATGCGATTGCGCCAGCATAGTCCTGCTTGGCCTCGAATTCATCCAGACGTTTGAGGACGGTTTGGCTTTTGAGCCATGCATCGCGCGTTTGCTTGCGAGCGTTGTATTTGCTTGCGAGAGGACCCGTGCCACTCGCAAGTTGGACGATCTCGGCAACCTCTCGATCGTAGAAACGAAGCAATGGATCATCACCCCTTTCTTCCAACTCATCTAGCAGTGGGGAAATCGCGTCCAAAGCAAGATCGAGATGCTCGGCGCGGGTTGCACCCGACGTGATTGCCGCTGATTGGAGATGTGCGTCTCGCTCGCTTTTCGCACGCGCAGTGCGTGCAAGGTCATCTAGATACGCGTCAGTACCCGTATCGGCATCGTATCCAGTAAGGTACGCATACGGCCGTCCCTCCGCATCGGTCAAGACAGCGGTGGGTACACCCAACACTAAGTATTGGTCTTGCAATCGCATCAAGTCCGTCTTCTGATCCTCTTCCGGACCGCCCTCGACCTTGAGGTCCAATTCGACGAATACGTACTTGTCCTTGGTTGTCTCGACGAATTTCTCGGTTCGCAGGACTTCTCGGTCGAGTAAGTCGCATGCGTGACACCAGCCATGGCCAGTGAACAAGATGAACAGAGGTCGATTCAGCGATTTGGCTTTTGCCATCGCCGCCGACAAGTCGCGGTTCCAGTCAGGCTCGATGGCATGAACTGGCGGTCCTGCGGCCACGCCCGCCATGGCCATCGCAAGAACGCACAGAATCGCTCGCATGCATGTCTCCCTTGTGCTTGTGGGGAGAACCCACAATCGGATTGATCGCGCGTGAGTAAACACCAAATGCCTCCACACTCAATGGAACCTTTGGGACACTATTGAATGACCATCTTGAAATTACACTATACACGTCGATCTAAATCGCGTGGAATACCTCAATACTTGCCACCCACCTATTTGACCATTGTCCACCGAGGAAGCGGGCGAAATCCATCGGACTGCGACCCCGGCTCTACTGCGAGCCAGGCGTGCACCGGCCAAGCGAGCGAAGCGAGCGTTTGCGATCGGGCGGGAGGCTAGGGGAGCGCCCCTCACGCTCGATGAGCGGGGCAAACCCGGTCCGCAAGTGAGCACCTCGCGCGTGCGCGCTAGCGACAAGGGCTTTTTGTCGCTGTCGTTGAAGGACTACGTGGCGTTGCTCAAGTGGACTGCGATTCATCGCCCGAGTTTGGGGAAGCCGAAGATGACGGCGGAAGTCGAGCCGATCTTGAAGCGATTGGGGATCGATGGCTCGATGTGGATCGATTTGGTTTGGCGGTTCAAGAAGTACTTTCAAGGAAGTGCGGCGGGTTCGCCGGAGTCGCTATCGCAGCACGCTCAGGAGCATCAGCACCGCTGGCATCGCGGTCAGCGGGCAGTTCGGCAGGTGTTTGCGACGTCAGGCTAGCCACTTGTGTTTCGGGTTTCCGGCGAGAGTCGCACTTCGAACCCGCCCCAATCCAAATCGACTGGCCTTCAGCCCGGCCGCATGGGTCTCATCGATTGGCAAGCCGTCGTGTCCATGCGTTCAAACGCCTTCCGCCCGATGCCAATCTGATTTAAGCACAGACCACTTCCGCCTCGCATTCTTCCATCGCGAGTTGTGTGACGGCATTCTCCTTCGGACGAGGACGCGATCCACGAAGGACAGGAGTGCATTCATAATCAAAAGCAATCAATACGTGGGTGGCACGTATTGGATTAGGGGAAACCATGCAACATCTGAAGATTGAGCTAAACCTCGCGTCGGGATCGCCGTAGTACCGACAAAGGAGTTCCGTTCTATGAGTCGCTGGTTGCTTTCCATGTGCGTTTTCATGTCGATGATTCCATCCCCATGTGAAGCGCAGAATGCGAGTCCGGAACCTTCTGCCAATTGGTTCCAATGGCGGGGCCCTTTGGGGACCGGAGTTGCGGTAGATGCGGCGCCTCCTTTGGAGTGGTCCGAAGAAAAGAATGTTCGCTGGAAGACCGAATTGCCGGGCAAAGGACACAGTTCACCGGTCCTTGCGAAAGACCTAGTTTTGGTGACTGCGGCGATCCCCATCGGACCGAAACTCCCGGCTCGGTTCAGCGGGCGCCCCGGTGAACACGATAACGCGCTGATTGATAGCCGGTTCCAATTTGTGGTGATGGCTATCGATCGCCGAGATGGCGAGATTCAATGGAGAACGGTAGTACGCGAAGAAGTGCCGCTCGAAGCAGGGCATGTGACGGGCAGCCTGGCCAACGCATCACCGGTAACGGATGGCGAATTCGTATACGCGCATTTCGGCGCCCACGGCGTCTACTGCCTTAATCTCCGTGGCGATGTGGTGTGGGAGCGATCGCTCGGCCCGCTGCATTCCAAACACGGTCACGGTGAAGGGGCTTCCCCTACCCTCTTCGAAGATTCGCTCGTAGTCAATTGGGACCACGAAGAAGGCTCCTTCTTAGTGGTCCTCGACAAGCGAACGGGCAAGAATCGATGGCGGAAAGAACGCCCCGAGGATACGTCCTGGAGCTCACCCATCGTGATCCAACGGGCCGATCGCAATGGCAAGAATCACGCTGAGATCATCGTATGCGGGACCAATCGCGTCTGCGGCTATCGGCTGGAAGATGGTGAACTCGTCTGGGAATGCCGTGGCATGTCGTCCAATGTCGTAGGAACACCGGTCTACGCGAATGGCAAACTCTACGTCGGCAGCAGCTACGAGAAGAAGGTATTGATCGCAATCAACCTTGAGGGAGCCGTTGGGGACATCACCGACACGCAGCATGTAATTTGGACGCGCAATCGAAGCACACCCTACGTTCCATCGATGCTGCTGTATGACGATGCGCTCTATTTTCTAACCCACTACCAGAATGTGATGACGCGCGTGGATGGACCGACCGGTCAGAATCAACCTGGAACCATTCGACTGGGTGTTCTCGGCAACATCTACGCATCGCCCGTCGCCGCAAACGGATACGTGTATGTCACCGACTTGTCGGGGACGACGGTCGTCCTAAGCCATGAACCGAACCCGAATATCGTGGCGGTCAACCGCCTCGACGATTCGATCAGTGCTTCTGCTGCTATTGAGGGAGAAGAGCTGTTTCTTCGCGGCGAGAAGCACTTGTACTGCCTCGGAAAACGGAGCGACTAGTTGCCCTCGGTCGACCGAGTGAGACTCCCGAGTAAAGCACAATGGCTCAGCAAACACCCGATAGGTAGGCGCTCAACTTGAAGTATTCATAACTTTGCATCTTGGCGTCTTGAGCGAAGCGAGCGTGAGAATCTTGGCACCAACTCCCCGACATACGAGCCGGCCGCTTCGAACCGAGGCTTCACGCAAAGAGTCGAAGACTCAAAGGTCGGACGAATAAAATAATCGCAAGGTATGGCGGCACGGCTTTCTTAATTCTTTGCGTCTTGAGCGAAGCGTGCGTGAAACGCCTGATCATGGCGTTCGAACATGCGAGCCTTTCGCTCCAATCCGAGACTTTAAGCAGAAAGATCGAACGCAGAAAAATGGGCCGCGTATCTTTCTGCGTTCGATCTTTTTGCCAACTCGTCGTTGTCGCAACACCAGGCGGTCAGTTCAGTCGGGGCAAGTAACACCCATCGATCCAGGCAATCGCTCCCAGAAAGTCGATTAGAAGCGAGGGGCTCCGAGTTCGCCGAGCAAGACGCATGGTAGAGGATCTGCACGACGCTTGGACTCGGAGCGACCGAACGTCGAGCGTTGTGAGCGGGGCATAGGATTAATCGATCTAACGAAAAAGCCCCACGGGTCACCGCGGGGCTTTGCGAATGGGCGAAGAGGGACTCGAACCCCCGACATCCACTTTGTAAGAGTGGCGCTCTAACCAACTGAGCTATTCGCCCGAACGTATCGCAGTCCGACCACTTCTGGCCGACATGCTTTTGTCTTTTATCGTTGCTCAGGTCTCTGACGAGACCGCTTCTTGCTGTCAGCTATCGGCAAGACTGCGTTGCTGCTTGCACTTCCGACAACTCGCCCACCGCGTTTGCCTATCCCGCGAAACTTGGATGATGCGGGACTGCTGACACGTGGCTCTATGTTCTATCCAAAATCGTCCGAGGTCTACAGACCCAACAGACGCATGCGACGCGATCGACGTTCGGCTCGCTGACGGCTGCGTCGCTTGATTTCGCTCGGTTTTTCATAAAACTCGCGGCGACGCATTTCCTTCTTCAATCCGCTTCGCTCGACCAATTTGCGAAAGCGACGTACTGCTTCCTGGATCGTTTCGCGATCGCGGACGAGCAACTTAACCATGCAAAACCTCCAAAAAACACATCCAATTTTAGGCTTTTTACGCCCGAATCACGGGCTCAACTCCCTCCAACGCAGGTCTGATGCCGCGCTTTCGAAGGGCCAGAATTGTAGCCGCTCCGACACTTCCGGTCTAGCCGGGATCGACCGCTTCGCTGGCATTTCCGCTCCATCCCAACCCTTCACCCCAGGCGAGCCGTGCCGTCCAACCCTAATCGGCGCCCCTTCGACGGTTTCTCCAGAACATTTGCCCCGGAGCGGTGTTCAAAACCAATTGAGCCCAACGGTCCACAGCCCAAAAGCACGCCCGCCGTGCGCAGAACACCCGCACCGTGGGCGGTTGACGCGATTCCATACTATTTCCAGTTTCCCTCGCGACGAATCGGCCGAGGATTGGTAGCCTTACACGCTTCGTCACCTCGCCCGAAACGTCGCGGATTCCCACCCATTCCCCAAAAATTCCACGCAATCGGCCAGACCGCTGCAACCGATACTAAACTCCAAGTACGTTGCATCTGCAGTTTGACCACTCCGTCGCGGGTGCCTTATCCAGCCGCGACCGATGTTTCGGATCCCCTCGGAACTCCCGTGGAATTCGACGATCAACACCTAACGGAACCCCACCCGCCACGGCACTGAGTCCCACCGAGCCACCCAATTCCCCCCCGAAGTGCACGCACTTCCAAACATCCCATTTCCTCTCCAGCTTGTCCACGCTCGAGACTATTGCCATGCGGTCCACTCCGGCCCCAACCCACTCGCGAACCATGAAATCAACAAAGCTCACCCGCGTTTCCCGCTCCCAACGGTCCCTACGCAGCCGATCGCGCCGCCGTGGTGCGGCCGCCAAGTCGATCTTGGGATTGCTCGCCATCGCGGGGTTGGCTGCAGGCGGCTACTGGTGGTACACCAACCGCACTTCCGGTGAGTTTGGCTCCAACAGCAACGAACCGCTCCTGCACTCGGTCGCCCAAGGCCCCTTCGATCACATCGTCCTCGAACAAGGCGAAATCGAAAGCAGCAGCAACAATGAAGTCAAATGCGAAGTCAAAGGACGCGGGGGCAGTGGCACCCCGATCCTGACCGTCATCCCCGAAGGGACCTTTGTCAAAAAAGGGGAGCAACTCTGCCAACTCGACTCCTCCGCCCTCGAACAAGAAGCCAAGAACCAACGCATCGTCGTTAGCACGGCAGAATCGGCCGTCATCAGCAGCGAAGCCGCCGTCAATAAGGCCATGATCGCTCGCCAAGAATACCTCGATGGCACGTTCCTCACCGAACGAAAAGCCATCCTCAGCGAGATCGCCGTCGCTCAGCAGTCCTTGCGCAAGTCCGAACTGTCGCTCGAAAGCGCCGAACGCCTGGCCGCGAAAGGAACCCTCAAGCCGCTTCAAATCGAAGCTGAAAACTACTCCGTAGAAAATGCCAAGAACACCCTCGACTCCGCCCAAGGCCGATTGCGCGTACTCGACGAACTAACCAAACGCAAAATGCTGGTGCAATTCGATGCCGACATCGAAACCACCAAAGCCAAACTCGAGTCGGACAAAAACACCCTCATCGAAGAACGAACGAAACTCGAAGAGATCCAGAACCAAGTCAAAGCGTGCACCATCATCGCTCCGGCCGATGGTCAAGTCGTCTACGCCAATAAGTTCAGCGGTCGTGGCGGCGGCGAGTTCGTCGTCGAACCCGGAGCGTTGGTCCGCGAACAGCAAACGATCTTCTTGCTGCCCGATCCAACGCGGATGCAAGTCAAAGCCAAGATCAACGAATCGCGCATTAGCCTCATTCGCGAAGGCATGCCGGTCAAGGTCCGCGTCAACGCCGTCGAAAACGAATTGCTCGGTCGCGTGATCAAAGTCAATAAATACGCGGAACCAGGCAACTGGTGGGGATCGAACGTCAAAGAGTACGCGACCTTCATCCAAATCATCGATCCCCCAGAAACCATCCGCACCGGCATGACCGCCGAAGTCCGCATCTTCGTCGAACAGATCGAGAACGCGATCCAAGTCCCGGTGCACGCCGTCTATGAAACCAAACGCCACCACTTCGTCCTGGTGCGCGATGGCGAGAAATGGGACACGCGAGAAATCGAAATCGGCGCGACCAACGACAAGTTCGTCACCGTCAAATCTGGATTGGCACAAGACGACAACGTCGTGCTCGATCCCCGCAATCACTTGGACCGCATGGTGATCCCTGAGATCCGCGAAGAAGACGACCGCGAAAAGATGGTGGCCATCTCGAACCAACCGATCCCTAAAGCGCCCATGCGCGGTGCGGCTGGCGAAGAAGGTGGTCGTCCGGCGGGTGCTCCAGGTGCCGGCGGCGCGATGAGCGCTGACAGTATCGTCTCCGGCATCTTCCAACGCATGGACACCAACTCCGACGGCAAACTCTCGCTCGAAGAAGTCTCGGGCGAGGAACGGATGAAGAGTGGCTTCTCGGAATACGACGCCAACAAAGACGGCAGCATCGACAAAGCCGAAATGGCGACTGCGATGAAGAAACGGTTGGCAGCCATGGGTGCAGGTGGCGGCGGTGGTGGCGGACGCGGCCCCGGTGCTCCTTCCAACTAAGCCCTGAGAACTCTCGCAAGCCCTCTCATGACGCAACCCATCACCCAGGTCGATACCGAAGGCTACGCCTGTCGCGTCGTCGATCTCAAAAAAGAGTATGTCCTCAAAAGCGAAACGGTCCGCGCTCTGCGCGGCGTGACGTTCGATGTTCCCATTGGCGACTACGTAGCCATCATGGGGCCGTCCGGCTCCGGGAAAAGCACCTTGCTCAATCTCCTCGGCTGCCTCGACCAACCCACCTCCGGCAGCTTGTGGTTAGGCAAGGACGACGTGGCCAAGATGTCCGACGATCAGCTGGCTGACATTCGGAGCCAACGCATCGGCTTCGTATTCCAAGCCTACAACTTGATCCAGCAACTCACCGTCGTCGAAAACATCCAAGTCCCCTTGTTCTACCAAGGCCGCCCCTTGACGACCGAGCAACGACGACGCTGCTTGGACCTCGCCAAGATGGTCGGCCTCGATCAGCGACTCGATCACCGACCCACGCAGCTCAGCGGTGGTCAGCAACAACGTGTCGCCATCGCCCGCTCGTTGGTCAACGACCCCTACTTCATCCTGGCTGACGAACCGACGGGCAACCTCGATTCGCGGACCACCGAAGAAATCTTGCAACTGTTCGAACGGCTGAATAACGAAGGTCGAACCATCATCTTGGTCACCCACGAAGACGAAGTCTCCAAACGAGCCAAACGCGTGGTGCGTCTGAAAGACGGTCGACTGCAATGGGACCGATTGAATTCACAAGAAGTCCGCGATGAAGCGGCCCGGTACGCGATCGAAAACATGCCGGTGGAGGCTTAGTTCATGGGATTGCTTTTAGGCACCATCCAACTCGGGATCAAGAGCCTTTGGCTCCACCCGATGCGTTCGATCTTGACCGTCCTCGGGATTTTCATCGGCGTCGCCAGCGTCATCTGGCTGCTGGCGATCAGCAAAGGCATCGGCGACGAAGCCCAACGCCAAATCGAAAGCCTCGGCGCGGACACCATCATGATCCGTACCGTGAAGCCTCCCAGCGAAAAGATGTCGAGCCAAGGACTCACTCCCTATGGCCTGACGCGTGAAGAATACGACATGCTGGTCGCCACCGTCCCAACCATCCGCGGCGCCATTCCCATCCGCGAAATGCGCCGTCAGTTCCAATTCAAAGATCGCAAACTCGACGGCCGCCTCGTCGGTTGCACCCCCGAATACGCCGAAGTCACCAAGCTAGAACTCGTTTCCGGTCACTTCATCACCGACGCCGAGAATTTTTCACGCGATTGCCACTGCGTTCTCTCCGCGAAAGTCGCTGCCAAACTCTTCCCCTACGAAGACCCGATCGGGCAACGCATCTACATGCCCGAAAACCAAGACTTCTACTTGGTCGTCGGCGTGCTCAAGCCGAAAGGCGCCACGGCTGCGATCGGCGGTTCGATGGCCGCACAAGACTTTTCCAACGACGTTTACATCCCCATCCGAACTTTGCAACAGCGCATCGGCGACACCGTCATGACCATGCGCAGCGGATCGCGTGAAGGGGAGATCATCGAGCTCAATCAAATCACGTTGCGATGCCGCGACGTCACCGACGTAAAGCAAACCGCAGAACTCGTCGGGGCAGCTTTGGCCAGCCACCAAAAGATGGAAGACATCTCCGTGGTCGTACCGCTTGAACTCCTCGAACAAGCCCGCACGACGCGAGCCATGTTCATGCTCTTCATGGGGATGATCGCGGCGATTTCGCTTTTGGTCGGCGGCATCGGCATCATGAACATCATGCTGGCAACGGTGACCGAACGAACCCGAGAAATCGGGATTCGCCGCGCTCTAGGAGCCAAGCGTCGGGATATCATCCGGCAGTTCTTGGTCGAAACCAGCGTGCTAAGTCTGACCGGCGGTATCACTGGAATCTTGTTCGGACTGCTTTGCGGTCCGGCGGTAACGGCCGCGCGATACGTGGCCAACCTCTGGTTTGAAAAGCAGATGGCGGATTTGCCAGAAGTCGTCCGAACCGTGCAACCGGCCATCGTGCCCGAAAGCATTCCGGGCGCTTTCTTCATCTCGCTCGCTGTCGGATTGATCTTTGGGATCTACCCTGCAACGCGTGCTGCACGGATGAATCCGATCGAAGCCTTGCGTCACGAGTAAGGGACGGGCGGGCGCGCGAAGTACGAGCACGAGCACGAGCACGAGCTAGTAAGTAGCCGTCGGCTAGCAGCGGGAACGAGCGAGGGCGAACGTTCCTCGAGGATACCGTACGGCTTACGCCGTTACGCTACGAAGAGAATGCGAGGCGAGTTCGAGCAATCAGCCGACTCGCTTGAGAACGGTGTCGAGCGTAGGCTTGATCGCGGCCGCGCTGGCGCGGAGGCCTTGAATCTCTTTCGGCCACAGATCGATCTCGATGCGCTGGACGGCGCCGGCTCGGCCAACGACGGTCGGAACGCTCAACGAGACATCGCGGATGCCATAGCACGCGCCGTCTTGCACCGTGCTCACGGGCAATATGCGATGTTGATCCAAGGCAATCGCATGGATCACGTCGCGGATGGCGATGCCCACAGCGAAGCCCGCGCCACCCTTCTTCGAAATGCACTCGGCGCCGGAACCCTTAGTCCGCGTAAAGAGCTTTTCGGCAAGCGGACCATTCCACAAAGGATGCTTGTCCAGCGGCAACGATCCGACAGTCGCGCTCGACCAAATCGGCACCATGCTGTCGCCGTGTTCGCCGAGGATCAAGGCTTTGGTTTGCGTCGGTGCGGAACCGATAGCTTCGGAAATCAACGCGCAAAAGCGAATCGTGTCGAGTTGGGTTCCGAGTCCGAGGACTTGGCTGAGTGGCAATCCGAGCTTGAGTGCCGCAACATGCGTGAGGATGTCGACCGGGTTGGAGACCACCAACACGATAGCCGATTTCTTGACACCTGCTTTTTGCACTTCTCCGAGGATCGAGGCAAACAAGTCGGTGTTGCGATTGATCAGGTCCAACCGCGATTCATCGGGTTTGCGCCGAAGTCCGGCGGTGATGCAGATCACATCCGAATCGGGAATGTGTTCGTAACTTCCCGAGGTCAAGCGTTGATCGGCCACGCTCGGAGCCCCGTGCAACAGGTCGAGCGCATGCCCGGCTGCGAGATTCTCGTTGAGATCGACCAGTGCAATCTCGCGGACGATGCCGCCGCATTGCAGCGCGAACGCAGCGCACGAACCGACCAACCCGCCGCCTCCGATGATGCTTACCTTCATGGAACTACCCTATCTGACGAATGAATGCTGATGGATGGAATCGTTGTTACCGCAACGCCGAGTTACTTGCTCTGCAATTCGCGGATGACTTGTGCGGTGATGAGTTGGACCAATTGCTCCATGTCGACACCGGGGGCGGCAGCGGCAGCGTTGCTGCTCGAAGCGGCCTTGAGCACCGGCGCTGCGCTCGTGCTGCTTACACTGCTGCTGGAACTTGCTGAGGCAGCGGGCTGCGATGGGGCAGGGCCCTTGGGTGCCATCGGAGGTGGAGCCGGGAAGGCGCGTCGCTCCACGCCGGCTTGCTTCCACGACTCGCGGAAGATATCGTTCGCGCAGATATCGCAGTTCTTGAACTCGTCGGTATTGCGAGGGTCGGCCCAGCCCCACTTGTTCTTCAAGGTCAGCAGTTCGCGTTCTTGGTTCTCGCTGAAGTAGCTGACGTTGCCCAGTTGTCGAGCGAGCATCAAGATGCGGCAGTAGGCGTCGAGGATCTCGGTCCACCAGTAGGCTTGTTCGACATCCACACCGTAGCTCACGGTGCCGTGGTTGGCCAAGATGATGACGTTGGTCTTATCGACGAACGGCAGCACGGTGTCTGCAAAGGCTTGACCACCCGGGGTTTCGTAACGGGTGATGGGAACGTCCCCGAGGAAGACTTCGACTTCGGGCAATACGCACTGAGGAATCGGTTCGCGGGCCACAGCAAAGGCGGTGGCATACGGGGGATGGCAATGCACGACGCTCTTGATGTCGGAACGTTGCTTGTAGATTTCCAAGTGCAGCAGCGCTTCGCTCGAACGCTTTTTGATCCCCGCCGTCTGCTTGCCCGTCATGTCGATGGTGCAAATGTCTTCGACTTTGAGAAAGCCTTTGCTGTGCATCGTGGGGGTGCAAAGGACTTCGTTCTCGCCGATGCGGACGGTGATGTTTCCGTCGTTGGCAGCTGCAAAGCCTTTGTTGTACAGACGCCGTCCGATCTCGACGATGTCTTGCTTGATCTTATGTGCATTCATGGTGAACTCGCTGGGTTAATGGCTAAGTTGACTTCGAAAGGGATTTCAGGATGTTTGGATCGAGGTGAAGCTCATCGAGGATGGCTGAGTTGTAGGCATCGACCGGCTTGAGGGCTGGGCGGAATGGCTGTGCTGCTTCGGCACCATCGCTGACCGCCAGGCTCGAACCGATGGAGGCACCCAGTTCATCCCAAACCACGATCTGTTCGGGTTCGGGATTCGAGCCCCCCACCAACGATTCCCCGACGGGTTCTGCCAGTTTGAGGCTGGCTCCGTGAAAGGTCGGATGGGCTCGGCTCAAAGTGACCGTCCCGACGACGCGATACAGATGCATGCTGTTTAGCTCCTGGTCTGGCGAGGTTCGTAGGTCACGTACGGGAACGAAGGTGATCGAGGAAATGCCGGGCGATGTTGGACGTACCCGCGACATTCCAACGCTTGGCCGAAACGATCAGCACATTCGTGGGGACTTCGCGGATCGCATCGGCCAAATCCGACCATTGCCCTACGACCACCGGTCGCAGGGCTTCGTCGCGAGCCGATTGCCACAGCGCCGAATGAGGCGCCGAAACAATGGCCAGGGCCGCGGTGTGCCCGCTGCGAATCGCGGTCGAGACCGCCCGCACGGTGGCCGCATCATCGGTCTGCAATTCGCCGACGCGAGATTGCTTAGGGCACAGTTGTTTTTCAAGGCTCTTGAGCCACATCACCGACCCGGTGACAAACAATCGGGCCGGGCGTGCAGGAGCGGCAAGCGGTGCCGAAGCGTTGCTCGCAGAATCGGGTTTGGCAAGCAAGTTCGTCGGCACCGATGCGTTTGCAGACGCTGCGGATGCGGCGGGGGCAGCAGGTCCACGCTGAACCGTGATTCCCTTTTCACGGCACCAATCTTTAGCCGCGGGAGTGACGATCGCATTCGGTCCGATCGCAATGATTTTCGTATCGGGGGGCACCGCACGCAGACTCTCCACGCTGATGACAGCGTCGCTGAGCGCAAAGCCCGAATCGATTGCTGGCGTGGCGACGACCGTGGTGGTCGCGACTGGCAACGACGCAGTCAGCGCCGAGCCGGGTGCCAAGCATTGGCTCAGCACTTCGCGTACGATCCGTTCGATGTCTGCCCGTTCGATATCTGGCCGTTCAAGTGTCATGGCGTCCTCCGCGAGAGTTCGCCCGAATCGTCGAGCAGTCCGAGAACAGTCCATCGAATGGGACTATGTTCGAGACCATAGAGCTCTCGAACGGCGCCA
>JBKCUI010000277.1:0-7316 GCA_046318495.1 Pirellula sp. | reverse complement strand
GATCAGTTGGGGCAACTTTACCGGATCTACGTCGAAGCATTTGAAGAAGCCAAAGTGAAGGCCCGAGGCGCGACCTCGATCAAGGTCGGCAACGCGGAATATAGCATCGTCGAAACGACTTCTCAGATCGTGATCCTGCGGGCCAAGGGAAAGAACCAAACGCACGAATGGTCCAAACTCAACTTTGGACTCGCAGTCGCGTTTTCTGACTTGGGGCTCAGCACCACCGAACCGACCGATTTAGCGGCCCGAGCAGTCTTCTTCTCGCTCGACCCGTTCTATCGAGAAGCAGCAAAGTCGAATGATTTGGTTCAAAAACGGATCGATGGGTGGTTTGAAAAATCTCTCGGAAAAGGGAATGTACGAGCCGATTTAAAGCAAGCTCTGACCGACACCTACGAATAAAGAAAGGCGATTGGCCGATCCTTTGAAGGGGTCGGTCGTCCATCGCGTTTTGCTTCCTGGGACTCTGGGTACCTTACCCGACTCCCAGTCCGACGGACATGGAATCCTCGATCATGGCCACCGAACTTACGCAACGAAGCTTTCCCCCGGTCGAAATCGTTCCCAAAGTCGAAATCGTCTCGACGGATCCATCGGTCGTTACCGAATTGGATGCCGTTCCCAGCATCGCCGAGCCTCCTGGTTCGGTTCCATCGACAGAGCGGCTTGAGACACCGATCGCTCCGCAAGCAGTCCCTGTTCAGCGCGAACGGCGTTGGCGGAAACGATTGCTGCTGATCGCAGCGGGAACGATCGCGTTGGGTGCGATCTTCTGGGCCACTTCCAATCGCGTGGCGCTGCTCAAGCGGCCCGATCAGATCGCTTCGCAATTTGATTCATCCATCTTGGAAGTCGCGGCACGCGTCGATGCCGATTTCGATTCGGAATGGCAATCGCGCGGTTTGCAATCCGCACCCCCGGCCCCGTGGAACACCGTTGCCCGTCGCCTGAGCTTGGCGATGGTCGGCAACAGCCTCTCTTTAGAAGAGTACCGTGCGCTGGAGCGGATCCCGGAATCGGAGCGCGCGGTGTGGTGGACGGAGTATTTGTTGCAAGACCGCCGATGGGCCGACTACTTGGCCGAGCGTTGGACGCGAGCGACCGTCGGAACGAACGAAGGACCCTTCTTGCTCTTTAGGCGTCGCAAGTATCGCACGTGGCTTGCCGACCAATTCCAAGACAACTTGCCCTACGATCAACTGGTGCGCCGACTGATCACCGCGAAGGGTTCGTGGATCGATTCCCCCGAAGTGAACTTCCTCACCGCCACGATGGATGAAGCCGACAATGGACGACCCGATGCCATTCGATTGGCAGGGCGAACGTCGCGAGCCTTTCTGGCGATGCGCATCGACTGCTTGCAATGTCACAACGATTATCTAGGCAACGTCAAATTCAAGACAACGGATGCTGACGAGCCGACGCGCACCGGCGAGCAAACGGACTTTCATCAATTGGCCGCGTTCTATTCCGGCGTTCGGATGGAGAACGCGTTCAGCGGGCTAGTGGATCGGTCGCCCGAGTATGAGTTCCAATACCTCAACGCAGATGCGGCCACCGACGTTTCGCCTGCAGTGCCGTTTGACGCCAGCCTCTGCGCGATGCCAGGGAACAATAAAGACACTTTGGCCCATCGCGAAGCGCTTGCACAATGGGTAACGCATCGCGACAACCGTCCTTTCGCCAGGGCCGCCGTCAACCGGATGTGGGCTGTGATGACGGGCAAACCTTTGGTCTCGCCGGTGGACGATATCCCGATCGCCGGGCCGTTCCCTCCCGGCTTGGAAATCCTGGCCGAGGATTTTTCTAGCCATGGGTTCGACTTGCAACGCTTGATCCGGATCATCGTGGCCACGCAAGTCTTCCAGCGGGATTCGCGAATGGAGGACGGGGAGTGGACCGATGCGCACGAGCTGTCGTGGGCGGTGTTTCCCATGACTCAATTGCGTCCCGAGCAGATG
The DNA here is from genome assembly GCA_046318495.1 of Pirellula sp. Classification (GTDB taxonomy): domain Bacteria; phylum Planctomycetota; class Planctomycetia; order Pirellulales; family Pirellulaceae; genus JBKCUI01. The sequence continues at coordinate 5,352 of JBKCUI010000277.1, read as the reverse complement.
GCCGCATGCATTCAGCAAGCGTGTCGACTCAAAGCCATCGACGCGTCCTCATCCATTGTCTCGCAGTTGGAGATGTTCGGCGTCGTCAACGACTTCACGGCGGCCTATGGAGATCGCGGGGACAACGAGTTCCAAGAGCAGTCGGTTACCATCCCGCAGCGGTTGCTCGTGATGAATGGCAAGTTCATCAGCGAGCGTATCGATCGCAATCCGGTCATGAACGCAGCCACGCGTATTGCGAACTTGAGCGTGGACGATCGCACGGCCATCGATTCGGCGTACATCGCAGCCCTCAATCGACTGCCCAACGACGCGGAGAGAGCGCATTTCACTCAGAAGCTGCAAGGGTTAAAAGGGGATGCGCGCAGCGGCGAGATGAGCAATCTCTATTGGGTGCTGCTCAACAGTTCCGAGTTTCAGTGGAACCATTGATCGCATGGCTGCCGATGGTAGGCTGATCGGTCACGCCGCTGCCGTTTGATTTCGTCTCTTCGATGCTAAGGGTTTTATGCGAGCTGTCCTTCAGCGAGTCACGTCTGCTTCCGTCACCGTGGACCAGCGGATCGTGGGCGCGATCGGACACGGTTGGCTGGTGCTCGTCGCCATCGAAGCCCGGGACACGGCCGAAGTGGTCGATTGGATGGCGGACAAATGCGTGCACTTGCGCGCCTTCTCCGATGAAGCGGGCAAGATGAATCGATCGGTGATCGATGTGTCCGGATCGATGTTGATCGTCAGCCAATTCACCCTGGCGGGAGATTGCAGTCGCGGGCGCCGACCCAGCTTTGATCGGGCGGCTCCTCCTGCGGAGGCCAATGAGCGGTTCGAGCAATTCTGCGAATCGGTACGGCGGCTGGGAGTTCCCGTGCAGACAGGCATTTTTCAAGCCGACATGCAGGTGGCACTCGTCAATGATGGACCGATCACCCTCGTGGTCGACCGTTCCCCTTTTGCAGTGCCGAATGGACGTGCATAGCTGCACCGCTTCGACGAGCCCAGCCCTTCATGCATCCATCTGGTTCCCATTTTGGAAACGCCGAGTCACAGAGGACACAGAGTAGAGGGAGAAGCATTGAGGGAGAGATGGACTGGCCGTTTCTGACTCTCTGTGGTCTCCGTGCCTCTGTGTTTCAATCGGATTTAGAGATGATGAGCGCCACGGCTCCAAAAGCGCATCGATGAGGCTACACGATCAACCGATGTTGCCTGGCCGCCTGGGCATCTGTCGAGGATAGGGTAGAGGCTGACGAGGAGGCGGTTGCAATCCGGTTTCATCCGCCCATTGCTCGCGTTCGTAGTCCGTGGCGTAAAAGGTGAGCCACGATTCCATGTCGTTGTCGTCCAAGCAATGCCAATGCAAAAAGTGGCGAGGCCCGGAGAGCTTCTTTTGGTAAACGGGCAAGATGTCGCGCATCAGCATGCAGTACAGTTGCCGATCGCTCAAGTGATCCGTGAAGTCGAGCGCGATCTTTTGGCTGTAAAGCTGATGGATCGTACGCCACAGCAAGACACGCAGTTCCGAGTCGCTGAGGGCCTCGGGTTGAGGCAGGCGCAATTCGGGTTCGAACCACTGCGAGATCGGGATGCTCGGGGCGCGTTCCCAAGCCAGCAACGATTCCAAGAACTCGTTTTCTTCGACCAAGCTCATGTTGCGAATTCGGACCAAGTCGACCGACTCGTCCAAGAACGGCTCCAACTCGTCTCGAAGCTGGGCGTTTCGCATCATGAGTTCGACTTGGTCGGCGAAAGGAGCTGGGATTTGCGACATGGATCCGGGAAACGACCTTCGAGTGTCAAAAGAGAAATCGGCGGCCGGGGTCGGCCAACTCCTCTCAATGTATCTAGGGCGGAAACCCGACCAAGCGAGAACTTGAACAATTCCCGGGTTGTCAAAAAGAAAACCAAAAAGGAATGCGTAGAAACGTCAGAAACGTCAATCTTTGCCGTGCGACAGGCGTATCCAGAACAAGACCGAGGGCATCCGAGCGAATTTTCTTGAGTTGTCCGGCCCGGTGACATATCAGGAGCTAGACTGCCGCCCCGCCGGTCTGGGAGCGCTGCCCAAACCCGTCCTCGGTCGGGAACCCAGCTACCCGGCCGCTTTGATTTTCTTGCGAAAGGTGGGGAAAGGCCCCTTTCGGGGGTGGGTGGGTTTGCGTTGACCTGCGGAGGGCGGCTGACCTACAATGCGCCCGACTTTTCCCTGGGAGAAACCATGGTTTTGAATCGAAAACAGATCGCTTGGTGCCTCGCTGCGGCTTGGATGGCTGTCTCATTTGCTGTTGGCGGTTTGGAAGTTGCGCGGGGGGCTGGACCACAAGACCTGCTCGCGCCTCAGTTGGGCAAAGGCAGCTCCAAGACCCCATCGCAGGGGAAATCGTCCAAGTCGTCGGCCAAGGCGGGTGCCGGTATGGACGAAGGGCTGGGGTTGGCCTTGTTCGGCGAGCCGTACGAGATGACCGCACGCTACGAAGTCGATCGGCAAACCCGCAAGGGGCGGCTGCACGTTACCGTGGAGCTGTTCAACGGCTACCACATCTTTTCCACCACTCAAGGCCCCGGCGGGCCGACCCCGACCACGATCAAAATCCTGAGCGATTGGGCCAAGACCACCGGGCCTTTCGTTCCGAGCGCCCCACCCAAGATCGAGCTCAACTCCCTAGCCTTCCCCAATGTGCCGGTCGAGCAGCACGAAGAGATCGTGACGTGGACAGCTCCGATCGCGATCAGCGGCGAGCTGAGCGATTCCCCTCCTGCTTTGGAGATCCTCCTCGAAGGCCAGGTCTGTGAAGAGAACTGCATCCCGATCCGCGATGCCAAGACTAGCGCCGAGTTCGCAGGCTTTTTGGAGCCGGTCGCGGCGGCAGGAACGCCAGGCGAGTTCTTGGAAACAGACAGCGCGGTGCGATGGAAGATCCGCTTGAGCAAGAATCAAGTCAAGCCGGGCGAAGCGTTGGAGCTGATCTGCGAAGCCATCCCCGATCCCGAGTTTCACATCTACAAACTCGATCCGCACGATCCGGTGACCGAGAACCGAACGCTGTTGATGTTGACCCAAAAAGCTGGGGTCAAGGCGGGCGAGCCGATCCTCGACAAACGGATCGTGAGCAAGGACATGGGCGTGGCCGGCACGGTCGAGTTCTACGAAGGACCGGTGACGATTCGCGTTCCGATCACCATCCCGCAAACGGCCACCGAAGGCGAAACGCCACTGGAAGGTCAGATCGGATATCAAGGCTGCACTGCAGGGGCGTGCGATCGTCCACGCGGGTTGGCCTTTAGCACCACTTATGAAGTTTCCCGCAATGCTTCAGGCAACGAGCCCGCGCTGGCTCGCATCTCCGCCATCGATTACGCGACGATTGCCAAGAACCCTCAGCGGACCGCATGGATCGACGCGGCTCAGTATGCCTTGACCTTGAGCGCGTACGAGATCTTTACCAAGTTCTGCGTCGCCATGCTCGCAGGTTTGATCCTCAATTTCATGCCATGTGTGCTGCCGGTGATCGGGCTGAAGATCCTCGGCTTTGTCAACGAAGCCCACGGCAATCGTCGCCAAGCCGCGTTGCTGACCTTGGTGTATGCCTTGGGCATGATCGGGTTTGTGGTGGCCTTTGGGATCGCCAGCATCGCGGTTCGCAGTTTCACCAACCAAACGTTGGGATGGGGATCGCAGTTCGGCAACTCGACGTTTCAAATCGTCGTCACGGCCTTCATGTTTGCATTGGCATTGAGTTTCCTCGGAGTGTGGGAGTTCCCGATTCCGGGCTTTGCGACCGGTTCAAAGAGCACCGAGCTATCGACCCGGCAAGGAGTCACCGGCGCGTTCGCCAAAGGGATCATCACGACGCTGTTGGCGACGCCATGCAGCGGTCCGTTCTTGGGAAGCGCGTTGGCGGTATCGCTCTCGCAACCGGCTTGGGTGGTGCTGCTGATCTTCTTGGGAGTCGGGTTGGGGATGGCCAGTCCGTATCTGGTCATCGCAGCCTTTCCTGGGGCGTTGCGGTTCATTCCCAAACCGGGGGCATGGATGGAGACGTTCAAAGAGTTCTTGGCTTTCCCGATGCTGTTGAGTGTGGTGGCGTTCGTGGCGGGTTTTCCCAGCGTGGAACGGACCGCCATGTTTGCGTCGTTGATCTTCGTTTGGTTTGCATGTTGGTTGATCGGGCGGGTGCCTGCGTGGGCGGCTCCGCGCGAGAAGGTGCGGGCTTGGTCGTTGGGTGCGGCGGCAGCGGTTGCCGGGACGCTCGGCTCGTTCTACTTGCTGGGACCTTCGCCCTATGAGTTGGATTGGGAGCCGTTCACGGAGAGTCGATTGCAGCAGTTATCGAGCGAAGGGAAAACCGTCATGGTCGACTTCACCGCCGATTGGTGTCAGAACTGCAAGACGAACTTGATCTTTGCCATCCATACCCGCAAAGTCCATAAAATCGTTCAGGACAACCAAGTTGTGCCGCTGGTTGCCGATTTGACCCGCTATCCGCCCGATTTGATGGCCAAGCTGCGCGAGCTCAAGAGCATCTCGATTCCCGTGGTCGCCATCTATCCGCCAGGGGAAACCAAGAACCCCATCGTTCTTCAGGATGTGCTGGCGGAATCGGATATTGTGCAAGCGTTGGAGCAAGCGGGTCCCAGTCGCAGCGAGGAAAAAAATGGGCGACCCACATCATTAGGATCTACGGAAAAGGCGGAGATCCGCTAAGCTAGTGCGGGTGGTTGCTCGATACCGGATCCAGCGTGGTACGTCGTTTCGAGCACCTTTGCGGGAGACTCGCGCCAACGCGTGTAGATTTCGAGGCCGTTGACTACGAAAAAGCGACAAGGCGCATGGAAAGCTACGAGGAAACCCAACGGCAGATCGTCGAGTACTTGACCAAGATCTGCGCCGCTCCTCCCCAGCTCGATGATTCCCTTGCGGTGATCGGCATCGATTCGGTGGCCATGGCCGAGATGACGTTCGAATTCGAAAAGCGGTTTGGCATTCGCGTCGACGATGAGATTTTGGACGTGGAGACCGTCGATCAATTGGTCCGGTACGTTCACGATCGGCAATTGGTCCGCAAGTAACCGGTTTCGGGTGCACGGTAGCGGTAAGCGCTTACCGCCTTGGCGGTCTCTCCTCAGTGCTCTCTCACCACAATCCTAAATCCTAGCGGTAGGCCGTAAGGCCTCCGGTCTAGCGTTAATTCTCTCGGTCACCTTTCTTGACGTTATTGAACGGTTTCTCTCGCGACACCGGACGGCTTACGCCATACCGCTAAGATCTGCCGCTTGAACGGTTTCCCTGGCGACACCGGACCGCGCCCGCCATACCGCTTCGAGGGGCACCGAAGCTCCCGCTCTCTGCATTAT
>JBKCUI010000276.1:0-4513 GCA_046318495.1 Pirellula sp. | reverse complement strand
AATGAACTCGGAGAAGATCTTTGTCAGCAGCGAACGCTGCGCGTCACCGAATGGCGTACCCCGTGATTGGACACCATCAATGGTCAGGCGGCAGATGCCGCGTGAAAAACCGTCATAAAGAAATCGACCGATCCAGGTGCGATTGCAAACAACCCGCTTGCAGAGGTTTTGATATTCGACGGGACTCGGATCAATGTTCAAGTCTGCTGTGTCGCTTAGGCATTGGTAGATGTGCATGTAGTCTGACGGCCCGCGTTCCGTAGCTCGGACGAACGTGCGAGGTCGCCAATTGCGCTGAGAGTACGCGACAGCGGAATGATCAAAATTCGCTGGACTAGGTGACAAATCGAGAATGATGCCCCGGCGTCGTAGAGCGAACGACACACCAAGTTGACGAATGCCAACATCTTTTGGCCCACGCACCAATGCAACACGGCCTTTTGTGAAACCACCGTCAAGCATTTGATCAATACGAACGTCGCCACTTCGAAGTCGCCCTGGTTTCATCACGGAATGCTCGCTTGACGAACGACACTGTTAACCGGGCCGCGGCCAACCAGCTTTGATTTCAGAAACCGCCCGGCCCGCGGCTCCGGTTGAACCGATTGTTATACGGCTTTATGGTCCCGGATAAGGTGGAGGCGTGCCGTATTTTGTAGCAATGAGGTCCTTAAGAAACCCCGATACACCATTTAGTTTTTCGACGGAGCACCCTTCACCAGCAGCTTCATGCCAGGACGAAAAGCCCTTCGGCGGAAGTAGTACTTGAAGGACTGCTTCAAGATACTTTGTATCTTCATGACTATAGATTTCAATCCCTCCGCAAATAAGAGCGCGGGCCAAATTGTCGAGGGTCATCTCGGCTGGGTCTCGTCCGCCAGGAGGGTCGAGTTCGAAGCTTGCTTGACCGAGACGCAAATGGAAGAACGGATTCCCAACCACGTAGCCAAGGTCTTTAAACAGATTAAATGCAGTCACGGCGGTGTCGACACAGCCTTCGAAGTCTCCAGTGCAAAATTGAGCGTTGGCCCCGCTGAGCAAGAGCCAGAACGCGTCTTCTGAGGTATTCGTCTTGTCAAATTGCCGTACAGTTCCTGCGTCAGAAGCGGCTTTTCTCTTCTCCGCGTAGTCGTTCCATGCCGCACAGTAATGATCGTTCGCGGACCGGAAATCTCCGCGACGCATGGCGTCATCAGCGAGTTGTCGGGATTTGATGAAGTCAAACATGTTTCACCAGGGGTGGGTGTTTTGCCGCATAACGGAAACCATCACCGAGTGGTCGCCAAAAAAGTTTCTCAAGTCGAGCGCGCCCGACCGGCCACTTCGGTGCATGGTCTTGTTACGTGCCGCTCTGTGATTGAACGGACAGTCTCGATTTTACTATTCGACCCCGGGCCCATTTACGGTATGGCGCGCGAAGCCAGAGCGAAAGCGGAAACAAGACCGGGGACAGTATAGCCAATATCAGAATTGAGGTTAAATTGAGGAAAGTCGGTATGTTTGCACCACAATCTGGGCAAACTAGCCCGAGCCAATTCCCGAACCCGCATTGCCTCCATATCATTGCGGAATGAAATCGCTTGCATTTTGGACATTCGATGAACTGCGAGTCTGGCTTTAACCAACTGCCGCAATTTCGACAGAGGAACACTGTGCGTGGAATTCGTTGGCCAAAGAAAAGTTCATTTACTGCAAGGCCGGGATTCAGCACCCAGTGAATTATCAACGGATGTAGCAATGTCCATGTTTTGAATTCTTCGCAGTGACAGTGATGGCACTGCCGAATAGTGGGTATCTCATGAATCTCATCGCTTGGCCTCGGTTCGCTGTTTGGTGGAGCGTAGGGGTTCGCGTCCATAATCTCTTGCCGCATAACGCCCGCGATGCCCGAGGGCTAGGAGGGGAATAGGAACGTTGGCCAAGGCCCGACGATCGAGCCCTTCGGTTGATCGCATTGTTCGTGGATGGTACGTAGGTTCTTTCGTTTCCCGCCAACGCCCAGCCAGCATTGAGTTTACAGGGACCGATCTGCATCCACAACCAATTCGGCGAAGCAACCAACCGGCGTCCCATCCCAAGTGAGACCGCGACGGTTCAGCCCACGCCGATTCTCGAGACGCTCGTCCGCAAGCGCACGATTCGATCAGGCAATCCGCTGGTGCCACGAACGACCAAGGTCACCGGGCGGGCGCAGGTGACTATCCACTTGAAAACCGGCTCGTTCGCCCGCTCCGGTGGACCGCCTTGTTATGCGGCGCCTTATGCTCAGCATCGTTCCCCTGCATCAATAGTGATAGCCAATCACGTTCCAGTAGAACATGTATGGGACAAAGAGGACCAGGCATAATACATCCAGTGAGCCTCGTATTCTTCGCGCTACCGTCCAGCCGTCGTCGCGGCGAGTCCTGGCGAGCGCAATCAGCAGGGCAAGGGTCGCGAGCGTGGAAACCGTTCCGAGTAGTGGAAGGAATAACAGGAAGGTTGGGCAACTCGGGTGCATTTGGTCGAGCACCAATATGACGATGATCTGCATCGCGGTCAGGATGAGAAGGTTGAGGGCGCAGACCGCACGTTTGAAGGTGAGAACCTTGTCAGATGCCTGCAATGCCACGCTCTTCTGACGATGGAATAGGCGGGCCAAACCGCACCGGACACCCGCAATCGTGTTGGCAAGAAAGCTGAACAGAAAGAGAATAGGAAGTGTCATCTGGATGGTTCCGTTGCCATACCATCGCAGTTGTTCGTAGCGCATGAGCTTGAAAAGGACGCCTGATTGTTGAGCGGTGCCCTCTTGTTTCATGGTGTCGATGTGCTCTGGGTCATTGATCACTCCGTGGACCCAGTCCGTCATCGTTTTCAAGGCTCCCGGCGGATAGCCGCGCCATTTTTCCTGAATCGCACCCGTGTCGGAGATTCCGAGACTGTGCTTTGCCCGCGGCAGAATGATCATCGTCCATTTCTCATTGTTCGCCTGAGCCAACGAGTTCTTCAAACCCAGGATGCTCTCGCCGACCGGTTGGTGTTGATCCAGTTGTCCCCACATCACCAACACCGGCTGGCTAACACGACTCCAGGCGGGATGCACGTATTTTTCTGGCGGGGGATAGGATCTCGGTGCAAATGTCGAGAGAAGGGATTCGTCTCGCAAATTGAAAAACAAACTATCTGCGCCGAGCTGTGCTTTCTCGGCTACGTCACGCAATGCGTCCGACAGGCCATATTTCCGGAACAGGTTGTCACGATAGTAAAACAGCATGCCGTCGGCGACCTCTGCTCCCACGCCAACGACGAATTGAATGTCTTCTGATCGGGACGCGGCGGCGGCGCTGATGTAGGCACCTTGACTGAGCCCCCACATGCCAATCTGTGATGGTGCGATCTCGCGGCGCTGCTTCAGGTGGGCGACGCCTGCAAGAGCGTCATTGACCAAGTTCTCGTAGGGCGCATAACTCTCGTAGGCACCGCTGGATTGGCCAGTTCCGCGCTTGTCGTAGATCAGCGCGGCAATACCCTGGCTCGCGAAATATTCACCCACCTCACGGTATGGCTCCCGAGTCTGCGGGCCTGCACCATGAACAAAGATTACGGCTGATAGCGGTTTCTCGCTCTTCGGCAAAAGCAGACTCCCGGCCAGCTTCACGTCGCCGTTGTGGAACTCGACGCTGTGCTCCTCGAACCTGGATTGCACCCCGGTTTCATCAGCACACGCCGCCGGCACGCTCATGCCAATCAGAAGCGCGATGACAGGTATCGCGGCAAGGGACATTTGCGTGTGATGGATGTACGACATGCAGACAAGTCCGAAGGAGCCGCATAACGCTCGAATTCAGCCAGTGCGAGCAGTAGACTCGATGCAAGTCAGAACGGCTGATCGAGCACTTGGCTGCAATTCATTGTTCGTCGATTTTAGCACGATTAGGGGCCGTCGACATAGTGCGAAACCAAAACCTCACCAGTTGTCTTCTCGCCATCGAGCAGAATGGCAACCGACCAGATGCGCCCCATCATTAAGCCAGCACTATTGGTCCGATTGCATCGAACAAAATCGATGGCATCTCGCCGAGGCTCTTTGTCGAGCCAAGATCTCATCGCGATGAAGGATGCTTTCCTCTCAAGAGTGCATTTGAAGCCTTCGGCTTTCATTGCGGACTCCACTTCCCCGATTGTCATGCCGGGGCGAATTAGCATTCTAATCTCGGTCTGCATTCTTTCAGGTGCATCAATCCCCCTAGTTCTGGTGGTCGCGCATCCGAGCAAAAACAGGACTAGAAGGCAAGAAATTCGTACTCCGTTTCCGATGGTCACGCACGAATCCTTTCATCGATGAACGCCTAAAATCACCCGGTTGGCGCGAGCGACGTTCCATGTGAGATCCGCACCGACGCCAACTCGGGTGCATTTTTTTGTTCGGCCCGGCTGTCAATTCTGCCTCTGCTTCCGAAGCAGGAAGGTGATTACCGGTTCGTGGCTACCGGCCCCCGACCTATCCATGCTGTAGGTCGTGGTGTGGGAG
>JBKCUI010000275.1:0-33221 GCA_046318495.1 Pirellula sp. | reverse complement strand
GAGCACCGACAAGAAGCGCACCGTAAGGCTCTTGCCTCGCGGCAACTGGATGGATGACACGGGCGAGATCATCCGACCCGCCTTGCCCAGTTACTTGCCCGCGCTCGGCATCGCACCGTCCGAGGGATCGGCATCCGGCGGCGAAGTTCGCGAACTCAATCGCCTCGATCTCGCGCGATGGCTGGTCGCGCCCGGGCATCCCCTAACGGCCCGCGTGACCATGAATCGTTTATGGAAGCAGTTCTTTGGAACGGGCCTGAGCAAAGTGCTCGATGATTTGGGGGCCCAAGGCGAGCCGCCGGTCCATCCCGAGTTGTTGGATTACTTGGCAGCGGAGTTCGTCGAGGCCGGGTGGGATATCAAGCACATGGTCAGGCGGATTGTATCGAGCCAAACCTATCGCCAGACATCGGCGGTGACACCTGAGCTATTGGCTCGCGACCCATACAATCGCGAGCATGCGCGACAGACCGCGTTTCGCATGGATGCGGAATTGATTCGCGATTATGCCCTTTCGGTTTCGCATCTGCTCAACGACGCGATCGGAGGACCGAGCATCAAACCGTATCAACCCGATGGGTACTGGGAGAACCTGAACTTCCCTCAGCGCACGTATTCCGCGGACTTGGATCGGAACCAGTACCGTCGCGGATTGTATGTATGGTGGCAGCGATCGTTTCTCCATCCGAGCCTGCTCGCCTTCGATGCCCCCACGCGGGAAGAATGCTGTGCGGAGCGGACCCGATCGAACATACCTCAGCAAGCCCTGGTCTTGATGAACGATCCGACCTACATGGAAGCGGCAAGAAATCTCGCCGTCCGTATCTTGCGAGAAGCCGACGGATCGTCGTCGCTGCGGATACGGTGGGCTGTGCGGCAGGTATTGCAGCGTGAAGCTCGGGACGAAGAGGTCGAGACTTTGTTGCAGGCGTTCAGCGAGCATCACGCGCAGTACTCAGGCAAGCAGAAGAGCGCTTTCGCATTGTTGCAACACAGCGGGCAATCGGAAGTCCCGAGCGACTTGAATCAAGTCGAGTTGGCGGCTTGGACGCACGTAGCGCGGATCTTGCTCAATTTGCACGAAACCATCACCCGAAATTGATAGTAGCCAGCCCTGCTAAGGGGTGGATTCGGGACGGCGAATCGTTTAGGACGTGGATCTCGCTTCTATCCACCTTCTAGCGAAGCTGGCTACAGGTGACGCTGGCTGCGCTTACACTCGCGAGATGAACCGGGTCAAAAGCAATCCGATCACCGAACCTGCCACGACGTAAAGGACGAACGGAATTGCGGAATGGGACCACGTCCAATTGTCGGTCAACGTCGTTCCGAGGATCGATCCCAGAATCGCAAAGGGAAAGAACAAGGCCGCCAAGATATTGAGTCGATGGGCTGCCAACATCATCTGGTGGGTCGTCAACGCCTGCTGGTCGGCGCGGCGCACCATCGCGACATCGAGCGAGTTTTTTGCTTCTTCGTATAACAAATCCGCTTGTCGCGATAACTCGTATGCTCGATCGCGATGATCGATCAAACTCCGGTCCTCAGGGGCTGCCTTGCGGGCTTCATCAAGGGTCTCGAACAAATTGCGGCAGGATCGCACTAAGGGTGCCAAGCTTTCTAACAACGGCAAGAAATCATCGGCGATGTTCGCTTTGGACAAGATATGCTCGATTTCGTCGACCCGCTTCGCATACCGCTTCAAATGCATTTCCAGAGCCGCTTTGCCTGGATCCCCGTTGCTGCTTCGCCACTCGCCACTGGCATCACGCCAAAACAAGATGCCTCGCCGCATCGCTTCGTCGGGCTCGGGGACATGATGCGCCACAATCAGCAAATTGTCCTGTGCCTGCATCAAGCGTTGCCGACCGACCGTCGAACCGAGTCGGCGTCGAAACTCCTCGGGCAACGAAGACCAGTTCGGAGGTAGGGTGAGTGTTGTCTGCATGGATGTCTCCAAGGTTACGAGATGGGCTCGATGCGTTGCGTCAATCGGTCGGTAGTTCGTCCGGGAGCGGTTCCGCCGCATGCTTGGTCGCGGCCTCCATCGCGTGGTAACGTGCGATCAAATCCTGAATGGCCGCATCCATCCGTTCGGTCGCAGCGGTATTCTGAGATGCCCTCTCGAGCACCGGTCGCAATCCTTCGAGGAGCAGTTGAAATTGGCTGCGGATCAACTCGGTCATCACGCGCGGCACGGCGTGCTGAACGATGACGCGCGATTCCACCGGCGCGGGTTTGCGATCCTGCAGAACGCTGGAGGCTGCCGTGTCCAACGCCGATCGAATCGCTTCCAATCCGTCTTGGATCCCCAAGATCGAGGCCAGGAAGGAAGCGTTCGCGTCACCGCCAGAGACCCCGCGCATACGATTCTTTTCGGCAAACGTTTTCTTGATCGCGGCCCAGCGGGCGGCCTCCTCTTGGTTTTGAATTCCCAGCAATTCGCGCAGTTTCAAGAGATTGGATTCCCCCTCCCGCGACAGCGTCTGCGCGTCCTGTTGGTAACAGCTCAAGATCCAGTGCTGAAGCTCGTCCTCATTCATCACGGGTACGACCTTTTCCGCGATCCGATTCATATTGCGGTAACTTCCCTGAAGCTTGAACGGAGGTTCCGTGCGATAGTCGTCGGATTGCGCGGCGCTCTGGATGTATGCTTGGTTGATCGTGAGCACCGCATCTCGAACGCGCATGAGCTTGGCGAGCACGCCGATCATCTCTCGAATCGAGTCCGCAGAGAGATTGCTTTCCAGTTCCAAGCCCTCGACAGAGCCGTTTTTCGCAGCGTTCAGTACGGCGCGTTGATCCGCGTTCGTGCAACGTGCCAACGGGAGCAAGGTAGGATTGCTGGTTAAACAGTTTTCGAGGTAGGACTGTTCAAACGCATTTTGGTTGTTGCCGACAATCTCGCCGAGGTTGTAGACATCGGCTCGATTGGCGAGCATGTCTGGAATCTGAAAACGGGAACCGGTTTCGGTGTATGGATTGCCAGCCATGACCACAGCAAATTTTCTACCTCGCAAGTCGTATGTCTTCGATTGCCCGTTCCAAACCCCTTCGATTCGGCGTGTCGCATCGCATAGCGGTATGAACTTCTGCAACAGCTCCACGTTGCAATGCTGAATGTCATCCAGATACAGCATCACATTGTCCCCCATCTCAAGAGCCAGATTGATTCGTTTGACTTCGTCGCGCGATGCGGCGTTGGTGGCTTCGCTCGGATCCAGAGATGTCACGCCGTTACCGATTGCAGGTCCATTGACTTTGATAAAGACCAATCCAAGCCGATTCGCGATGTACTCCATGAGGGTCGTTTTTCCGTAACCAGGCGGGCTGACCAGCAATAGCAACCCCATGCGGTCCGTTCGCTGATCCTCCCCGACCGTTCCGAGTTGTTTGGCAAAATTATCGCCGATGCGAGGGAGATAGACTTCGTCGATCAATTGATTTCGAACAAAGCTCGTCAGGACTTGGGCTTTGAACTCCTGGGCTTTGATCTGACCTTCTGCTTGCTCGATCAGTCGGCGTTTGGCCAACTGCAATGCGTTCCAGCGTGGAACCACTCGATTGCAATGCTGCCGTAACCGCTTCATGAATCGGTAGTAATTCACGGACAGCTCGCTATGAACGATCGTGGGATGATCTCCCACGATGTCCTTCACAATCGCAACTGGGCTGATGTTCTGAGGCGGTTCCTCCAGTTCGATCTCTTGTGGCAATAGGAGCATCAGCGCGATTTCTTCCTGGTAATCGACGTCGGGTTCGTTTGGATGCTGCTGATGGGTACGGCGATGCCAACCGAGGAATGCAGCGACAGCCTTGATGGCAACCGACCATGCTTGCAGAGGTTGTCCAGCGAGACCTCGAATCGTTTCTTGCAGTTCGTTCCATGGATCCTCGAGCAAGTGGTCGCGCATGGCTCGAAACAATTCTCGCGACCGTTTCGACGGGACATATCGGCTCGGTCCACTCGCTCGCGCGGGCGTTTTTTGTGGTTCTTGCCGAAGAGCCTCCACGATGAACCGGGCGGCTTCACGGGTAGAAACTCCACGCAGCAGACCACTACCATAGCTTCGCAAAAGCTGAGCAACGCTGGAGATGCACTTGGTGCTCGGACAAGGATTTGGAAGCATTGCATCGACCGCAGCCATCGATCGAATCCAATGCTCCATCGCCGATCGATCGCTTTGCGGAATCAATTCTCGCCACACGAACCAGCTCGCGCTGCGAAGTCGGGGAGAATGCGTCAGCAACCCAAGTCTGTTTTTCAACTGAACCAGCACGCGGAGTATCTTCGCTGCATCGGCGTCGTGGACGCCGCGAACGTAGCCCTCGGCGTAACGTGTTTGCATTTCTTGCCGGACCCAACCCGTTTGCTGAGATGGATCCATCGCGATGTAGGCCGTGCCTCCGATCCCGAGCGCATCGCGTTCCGACGACAGAACCGGAGCTGCATCCCATGCGCTGAATAAGCAATACGCCAAGTATTCCGCGCGATAAACGTCGTTGGTCTCGCTGGGTAACGGCTGTCCCCAAAGATCCCGCGCCGCGTCGAGCGACGGATCCGAGAGGGGCGAAAAGAACTGCGTTCCCGTCAAGTGGATATTGAGGCAGTCATTGTGAAGGACGGTCGTTAGCTCGACCGGTAGCTGATTGACACTGAAAGAGTGCTGTCCAAGTCGCAGGATGCGGTTGCCGTCGCTGAAGAGCTCTCGACGATCGCGCTCTTGACGGATCGAATCATCCGCGATGCTCTTCAGTCGGGACAAGACATCATCGCGTCGAACCGAGTCTCCCAGTTCCAGCAATTGATCGGCGATTTTCCGGACCTTCTCTACCATCAGGTCGGAAGCAAAGAAGGCCAGCAGTTCGGTCGGCGACTCGATCCGCGAAGAACGCGTTACGATCCCTTCCAAGATCCGATTCGCTGCCGCAACGAGCGAATTGGCCCGATGGGACTGCGCTTCCACTAACTGTTGCCGTTTCGCCTCGAACAGATCGCACAGCCCCTGACGTTTTTCTGTCAAGCGCAACAGAAGCTCTTGCGATTCCGCGTAACGCCCTTCGAGTTCCTCGAGCTGGATGAGCAGCCGCGTCAAGATCGCATCGACGCGGTCCAGGGAGGTTGCAGACTCCAATCCGTTTGCGGCTGCTTGGTCCAGCAGTTTCGATTGCGATGCAAAATCGGATTCGAGTTCGTCCGTGGTTAGCGTCCGCATTCGAATCTTCAACGAAGAACGAACTCGGTTTAACGCTGCGAGGCAATCGCCGATACGGTCGACAATCGTCGTCCTTTGGGCGAGATCTTCGAAGTGCAGTTGCGATACGGTTTCGATCAAGAGTTCAAGCGAACTGCCAACTTCGTTGAATTGATTCTCCAACGACTTGGCAGCAGCCGTAGAACCGACCTTGGGCACTTCTGCTTCCGCCGCCTCGATCCTCTGGGAGTATGGGAGCAGCGATGCAGGTTCGAGCAGGAACTGGACACATCGGACTCCCAATCGCTTAGCGGATTCGGTCAATTGCGATTCGATACGCGAAACCCGGTCCGCATCGATGTATCGCAGTTCTCGCAATTGCATCGCGACTCCGCGTTGGGTTCGCACTTTAGAAAGCAGTTGGACAAAGTCTGCGACTTCTTCGAATCGCGTCCGTTCGATTGCCTTGAGCAATTCGACCGTGTCGCTTTCGGTCTTTTCGAGGGCAGTGGCGGTTTCGTTCCGGACTCGCGTTACCTTTTCATATTCGTCGACCGCAGCGTTTGCCGCTTCCCGGATCTGCTGGATCGGCGCGGATAGCGTGAAGGCCTCTTCGCGGTCCAGCCAGAAATAAGTATCTAGGATATTCGTCGCGCGTTTCGCTAGATCGGCATACAAATCAGCAAAGGACTCGTCTTTATCGATGAGAGTCAGCAGTTCCTGACACTCCGCCATGCCTCGCACCAAATCGCGATTGCCGATTTTGTAGAGCAAGGATTCCGATTGAACGGCCGGTTGGAAATCGGATCCTGCGAACGGTGTTTGCCAGATTTGGATGGCGTGATGCTTCTGAGCGATTTCGCCTGCTCTCATGCTCAGCATCTGCCCGTTGTCGAAGAACGCTTGACCGTGGCAAATCAAAGGCGTGTCGACCTCCTGCCGGATGAGGTTGTATCGCAATTGCAGGGTAACACCGTCCTCGGGATGGATGAACAGGTAAAGAAAATCTTCGCCATTGGGGGAGCGAATCATTCGATCGAACTGGAGATTGGCGAGTTTGTGATCGAAAAATTTCGACTGGCCCGTTTGCAATACGAATCCGTTTGGAAAGATGATCCCATGATCGCTAGGGAGCAACACGCACGCTTGGCCAATACTGTCGATTCTCTCGGCCATGGATTTCTTCGTGCTGAACACCAGGTATCGGAAATCGCGCTCCTGATACGGACGGATCTTTAGCACAATGAGGTTTCCGAGGATGGCGTAATGCGTTTCCGCATCGTCGAGCGTTTGGTCGAGACTGTCCACAGGCTCGCGATAGACCCCCAGCCCATCCTCGGTGTTGTCTTCGACTTTGATGGTCAAGTCCCCATGGACGCACTCAACGAAGACTTGATCTTCGATGGAGATATGGGGATGAGCACCGGGACGATGGTGGTCGCGGGTAGCTCGTTTCCACGTGAACTCATGCTGAGGCGGCTGACGAATCTCCGACTCGCTCCGGTTATCGATGTACCGAAGGGAATCACCCTGAACAGCCCACTTGAATGCTTTGAAGTTACCAGCGTTGTTTCCGGTTTGGAAAACCATGTACAAAATCGGCCCGAGGCTGACGAACCGGGCAAACGTCGCTTTGCGATAATAGCGAAAGAGCTCTTGAAAATCGCGCAAGAATGCCGCGTCAAGAAGTTGCTCCAGCGATTCCTGATGGGCGTGCTCGCCATCAAACCGATAGATGGCAAGCACATCCTGTGGCGAGATTTCTGTCTTGAGCCCGAACTGAACATTGTACCCCAGCAACACGCGATTCTTCGTAGCGTAGATATCGCGTGGGATGCAGTGATGATCCGTGGTCACATGCATCGTCGAGAGCAGCCGCGTTTCGACGTTTCCGAAAACCGCAGAACGGGCTGCATGGAGTTGGACGAATCGCGAGCGCAGGTCCGTCGCGGATTCGCGAAGGCGATTGCGCAGGACCTCGTAGGTGCCTGAAGCGAGTATTTCGTTGGACATGATGAGGGTTGGGGGTTATCGCTTGGTCAGGAAACTTCCGACGGGCTTGTCGACGATGCCTAAAGAGCCTGCGACTCCCAGCAGTTGCCCCAATTGCGAATGCATCCCATGGGCATCGTTTCCAGCCAGCAGCTTTGCGATCAGCGCTGCGATGCTCAAATCCTTGATCTCTCCCGAATTCAAATGCAACTGCGATAGCAGCCGTTCCAGTTGCTCTTGGAAATGCGTTGGGCTGCCGGTAAAGAAAGTGTCCTTGATGTCGGTGGCGACCTTCGAGTTCAGCACGAATCGATCGATGGCCTTGCCCCCTTTGACCGCGGACGAGATCTGTTCAAAGAACTCGCCATCGCCGCCGACGATATCGATCTTGGCGGACTTTAGAGCATCCCCGAGAACAGCCGCTTGGCTATGCGCGATGGACTGCTGGGCATCGATCGCAGCCAATTCGATTTGCTTCTCTTTTTCGAGGCGGAGCTTGAACTCTTCGTGGTCCTTGCCGACCGCATCCAGTTCCTTCATAGCGTTTGCCTTCTCGGTGATTCCCTGAGCTTCGGCGGTGAACTTTTCGCGGAGAACGCGAGCTTCCGCGAGCCCCTGCTCTTGCTTCGCAGCGGCCTTCGCTTGCAACACCTGGGCCTCCGCCAACCCTTCGGCGGCATGCTGGGCACTGGCTGCGGCTGCGAGGAGTTTTGTCGCGGCTGATTTCTGTTCGGCTTCGTCCCGGTGCGCTTCGGCTTGGATGCGCACCATCGCAGCGGTGCTCTCTGCGGCTTTGCGAGCTGCCTCGGCAGCTTTGATTTCTTTCACTAGGGACTGCTCGGCTGCGGCCTCGGCGGCGGTGATTTCGACTTTCTTGTTTCGTTCCGCTGCGGCAAAGGCTTCGGCGTCTTTGATCTTCTGCTGCTCTTCCACGACGGAGCGTTCGACGATCACGCGCTCGCGAATCACCTCTTGGATGTTTCTGCGCTCTGTTTCAAGCGCCTTTTCTTTTTCGACGATAGCAAGTCCGACGACACGTTCGCGTTCGGTAGCCTCGAGCGTTTTGTCGCGGGCGATGCGCTCGATTTCCACAGCGTCTGTGCGTTCCTTATTCCGTTGAGCGACCAAGATCGTCCGGTCTTTGTTTTGGGTAGCGATGCCGATTTCCTCGTCGGTAGCGATCTTTGCTCGTTCTGCGGCGAGTCGATTCTCTTCTTGGACTTTTGCCGCCGAAGCATGCTCTCGGGCTTGAATCTCGGCAACCTCTCGCTTCTGCCTCTCGGTCGCTTCAATCCGTTGTCGTTCGAGTTCGAGAATCGCTTCTTGTGCTTCGACGTCCTGCTTCTTCAGTGTCTTTTCTCGCTCGCGTGTGAAGTGGTTCTCCTTGATTTTCTCGGTGGACGTCAACTCGGTGATCTTCTTGATTCCCTCTGCGTCGAGGATGTTGTTTGGATTCAAGAGCTCGAGCCGCGTTTGTTCTAAGTAGTCGATGGCACAGTCGTCCAGCCGGTATCCGTTCAAGTCGGTTCCGATCACCTTGAGAATCTCGTTTTTGAATTTGTCTCGCTTGTCGTAAAGCTCGACGAACTCAAACTGCTTGCCAACAGTCTTGAGTGCTTCGGAAAACTTCGCATCGAACAGTTCACGCAACGTTTCCACTTGGCTTGCGCGCTTGCATCCGATGGACTGGGCGACTTCTTTGATTTCCTCTGCGGTCTTGTCGACGCGTATGAAAAAGGCGGTCTTGATATCGGCCCGGATGTTGTCTTTGCAGATCAAGCCTTCGGATCCCTCGCGGGCGATCTCAAAGCTCTTGAGGGTAAGATCCATTTTTTCGTAGCGATGAATCACCGGCCAGATCAAGGCTCCCCCGTCGATGATGACGGCCATGCCGCCCATGCCGGTCTTCACAATGGCCTCATCGGGTCCAACCTTCACGTAGAACTTGCTAGCGACGACGATGAATGCCATCCCGATCAATAGGATCGAACCGAACAGGATCAGCAATCCAAATCCCCACTGTGAAAGATTGGCTTGAGCGAGCACGAAATTCATGATGCATTACCGTTTAAAGGAGACGGAAAGGAGTCTGTAGTGGTAGGTGATACGAGGTAGACCCGATGCTCGGAATCGTAATAGGTGATCCAAACACGGGTTCCTTTTGGCAAATGGGGACCATCGGTACGCACATTGAGCAGAAGTGGAGCCCCATCGGTTTTGAATTTAGCTTGACCGTGCTGCGGTGTAGCGTCGTAAGAGCAGATCTCAGCCTCTTCGCCGACGAGCGATTTTGCGTTGAGCTGTGGAGTGTTTCGGAACAGGCCTTGCATGGGCGCGGTGAGGATCTTTGTCAGCAGCAAACCGAAGGCAATGTTGCGCGCGATGAGTACGATGTTCGCGAACGGGCCGAGCTTGGCAACGATCCACGGATCGACTGTGAACCACCAAGTGACCGAGGTCGCCCACCAAGTCAGCGCGAAGACACTCAACCACAGGATCAAGGGGACGCTTCGTAAGTTGAGCCATTTGGTCGGAGTCAGGACCACCGATCCCAACGCATCACCAAGGGCATGGAACACAGGATGGTGGGCTAAGGACACGTCGAGATGAAAGGGCAAATGGCCATGCATCTCCAGCCCATAGCCAACGACGATGGTGAAGAGGCTCCATACGAGCACCAGTCCGAGCAAGATGGTTGCAGGCAGGACGGGTCCGGAGATGAGTGGCTGAAACAATTCCAACAAGGGAGCCCCTTTACGTCGGGCGACGAGGATCGCACGTAGGCGATGCGGTAAGTTTGTTTTCAAGACGCTTACTGGCTAGACGTTAGCAATGGCTGCGAGCGGTGGCGAAGAAGGCGCGTTTTTGAATCTTTTGATGAAAAGAACCCCGCGATGGAAGGAAGTACGCACCGAGTGCGGCGCGTTTCAATGAGCGGTGCCAGGCACGCATAGAGGACCGAGGCACGTTTGGATGACCGCTTTCGGATGACCGGGAGGGAGAGGCTCCTGCCGAACCGTCGCATGGGTGTTCGTTTCCAGAGACTGCGGTTGGGTACGCGTAGGCGAGGTTAGGCTTGGCAGGAGCCGCGTCCTCCCGTTTTGAATGCCATACGCCCGGTGCCAGGCACGTTTTGCCAGGCAGTCTTGAATGCCACACGTCCGCACACGCCCGGTGCCAGGCACGTTTTGTGTCGATCGCAACGATGCGAAATCGGTACCAAGCCGCAGTTTTCCCCTGTCGAGACCACGACAAAATGTCGCGAATGGCTATAATTCATACCGTTTCACGCCGTGCCCACGGACTCGAATAGCCGACTTTTGTTTCATTATGCCATTTCGCCGGAAGCGACGATCTTCTCGGTTCGCAATGCTGTGGTTGGCAATGCTATGGACCGTTTGTTTAGGATTCCTGATTGGGGCTCTGATTTGGTTGGTGAGAGCCCGCAGCCTTTCCTTTGAGCAAGCTACCCAACCGTTGGCGGCATCGATGCCGTGGCGTTTGTTGCCCGATCTGGATGCGATATCTCCAAATTGAAGCTTGCGTAGCGCTGGGATGGACTTCCCCGGGAATCCTGGCACCGGAGCCCACGGTCGCGGTTTGCGATGCGACCAGAATGACCATGGTTTTCATGGGTCGAACCAAAAAACAGGCCCAGAGTGATTCGAACACTCGACCTACGGATTAGAAATCCGTTGCTCTATCCAACTGAGCTATGAGCCCGAAAGGGTGGTTTTCCTTGGTTTTTCGACACGCTGCAATCTGTTTTGTTGGTTGCCAAGCAACGCTTGTACAACTTTCGATCCCTTCGAGCGGGTCATTTTGCACGATTCCAGCGATCAAAAAGAGTGCCACCTTCAAATTCTAACCCGCCAAAGCGCATGCGGAAAGCCAAGAAGGATCTCTGGCCGTGAACGCCTTACCCTCGCTCATGGCTATTGGTGCAGGCACGTTCTTGGCACGCTTTCATGCTTCGGAAAGGACCGCGTCAAAGGTTGTCAGTCGTCCAGTTGGATGCGACGGCAGTAACCCCGCTGCACGTGGGTAGGCGCAAACACGATACTAGGCGACGCGCGACAACCGTTGGCAGCCAATGCGGTTAATGCAATTCGTGGTTGTTGGAAACCGCGGAATCGGGCGAGTAAGGCTTCAATCGAGGCAAGAGAAACAAACTCAATACAAAGAAGCCTGCGCCGAGCCAACCGACGATCCAAAAGTTCTCCAAGGGTCCTGCTTCGGTCTTGCGCACAATGTTCGCGGAAACGCTGGCCGCAACCCCCGCCGCCAGCGACTGGATCGATCCGTTCATGCTCAAAAACGAGGTTCGCCAGCGCGGCGCCGGAACACTCGACAAGATCGCTTGCGCCGTCACCATCCTCGACGACGTCACGACCATGTACACCGTGGTCAAGGCCACGCACATCGCATTCGAGATGCCGTGCGCATGCGTCACCACCAACGTCGGTACGATCGCAGCCGCCACCACGCAGCGATACGCAAAGATCTTGCCAAAGCGATCCGCAAACCGACCGATCCAAGGACTCGACAGGAGTGTCGCCGCTCCTCCGATCATGTACACCCACTGCAACCGCGACGTAGGCAACCCAAGATTCTCGACGCAATAGGTTGCCAAATACGGCACCAACAAAAACGTTTGCAAGACCACCAAGATGGTGAATGCAAATCCCCAACGATGCGCTGGTGCCTTGACCGTTTCCCACAACGTCCTCCAATAGCCATCGCCATGCGAGTCCTCATGGCCCTCCGTCCGCGGCAACGAAAACCACAATGCCACTGCAAACGGAGCACACGCTAGGGCCAACATCAAAAATGGCACCCTCGCGGATGTGTAACGCTCCGCCAAGGCCAACCCCATCGGCACCCCAAAGATCGATGCGACCGAAAATGCGGACATCACCACGCCGATGGCGAATCCTCGCTTGGACTCCGGAAACAGTTCGCTCACCGTCGATAGCACCAACGACCCAATCAACCCGCCGCACGCTCCTGCCACCGCGCGTGCAATCAGCAGATCCGCAATCGATATGGCGGTGGAGCAGTAGAACGTGCTTACTGCAAAGCAGCCCAACAAAAACAACATGGTCCACTTGCGGTCATAGCGATGCAGCCAACCGGCCGCCAAGATGCCTGCCACAAACGATGCATATCCATAGATCGCGACGACATAGCCAAATTGCTTGGCCGTGATCCCCAACTCGTCGAGGAACCGAGGGCCCAATGGCATCACGATAATGAAGTCGAGGATGTTCAAAAACTGGATCGCCGCTAACGACAGCAATGTCACCCAATCTCGAACGCTCAATCCCTCGCGGTTGGATTTCGGTGCACCCGCCCCAGAGGACGTGTCGGGCGATGGCGGCGACGTCACTCCGATTCGTTCGAATCGAGAGGGATCTGGTCGAGCGCCGTCCCGAGTCGCAAGCATTCCAAGATCGCGGAGGCGCATTCCTCACCTTTGTTGCCGTGATTGCCACCGCTGCGATGAATGGCTTGCTCGAGCGAGTTGACGGTCAAGACTCCAAAGGCAATCGGTTTGTTGTGATCGAGCGACAACTGCATCAGGGCATGGCTGACCGAGCGGTTGATGTGCTGATCGTGCGAGGTCTCTCCCTTGATCACCGCGCCCAACGCGATCACACCGCCGATGGAGCGATTGCTCAACAGCCGCTGCGTGGCGAACGGCAGTTCCCAAGCCCCCGGAACGTTGACCACCAAAATGTTTTGGCGCGAAACACCTCCCGCTATCAGCGTCTCGATCGCAGCGGTCTTCAGCTTGCCGGTGATGTTGTCGTTGTACTTGGAGACAGCGATCCCGATCGAAAGGTTCGAGGGCAGATCAGCACCGGGTGAATTGGCAGAAATTTCCTTGGGCATAGGCGCTTCGGGGCCTTGAGTCTTGGGAACAGTTTGAAGGAGGTAAGGAACACCGTCGATGAGGCTATTTTCGTACGTTTCGCGGGTCTTGTCGACTCCACGCCAAAACCTATTCGATGCCCCATAGCATGGAGCATGGCGCGAAGGTGGTTTTGACCGCAATCCGCACGAAACCGTGACGAGCCAGCCGCGCTGCGACTTAGCCGCGCAAACTCAGCAGGAACTCGGCGTTGTTTCGAGTCTTTTGCAATCGATTCACCAGTTGCTCCATCGCGTCCGGTGAATTCTGCCCCGCAAGCGCTTTGCGCAACAGGCCGATGCGTTGGTACTCCGCAGGATCGAGCAATGCTTCTTCGCGGCGCGTGCCCGACTGGTAGATGTCGATCGCTGGCCAAATCCGACGGTCGACCAAAGAGCGATCGAGAACAATCTCGAGGTTGCCGGTTCCTTTGAACTCTTCAAAGATCACGTCGTCCATTCGGCTACCCGTGCCGACCAAGGCCGTAGCGAGGATCGTCAGCGAGCCACCTTCTTCCACTTTTCGCGCCGCTCCAAAGAAGGCTTTGGGCTTTTGCATGGCGTTGGCATCCAACCCCCCGGTGAGCGTTTTGCCGCTTTGGATGCATTCGCCGTTCCAAGCCCGAGCTAGGCGTGTGATCGAGTCCAAGAAGATAACCACATCGATGCCATCTTCGACCAAGCGTTTGGATTTTTCCAAAACCATCTGGCTGACTTGGATGTGCCGAACTGCAGGCTCATCGAAGGTGCTGCTGACCACTTCGCATTTGGGGCCGCGAACTTCGCGCTGCATGTCGGTGACTTCTTCGGGCCGTTCGTCCACCAACAGCATGAAGACGTATGCGTTTGGATAGTTGTGCAACACGGCCCGAGCCATCTTCTGCAGCATCACGGTCTTGCCCGCGCGCGGCGGCGAGACGATTAAACCGCGTTGACCGAAGCCGATGGGGGTGATCAAGTCGATCACGCGCGTGCTCAAGTCGTGCGGATCGTTCTCCATGATGATGCGCTGCTTGGGATGCAACGGCGTGAGCGAATCGAACGGTTTACGGCTGCGGACTTCGTTGGGGTTGCGATGGTTGATGGCTTCTACGCGTAGCAGTGCGAAGTACCGCTCGTTTTCCTTGGGCGGACGAATCTGCCCCGAGATGGTCATGCCGGTGGTCAATCCGAAGCGCCGAATCTGCGAAGGGGACACATAGATGTCATCTGGGCAAGCCACGTAATGGTGGCTGGTGCTTCGCAAGAAACCGAATCCATCGGTCAGTACTTCGAGCGTCCCCTCTCCGATCATCATGCCCGAGGATTGCATGCGGGCTCGCAAGATCTGAAAGACCAGCTCTTGCCGATCGAGTTCATTCCAATTCGAGATTTTTTCGATCGTTGCGATCTCACCCAACTCATCGAGGCTCATGCGTTGCAACGTCGCGAAATCGATCACGGGCCGCGGGCCATCCGTCGACACGGAAGCCGGCTGCTTTTCGCGCAGCATCTCCTCTGCGATCGAAAGAACTTCGTCGGTGGATTTGGACTTCGATCGAAATCGATCGCTTTCGGAGCCAGTCATCGTTGTTGCGAAAGATACCGTCGGAGAGATGCCAACGCGTGGGGGCGATGGCAAACAATCCAATTGGGGACAGTCGATCTGTCCGCCAACCGGGATGAGGCATCTCGGATCAAGGGGTGGGGGGCAAGAGAAGAGATTCACGCAGTGGGAGACTGCGTAGGTCCCAGTATAGACGCGGAGTGATTCCGAGTACAACCGAAATCGAACATGGCCAGGTCGCCTGGGATTCCGTTTGTGTTTTCCCGAGAAAGCGATCATATTCGACATTCGATGTATGCGGCGTTAACCCCCGGTGATTCGTAGCTATGGTGTTTAGAATTGCATTGGCGATGTGCCTGCTGGGCTTCTGCGGTGGCGTTGCCAGCCCCCTGCGCGCTGGAATGATTTTGGACGGCGTCAGCGACTCTTTGTACACCGCGCATGGTGCGCAGCTCGCTGCCGTGGGCAAGGTCGGCGGCGCCTCGGGTGTATTGATCGCGCCCAACTGGGTATTGACCGCTGGGCACGTGGCACCCGCGAACTTCACGGTCGGTGGGAAAACCTATTCCGTGGCGGAATCGATCATGCACCCGCAGTTCTTGGCGAATGGAAACGACATCAACTATGGCTTCGACATCGCGTTGATGCGTCTGACGACTAATGTGGTCGGTGTCGCTCCCATTCCGATTTACCAAGGAACCAACGAACTGGGGGCGACGATTTCGATGGTCGGATACGGCGCGACCGGCGTTGGGTCGACCGGAGTCGCAGCCAATCCCGGAACTTTGCGAGGCGGAACCAACACCGTCGATGGATTCTACAGTTTTGATAACGGACCTTCGGGGCAGGTCGGTGCAATGAACGCGGTGTTGATAACCGATTTTGACGCGCCCACGTCGTTCGATTCAACGGGCAAATTCAACACGCTCGGAACGTCGGCGACGACTTCCTTGGAGTACCATCTCGCATCGGGCGACAGCGGCGGTGGCGCGTTCATTCAAGAAGGTGGCCAATGGTATGTAGCCGGTATCCACTCGTTTGTGGACAGCCAACGCAATTGGACGGGCAAGTCCGGAGATAGCACCTTGCTCTTTGGCTATGGCGCGGTCAGCGGAATGACGCGCGTCTCGTCCTTTCAGAACTTCATTCAAACCCACACAGGTGTCCCGGAGCCATCCTCGCTCGCGCTGTGCTGCTTGGCTGCCGCCGGTGCCATGCCTATGGCTCGTCGCCTTCGACGCGATCCTTCCCTTTGAGGCAATCGTCCTGCAGCACTTGGCTTGGCTTGAGGTTCTGTTCCGTCAACAGACTGTTCGCGACACAGCGATCTAGCGATACACGGTGCCGTTGGTAGTCGGTGGGAACGGCGAGTACGGTCCCGAGGCAGACCCGGATGGGACCGGTGCCGCAGGCGGTGCCGATTGGACCGGAGCGACGTAAGTATTGGCAGCGGGGGCCAAGGTCGAGGGTGCGTGCACGATCGGCGCGGGCAACGCAGTCATGGTCCCTGCGGGAGGTGTGTGTGCTCCGACAGATGGTGGTACGCTGCCAACGGTTTGCAGAACGTTGTTGGTCAGCGCACTGGTTTGTTGGTAGATGCCCATGGCTTGCTGGCCTACTTGCTGTCCCTGTTGGACCCATTGCTGAACGTTTTGACCACCGCCGATGCTGGCCAACAAATCGCGGGCTGGCTTCAGATTCGGATCGATTTGCAAGGCTTGCTGCAAGTGTTGCTGCGTGGCGGGGATGTTCTTGCGATGGAAATGCAGGTAGGCCATTTGGTACTGAGCCATCGCCGGAGCTTCGACTTCGCCGAGCTGCTGCAACGCTGCATCGGCGTTGCCCGAATCGAGCAGCACACCGGCCAACGACGAGCGATAGGCACTATTCTTGGGTTGCATTTGAACCGCTTTCTGCAGTTCGTCCTGAGCCCCCTTCAAGTCTCCATTGCGGGCCAGTACCGATCCCAGCTCAGCATGCGGGTCGGCGCTCGCAGGCGTTGCGGCGATCGCTTTGCGATAGTACTCGGTCGAACGGGGCGAGTCTCCTTGCTTGTCATACAATCGAGCCAAGCTCATCAGCGCTGCGGAGTTGTTCGATTCGGCTTCCAAAGCGCGGCTATAGCTATCCAATGCTTTGGCGTAGTTGCCTTGCGATTCGAAGTAGTTGCCTTGGGCGACCAATACTTCGGGAGCGATGGACAACGACTTGGACGTCGTAGGTTCTTTGGTTTCGGTATCGGTCGTGGATGAGGCTGGCGAGAACGGCGATGTAATCGCGGTCTTGGTCTTTGTGTACGCCGACGACATGGCAGCCCCGACGGAAGCGAACTGGCTCTTCATCGACTGCGTGGTCGAGGAGAACGCGGAGTTGGCTGCGGGAGTCGATGCGGCGGATTTGGTAGGATTCCAAATCGGGTTCTTCCATCCCGTTTGCGTGCAACCCGTCGACATGGAGGTGAGAAGCAAACAACTGAGCAGCCATCGTGCGTGCCGTCGGGTGTGCGAAGCGCGGTCCATAGTCGTCCCCTCGTAGAGTGCCATTAGGATTGCTGGCAAACACTCAAGCTTGCACTGCGTACAATCCCTACAATCGCTACCGTCATGCTCGGCAGATCGGTCGCGGATGCTTTAGCAAACCTCAGGAATTGGAAGTCCCTTGGCGGAAGTTACAGACTGACTCGACCGCATGCAAGGCACACAGGGGTGGCAGGAAGCAAGGTCGATGGAGAGGGACAGACAAGGAAAGGGGAGAAGCCCCATCCCACCTCCATGAACTGCTGAAAACAAGGCGCTGCATCGCGCGAGCAGAAGGTTCCACACCCCGGAACCTGCGGCGAGCGCGACGCGGCTCCGATTGTGCTCGCAGATTCAGATTGTTGAACGGACCGTTAGCCGCACAAGTGATTGAGGACTTGAAGCACCCCGTTCAGGTGTGCCATCCTAGGGCCGTAGCGGTCGAGGAAGTCCGAGAACATGTACTCGCTCTCGGAGAGTTCCTCCTTCGATGCTTCGACTTCATCGGCCATTTTCTGCAGAAACTCGGTCTGCACGGCGGAGAGCGTTTCCAGCGCGGAACGGCAGGATTGCACCAACTCAGGGTGAGCATTGCGCCATTGATTGAGTTCGCTTTGACGCTGGGTGTTGGCTTGCGTCGTGTTTTGAAGCACTTGCTTGCTAACTTGCAGCAACTGCTCCATGACTTGGTTCTGCCGATTTTGCATCTCGAGCATTTGTCGAGTCAGTGCAACCAGCGTCACGCCGATGTCGACGCGTTCCTTGGGCAGGGGAGCACCTTCGCGAGGGGCAGCGTTCGAATTGCCAGCATCCGCCGAGACGTTGATAGAGAACACCGGGGAGAATGGGCCTGGATCGTTGGACATGGTGACCTGCGCGAAAGAATGAGGGCGAATGGGGACGCCAAGTCGTCGCTCGACGCCCTGGCCGCCGGTCGACGCCTTGTAGTATAGCTTGCACTCCCCCTAAAAGTCTAACGTTTTGCAACCGCGCAAAACCGAGCCTGTTCGACACCATGATGAGCAATCGCGGCGAACTGGGCGATTTGGAGCGAGAATTCCGGCTGTAACGAATTGATGTGGATTGAATTTCTTCACACGTCGAAGCAAGGATACCGGCGATGGACACCCGGCCCGCGGATATCGGACACTCGGTCCACTGCACGGGGCTAATCCACTGCACGGGGCTAAATCGTTTCTGCGATCGGCTCGTGCAATGCGTCAAAACTGCAACGCGCCAAAACAGCGCGGACTGAGAAGCGAACTTGGAGATGGGAAACCGCCACGGAGGCTTGCGGAGGATCCATTGAGGAATGCGAGCATCCGGGTGCCATTAGGACCATCCCTGAGAACGGCAACGATGCGAACCGCATCGCCCGACGATTCGACGACCGGCACGAAGACTTTATCTCTAGCACTCACACCTCTTGAATCGACCACGCATGGAAGCATCTCACGGCAAGGGGACTCGCCCCATCGGCTTTCTCACCGTTCGCCATCGCGCTCCGCATGGCTACTTCGGTGGGTTCTTGGTCATCAATGAGTTGGCGCGGCCGATGGAATTTCATTGCACGCTGCCCCTGATGCCCAGCCGTGCGCAGCAGATACTCTTCGGCGCAACGTTGGACGAGTTTCTGTGCGGGGAGCAAATCGCTCGAGCTCTGCTGAGCAAAGCCAAGGTCCAACCCAAACTGGTGCTCACCGACACGCCTGCTGTCCTTGCGGTTCGGCACTGGATCGACGCGCCGATCTTCTGGCTCGAACGAACGGAACTCGAGTCGAGCGAAAAGGAAACGGGCTTTGCGATTCCCAGCCAAACTCGCGACTCCTCCGAATACGCAACGCGAGCGGTGCATGATGCGACGGTCCGTTGGTTGCAATCGTATGCTTCCGATACCAAGGCCCTGGATCTGCTGATCGATGGCACGGCTGCATCGCTCGATTTGAACGAGCCCTTTGGACGCATCGTCGAAGCGCTCGCCGAAGCCCATCCGCGCAGCAAGGCAGCCTGACATGGATGCTTTGCCCACCGCAAACGACTCGGTAGCTATGCATCCGGTAAGCGTTCAATCGCAGTCGTTCCTGGACAGCGCGCCGATTTCTTTTGCAGCTTGGCCATCCGCTTCATCGACTGCACCGTTTCACGCCGCGCCGTTCGATCGCGAAGAAGGACGCGAGGATCGCTTCGACGCGGACGATGCCATGCATTGGGTGCGCACGGCGGATCCGTTCGGCGATTGGCAATCGCCGAACCTAGCGCCCAAGGTCTTGACCATTCAGCTTTCGCAACCCCTTCCCAAGACCCTGGGATTCTCGTTTCCCGAGTCTCCTGCGTGGTTGCCCGCATCCCCTCCGGCGGCTGCCGCACCGCGCGACGGGCAAGCGACTGCACCGTCGGAACGCGCTCGCGTCGCCGACCCAGCGAAAGCGCCGCCTCGCATCACGCGCTTGCAGCCGCCCAAGGATCTGGTGCGTCTCGAAGATCGCCTGTACTACTTGCTGCAACCACCGCTTGAGACGATCGTTCAGTCCGCGAAGCTCACCTTCCCATTCCAACCCTTCCCTTACCAAATGGAAGGCATTGCGTTTTTGTTCGCCCGCTCCTCCGCCATCTTGGCCGACGAAATGGGACTTGGGAAAACCATGCAAGCCATCACGGCGATTCGCATGCTGTTGCTCTCAGGGGAGATGCGCGATGCGTTGTTGATCTGCCCCAAGCCGCTGGTCACCAACTGGGTTCGAGAGTTCCGACAATGGGCGCCGGAGATTCCCGTCGCCGTCATCGAAGGGGATTCCTCGAAGCGGGCGTGGGTATGGTCCAATCCGCAAGCCCCCGTCAAGATTGCGAACTACGAACTGATGCTTCGCGATAGCAGCATCATCGATGACGAATCGCTGCACTTCGATTTGGTGGTGCTGGACGAAGCCCAACGCATCAAGAACCGCAACAGCACCACCAGCGAAGTGGTGCGATCGATTCCGCGCGATCGTTCCTGGGCGCTCACCGGCACTCCGATCGAAAACTCCATCGAAGATCTGGTCAGCATTTTTGAATTCCTCGCGCCCGGTACGCTGCGCGATGACATGCACTTGAAATCGCTCGGCAAAGCCACCCGCGATCACATCTTGCGCCGCACCAAAGACAAGGTCTTGGCGGATATGCCTCCCAAGCTATTCCGCAACGCCGATCTCGATCTATCTCCCGAGCAGCGCGCCAGCTATCGCGCAGCGGAAGAAGAAGGCATCGTCCACCTCGCCGACCTGGGGGAATCGATCACGGTGCAGCATGTGTTCGAGTTGGTGTTGCGACTCAAGCAAATCTGCAACTTCGATCCCGTCACGGGCGCCAGCAGCAAACTGGAACGTTTGGAAGCCGACATCGAAGAGATCGCGGCCAGCGGTCAAAAAGCGATTGTCTTTAGTCAATGGGTAGAAACCCTGGATGTGCTCCAAGAGAAATTGGCGCGGTTCCAACCGGTTCAGTACTCCGGCCGGGTCGCATCCAACAAACGGGATGGGGTGATCGATCGCTTTCGCAACGACCCCAAGTGCAACGTCATCTTGATGAGCTATGGCGCGGGCGCGGTAGGGCTGAATCTCCAGTTCTGCCACTACGTGTTTCTCTTCGATCGATGGTGGAATCCGGCGGTGGAAGACCAAGCCATCAATCGGGCCCACCGACTCGGGGTCAAACAAGCCGTGACGGTCACCCGCATGATGGCGGTCGAAACGATCGAGCAGCGGATCGACGAAGTCTTGGAGCAAAAAAGATTGCTTTTGCAGACGCTGTTCGCCGAAACCGGTACGCCGGGCAACCTCGGCCTCAATCAGCAAGAAATCTTCGGGCTCTTCGGACTGCAAGTCCCGCGCGTTGCCAAGGCGGCTTGAACGCGGCTCGCCGCTCGTTGCTCGAATTCTCCGCCCTGCCGTCGGACTTGGTATAGTACAAGGGCTTTGGCTCGCCCCGCCGCTTTCCCCTCCCCTTCCCGCCTCGATCCTTCTCCTTTCGGAACGGAGCCCTCTCTCATGACCGCACCCCATTCCCCTTCTCGTCGTTCCTTTCTCGCTCGCAGCCTTCAAGCCTCTGCTGGAGCGGCAGGCATGAGTCTGATCGGCGCCCCGGCATTTGTTCGGGCATCGACCATGGCCAAGCAACTGCAAGTGGCCGTCGTTGGTGTCAACGGCATGGGATGGGCGGATCTATCGAACGTTGGATCGCACAAGAGCGTTCAGTTCGTCGGATTCTGCGATATCGATCGCAATCGCTTCGATCAAGCCGACAAAGCGTTTCCCGAGGTGCCTCATTTTGCCGATTACCGCGAGATGCTCCGCCAATTGGCAGACCGATGCGATGCTGTCATCGTATCGACTCCCGATCACATGCATGCCCCGGTGGCATCGCTGGCGATGTCGCAAGGCAAGCACATCTATTGCCAAAAGCCGCTAACCCATACGGTGTGGGAAGCGCGCCAACTGCGGTTGCTCGCGGAAAAACGCAACCTCACGACGCAAATGGGCAACCAGATTCACTCCGCCAAAGAATACCGATTGGGGGTTCGTCTAATCCAAGACGGCGCCATCGGCAAAGTGCGAGAAGTCCAGTCCTGGGTGGGCGTGCAAGGCCGCCAATACTGCCAGCGCACCGATCGCCCTGCACCGGCCGATGTTCCGGCTGGAGTCGATTGGAATCTATGGCTGGGCGCCGCGCCCGAACGTCCCTTTGCACCCGATGTTTATCACCCGTTCAAATGGCGCGATTGGCAAGACTTCGGATCGGGGGCCCTCGGGGATTTCGGTTGCCATATCCTCGATCCGGTCTTCGGCGCATTACAACTGACTGCACCGAAGTCGATCGTCGGCAGCAATGATGGCACGACGCGCGAAGTGTGGCCGGGCCCAGAGACCATCACGTATACCTTTCCAGGGACGCGCTACACCCTCGGGGCGGAGTTGCCGGTCATCTGGCGCGATGGCGGGCTCAAGCCACCCCGCGAACTGGCGAACTTGCCCGATGGCACCGAGTTGCCCGGAGCGGGGTCGGTGTTTGTCGGAGAAGCTGGATCGATGGTGCTGCCCCACGTGGGCATGCCCCAACTGTATCCTGTGCAACGCTTTCAAGACTACAAGATGCCCGATATCTCTGGGACCAATCACTGGCATGATTGGGTCGACGCGGTGCTTGCGGGCAAGAAGACGACCGACGGGTTTGAAGTTGCAGGTCCTTTGACCGAGACCGTGCAACTAGGAAACATCGCAGCCCGATTGCCAGGAAAAACATTGCAGTGGGATGCCGCCAAGCTGACATTCACCAACCATTCCGACGCGAATGCTTGGCTGACCAAAAGCTATCGCGCCGGCTTCGAAGTGCATGCGTAGTTAGCGCATGCATCGATTTGGCGATTTACCCTGCGTGCCGACCGTTTCATGTTAGCGGTTGGCCGGTTCTGGCGATCGCTGCAAATAAAGAATCTGACCGGAGCCTCGATGGCAACTGGTGGCGATCGGGTAAGCGATTTCAACCTTGTCTGGGCCGATCGCGTAACTGCAGAAAAAACCCTTGCCACTGGGAAGTGTCAACAGCATTAGCCGATAATCGCGGAAACCAATTTTGCTCTTCAGATCGGGAAGAGCCACATCGTTCGTGATCGTCGCAACGACGTTGCCATCGACGACGATTTGATTGTCGCGGATCTGCCAAGACGAGGTGGCGGGAGAGCGGGTTTGCCCGAGCTGCTGCAACAGGGATTCCGGCAACGTGACGCTGCGATCGTTGCACGGCGTCACGCTCCTGAGAATCCAATCCCCTTGCAATTGTTTCATGTCCGCAACGAGGGCTGGGCGTTGGACCGATTGCCCCTCCCATGCGTAGTCCACTCCATCGCGTCCAAAATCTGGACCCGCCACCGATTTGAAGGAGCCCTTCAAAAAGTAGGTCGCGGACGTTTCGCTCGGTTCCCTGGAGGTTGCGATCAAGCGTCCCTCCCAACGTTGGAGGGGAGTCAAACGCGCATTGGGCTTTAGCCGATCGAATACCAACGTCCCGTTTTGCGCATCGAATCGCCCTTCGATGGGTTGCCGGTAGATCGAGCCCGTGACCCGCCCCTGGGCATCGACTTGAATCTCGAGCTTGCCCGGCGTTCCGTTTCCAACGATGTTCCATGTGCCTTCGACGGCAGCGGGATCGATGGCTGCGGGATCTGGGGACTGGCTGGGCGGATCTGCCGCGAGAGCAACCGTTCCGAATCCGAGTGTGATGAGCGTGTAAAAACTGTAAAGCATTCGAACCATTTTCTTCTCCTAGAGAACGACCGAGTGGACTGGGAATGGCCACCAAGGAGTCCGGATCGACTCCCGGTGCATCCCATTTCAACCCCTTGGGTCCCGCAGCGCTGTAACGTCTGTGTAACGGCCTGTTGCAATCAGGACCGGCGGCCCCGCGGTTGCCAGCCTCGGGAAACGCGAACCAGCCCTGTCTTTCCGGTCTCTTCAAAGATATCCGACGATTTGGGGTGCTGGGCCCCCCTGAACGAGCCGCATCCCTGGCATCGCGGCTCTGGATACAATGGATCCAGGACACGTTGGCCTTGCACGAGGCCGGCTCCGCATCCTCTCTCCTTCGCGGTCGACTTCGGCATGAATGAGTCCAACTCCTTGCAGCAACTGCTTGCAGACTCCGGCGTTTCCAAGATCGTGTATGCGCTGGTGATGCCGGAAACTGAGCAAACCATCGACGCGGTTCTCGATGCATCCTCAGGAGAAGGTCGCGAGGGTTACCATCGACTTTTTCGCGAGGCCTGGACGCAAAAGCAAGACGCCGTGCATCTCGCTTTCTTTGAGCGATTTATCGAGTGGACGCAGTCGATTCTGCAGTGGGATCTGTCGGCGTTTCCCTTTCGCTATCCGACCGCCGGTGCGAGCGAGGGATTGCGTGAAGCCATCCACGATTTTGGTGCTCGCGCTCGCGTCGAAGGCTTTGAACCGACGTTGCACGTATTCGAGGGAGAGTACGAAGGATTTGGGGCCTACGCGCGGGCCGCAGGCATCCGGACGCTGACCCACTCCCGCTGTCGCTGGCAACAGGCCATCGAGCACGTGGGACCTCGCGACCAGTTTTACGTCAGCCAACCTTCGGCCATCGACGGTTGCGTGTGGGCGGAATTCGATGCTTTTGCACTTCAGCTGTACCAGCGCCAACCCACCGCCGAACTGATGCTCGATCTGTCCTATGTCGGTTGCGTTCCTCATGCCTTCACGCTGCGTGCCGATTCCCCCAACATCCCTGCGGTGTTCTTTTCGCTGAGCAAACCCGCTGGGGTTTACTACCATCGCATCGGAGGCATGTTCTCGCGCCGCGAGTACTTGGGTTTGTTTGGCAACAAATGGTTCAAGAACATCTCCTCGCTGGCCATCGGTACCGAGTTCATGAAACGCTACAGCGTGCATGAGCTGCCGCGGCGATACGCTCCGGTGCAACAATTGGTTATTGATGAACTACGGGAGCAATTGGGTTTGTCCCTGCGTCCGGCGGACATCGTGCTGTTGGCCATCGGACCGCCATCGGAGCCCAGAACGCCACTGGAACAGTTCTTGTTGCGCGGGCCGTCAGAAGATCCGCTGGTCCGCGTTTGCTTGACCGCTCGGATGGCGCACCATATCGACCCGCGTTTGAATCCTCAGGTTTCCGCCCGGTACTACGAGCGAATCGAATAGGAGCCATCGTCATGCGAGAGATCGTCAAGATGCCGGCAGCCAAGGACTGCTGCAGCTTTATCCGCGAAGAATTGTTGCAAACCGAAACCCTTCGCAACTCGTTCGATGAGGGGGGGCTGGTACGCGATGTCATTGCACGGTTCGCTCGCCGGCCCCGGTTCTTTTATCGCCCTACCGATGCCTTTGTGCGCCGCAGCGATGCCTCCGGCAAAGAGCACACCGAATATGTCGAGGCCCCTCATTTCTCGCCATGGTGGGGCGGGATCCAATTGAGGACCTACGACAACGCGCTCGTCCAGGACTTGTACTATCTCCACGAGATCACCCACGCCGCCACGATGCCCTTCGCTCCGGACATCGAGCACGCGCTCTCCGATCCAGTGACGTTCAAGAACAAAATTCGGGACAACGAGCACGAGGCAAGCACTCTCTCGGAAATGACCATCTACTGCGAGTTCCCGCAACTGCGCAGCATGTCATTTCAGCATGAAATCTTCGTCGATCGGTTCTTGTTTCCGGATGGCAATTGGAATCGCGTCGACGCGCGGTTGATCCAGCGCTGGCGCGAGGAACCCGAACTGGTGGAAAAGGAAATGATGTATGCCAGAGCGGCCATCCTGACCGCTCCCGAAGTCCCCGAGTCGGACCTTTCCGCCTTTTGGCTCAAACGGTTTTACTCTCAAGGCAAAGCTTGGACTGCGATCTGGACCAATCCCAAAGGAGAGTACTCGGCATTGCCAATCGGAGGCCGATTCCGCGCGGTGGAGCGGGCCATGGTCGAGTTCCGAGAGAATTGCCATCGCATCGGACGCTCCGCTGCGCTCGATGCGCATTTGGAATGGCTTCTCTCGCCGGAGATCGCCGATGGCACGTGCATCCCGTTCTATCGGGAAGCGGTTGCATTTTGCGAGAGCTACCTCGACCATAAGCTGATGTACTTCGATAGCCTGCGAAACCGAGGCAAGTCCACCGAAGAACATCACAAACCCGCTTCGACAACTCCTGCCCCGGCCTCCGGTCGCGTCTGAAGAATCCATGCAGAATTGGTTTTGTCCCCCCGCGAATCGTTTCTTGCGACTTCCAACCGATCCCATCGCATCTAGACTGGATGGTCGACATCCGACCTGCGGCGATGCAAGGCCGTCGATCGTTCGGCTGATGTCTTTTGTATGGCTCATCGGAGTTTCCATGACCTTGGGTTTGCTTCCATCGACTGGATCCGCCAACGACGACGAAGGCAACGCATCCCCGACGTTCACTTCGGAAGAACGGCTGCAAGGCTACGCACAGCGCGGCAATACAAGTTGGTTCCTGTTTGTGCCAGAGCTCTATTCGGCGCCGCAGCCCAAACGGGTCGTTCTGACCGGGCCGTTTCGAGGTTGGTCGCAAGACATGGAGGAGTCGCGTTGGCAGTTGCAACACGACGTGGAAAAGGGGTGTTGGACGCTGGCGATTCCCAATGCCAACTACGAAGTCATCCCGCCGTCGACGCCGTTCAAATTTCGGGTGGATGATGGCCAGTGGATGCAGCCGCCGGAATCGGCTACCAATCGCGAATCGGGCAACCTGGTGTTCGCTGCGGGCATTGCCCCGGTCCGGCTTCGCGCCGAGATTCGCACGAGCAACACGCTTTGGATGAAGTTGAGTGGCGATGATGCCATTCGAAGCTTGTTACGCGAAGACTATCGCGTCACGCGGAGCGATGGACGCGTCATTGCGATCGATCAGATCTTGCCGATCACTTCGTCCGAGAGTCTGGTCTGCTTGGCCGAGGAGATCGATCCTCGCCGCGTTTATTATCTCGAATGCATGCCGTTGCGCCGCACTGCATTTTGCCGGCGCGATGGTTGGTACCGCACGTTGTATTCCGCCGCTCAACTGGGGGCCGAAGTGGCCCCGAATGGCGTCTCGACAACGTTTCGGATCTTTGCACCGCGCGCGGAACGCGTCGGCCTATATCTCTATCGCGATGCCAACGATTCTCCTGGGAAAGCGTTCAAGACGATCGATATGCGATTGATCG
Organism: Pirellula sp.; assembly: GCA_046318495.1. GTDB lineage: Bacteria > Planctomycetota > Planctomycetia > Pirellulales > Pirellulaceae > JBKCUI01. The sequence goes on along the minus strand of JBKCUI010000275.1, from coordinate 6,327 downwards.
GACACGGCGTTTGGGAGTCGATCGTATCGGGCGATTTGCATGGCGTGTACTACGACTTCACCGTCCACGGTCCGTCGGATGTCGGCGATCGATTCTACGAAACGCATCCCGTTCACATCAGCGATCCTTACGCGCGGGTAAGCGTCGACAGCTTTGGCAAATCGCGTGTTTGGAGAGCCACAAAACCGGCGCCTCCGCTGCAGCGAGGCCGCCCTCGGATGGAGGATGTCATCGCGTACGAAGTCCACGTGCAAGACTTCACCAGCGAACTGCCAATCGCTGAATCCTTGCGAGGCACATTTGCGGGAATGTCGGTGACGGGTTTGAAGAACGCTCGCGGCGAGCCGATCGGCTTCGATCACTTGAAACGGTTGGGGGTGAACGTCGTTCACTTGATGCCTGTGCAAGAGTACTTGCACTATCCCGATGACGAATGGAGTGCCGCATTCGCCAACGATCCGTTCATGCAAGAGCATGGGATCGCGAGCGAGAATTACGACTGGGGATACCGAACGACGCATGCGTTCGCGATGGAGAGCCGCTACCGAATCGGCGGAACCGACCATGGAGAGGAACGCGACCAGTTTCGCGATATGGTCGCGCGCTTCCATGAAGCCGGGATGGCGGTGATTGTCGACATCGTCCCCAATCACACTGGGGAGAACATGGATGGCCGCGAAAACCTTTTCCATTTCGGAGCCATCGACACCGACTACTACTATCGGACCGATGAGTCCCTGCGTCACATCGGACCGTACGGCAATGAGGTCAAGTTCGAGCAGCGACCGATGGTCCAGCGCTGGCTGATCGACCAATGCCGCAGCTTGATCGATGAGTTCGGGATCGATGGGTTTCGAATCGATCTGGCGGGACAAATCGATAAACAGACCTTGATCAAACTCAAGGCCGAACTGGGTGACGACGTCATCGTGTATGGCGAACCCTGGATTGCACCGAGCGATCCCGAGGTCGCGCAATCCCCCGAGTGGGGTTGGTACAAGAAGGACTCGCCGATCACCTTCTTTCAGGACGATGCCCGGAACGCCTTCAAAGGTCCGGTTTCGAATCCCGTCGACAAGAGAACATCGCGCGGCTTTGCGGGAGGGGATAGCGGCATGCGCGAAGCGGCCATGCGTGGATTGCTCAATGACTACCCCGACGAAGCGCACCCCAACATGGGGATCAATTACCTCGACATCCACGACAATTGGACGCTCGCCGACCAGTTCGCGCAGCGCGATTGGGATGGTCGTTTTGGTGTCGACGAAGGCCCATATCGCATGGCCGCCGGGCTGTTGTTCACGTCGCTCGGGCCGATCGTTTTGCACGGCGGAACGGAGTTCATGCGAAGCAAAGGCTCGGCAGGATTGGCGGAGATCACTAAACGGACGGCGAAGGGACCGTTGGCGTTTCACGGCAAAAGCGACACCTACAACATGCGCATCCCGAACCTCTTTGTTTGGGACGATGTGGGCCGACCGCCGGAACCGGCTCGAGGCAATTGCGACACGCGGGCCATGCACGCGTACTGGCAAGGCTGGATCGCGCTGCGGCGCAGTTCGCTGGGCAAGCTCTTCCGTTTGGGCGAGAAACCGGCAGAAGGGTACTACCGTTGGTTGTTGCCCGAGGATGCGCATTTGCTTGGCTACATCGTGGCCGAGAAGATATTGGTGCTGATCAACACCGGCGAGGCCGAGGGGACATTTCAGGACATCGTGTTGCCGCCGGGCGATTGGAAGCTGATCTGCGATGGTGTGCGCATCGACCACGAGCGCGGCGTGGATGGGCAGGATTCGATGCTTGGAGCCGAGCGGTCTGCGCTGGATTTGCGCGTGCCACCGCAAACGATCAAGGTCTGGGTGCGCGAGGAATCGCGCTAGACATCGAGAGGACCGACAGCCAGGGAGGGAGGCGATGGACAAGGCCAATGCGATGGAGGGATTTCGAAGGGGGCTAAGTGCTTGCCGCGATGCGATGCATCAATGGCGCACGCGATGGCGATTGTCTCGGCCTTATCCGTTGCAGATGGCGGAGGAATCGCTTGGGGATTACGGGGAACGATTGGCAGCGGAGTACTTGCGTCGTTGCGGCTACACGCTTCTAGAGCAGTCGATGCATACGCATTACGGTGAGATCGACATTATCGCTTCATGGGGCAAGGAGCGCGTGGTGTTCGTCGAGGTCAAGACGCGGGCAGTGCAGAGAAGCAATGACGGCGGCCCGTCCGATGCGGTCGATGAGGAGAAGCAGCGCCGGATCACGCAATCGGCGCTCGTCTACATGAAGCGGCATGGGTTGCTCGAGACGCCCGGCCGCATGGATGTCATCGCAGTCACGTTTGACTCCTTGACGCGCCGTCCGATCTTTCGGCATTTCGAGAATGCGTTCGAAGCAGTCGGTTCGTTTCAAATGTATTCGTAAGCAGAGCGTCTCAAGCCTCTGGGAAGAGGATTCCAGTCCGCATTGAGCCTAGGACGATTTCGCGGCCCGGTTGTAGAGGTAGGGGTTGAGGCTCGGATCGTTGTACATCTTCATCTGGCGGTAGGTGCGATGGCGTTTGCGGCCATGATAGATGTCGTCGAGAAGTTCGGTGAGGGACTGAGCCAAGTCGGCGAACTGCAAACGGCAAACGGCCAGTCGATGCGAGACTTTATCGAAGTGCGCTTGATCGACGTCTTGGCGTTCGAGTTGTTCTTCCAAGTGGTAGATGCGCAATGCCATGATCGACAGTCGGTCGATGGCGCTGCCGGGAGTCTCCGTGTTGAGTTTGGCATCGTCTCGGGGTTGGATCGCGCGGCGGGAGAGGTCTTCGGTAATCCAGTCGTCGAGTTTTTCGATCCAGTCGTTGCGGGCTTGGTTGTACTTGTCGATGTTGCGTTTCACCCGGGCGATATCGGCATCGGAGACATCGGGGGACCGCGCGATATCTTCTTCGTGCCAGAGCAAATAGTTGAACTGGTGTTGTTGGCAAGCGATGGGAAGGATGGAGTCTGGGGAGGCGAGGGGATCGCCGTAGGGTTGGTCGACGGGTTCGCGGTGCCAACGGGCGACGGTGGAGATTTGCATTGCGTTGACAGCTTGAACGTCGATCATGAGGGTGTTCCTAGGAAGTGCTACGAAAGGCTCGCAGCGAGTGCGACTAAATGAATGGAAACAGCGAAGGGTGCTAGGGTTTCTCCGCCATCGAGCAGGTGCATACCAAATGGCCGCAGCCGGGACAACCGCGACCGTATTTCTTTTGGACGGCGGCGGTCAAATCGATGCCGGCGACGTTGGCGATGGTGGTCAGCCATGCCAGCACATCGGCGAATTCTTCTTCGAGGTTATCCCGGTCATTGCCGGCGCGGAGGGCAGCGGCCAGTTCGCCGATTTCTTCCATCAGCCACATGAACGTTCCCGAGACACCTCGCTGCGCGTCTTTTTCGTAATACATCGCATGGATCAAGGATTGAAAATCGCGAAGCGAGATTTCAGGCGAGGCTGGAGAGCCGTTTGGATTTGGGGCGGCAGGCATGATTTCAGGGGGTTGGTTGTGGATGGAAGTCGGATTGCGGGTCGCATCGGGAGCGTTTGGGGCGAGGTCGGCTGCGATGGCATCCAGATTGGAAGCCGAACGCGGCATGCTCGTTCTTGGGCGCTGAAGCCGGGCCATGCTTCGTTGACGTGATGCAGGGCGAATGCGAGTCAACTCCTTGGCGTCGCGCTACAGTATAGGGCGATGCGAGGCGAGCGGACGGGGTGATGTCCGAGCGTTCCCGATCGATGCAGCGGACTTTTCCGATTGGGAGGGACGAGGACGCCGGCGGGTTGGCCACCAAAATCGCGGCTTGCGTCTCCCTGTTTTCGAATTCAACATCCCTTGAGTGGTATTTATGATTACAGAACACTCCGATTCGTCCTCCATCGACTTGTCGACATGCACCCATCTTGCGAACGATACCGGGGTATCTTTGCGAAAGGGTGCCAAGTCCAAGTCCAAGATCATTGCAAAGGCTCCCGTGGATCACGCAAGAATTGAACGCGCCGTACGAGAAATCTTGATCGCCGTCGGGGAGGATCCCGACCGCGAGGGATTGCTCGAGACGCCCGCCCGAGTGGCCCGGATGTATGCCGAGGTTTTTTCGGGGTTGCACAAGGACCCGAGCTTGCATTTGAAGCGAGTCTTCACCGAGGACTACGACGAGATCGTGTTGGTGCGGGACATCGAGTTTCACAGCATGTGCGAGCATCATTTGTTGCCCTTTAGCGGCAAGGCTCATGTCGGATATCTGCCCAACGGCAAGGTCGTGGGATTGAGCAAGCTCGCGCGGGTGGTAGACGAGGTCGCCCGGCGTCCGCAGGTTCAGGAGCGGATGACCGAGACGATCGCCAACATGGTCGAAGAAGAGCTCGGCGCTCGGGGGGTGGCAGTGATGATCGAGTCGAGCCATTCCTGCATGACCATGCGGGGGATTCGCAAGGCTGGGGCGTCGTGCACCACGAGTGCGATGCGGGGTGTTTTCCGTGAAAATCTGTCATCCCGAGCGGAAATTTTGGGACTGATGATGCATCCTCACCGATAGATCCCTCTCGCCGTGTAGACGACGGCGTGGACGGCAGGCTGCGGCGCGGGGCGCCGGGCTAAGGCTAACAGGGCGTGGGGTGCGTTCGGAGCGGTAAAAGCCGCTCTCGATCGGGTGAACCGAAGGGGGGCGATTGGTCTCCTGGAGGGTTGGAGGTTGCCGGGCGATGTGCGAGACCAGGGCAGACCGAAAAATGCCTTCAAAAACTCGTCTTGCGGCCGTTCGGGACGTCTGTACACTAGTGCGACTCTCGACCAAGCCATTGCGTTAGGGCGAGCGATCGGATGGACACCAAAAAGCCGGCGTAGCTCAATTGGCAGAGCAGCTGATTTGTAATCAGCAGGTTGCGGGTTCGAGTCCCATCGCCGGCTCTGCCAAGCCATTCGAGAGTGTTTTTTGCGGCGGCAGTCGGCGACGTTGAGCAAGGCTCGATGGCAGCGGACCGGCGCGGTGAAAACAGGATGAGGGAGGTTGCCCGAGCGGTTAAAGGGGACGGACTGTAAATCCGTTGGCTATGCCTACGTAGGTTCGAATCCTACACCTCCCATCGTTGGACTGACGATGCCAGATGCCTTACCCGGTGCTGGCGTAGCGGCGTCGCTGGAGAGCGACGCGGCAAAAAGCATGGATGGCACGGCCAGGGATGGAATGACGGAGCGGACAACGTGGATTGCTAGCGACTCGCTGCGGTCTGCGGGAATCGGTTCCAAAAGCATGCGGGTGTAGCTCAATGGTAGAGCAGCAGCCTTCCAAGCTGAATACGAGGGTTCGATTCCCTTCACCCGCTTTCCCAGAAAATTGCTGCTGTAGCTCAGTTGGTAGAGCACTTCCTTGGTAAGGAAGAGGTCATGGGTTCAAGTCCCATCAGCAGCTTTGTTCGGTGGCGGAACGGATTCAAGCATTGCATCTTTATCGACAATGCTTATGCTTTTTCGTCCACAGAGGTGGGCAGGGACGAAGCGGAGACTGTTCGCGTCGTTTTTCTGCCCAGTCAGGGAATAACGAATTGTGGTTCTTTGGTTGCGCGTGGGACCGACCTCACGGCGACAGTTTTCAGGGTTTTTATTTGTAGGTGTTGTAGCTAAACATGGCCAAAGAGGTATTTGAACGCAAGAAACCCCACTGCAACGTTGGAACGATCGGTCACATCGACCACGGCAAGACAACCACAACCGGTGCCTTGCTGGCGGTTCAAGCCGCAAAGGGCTTGGCCACTCCCAAGACCTATGCTGACATCGCCAAGGGTGGTACCGTTCGGGACGCGACCAAGACGGTGACCATCGCTGCATCCCACGTGGAGTACGAAACTGCAAACCGCCACTACGCGCACATCGACTGCCCGGGTCACGCGGACTTTATCAAGAACATGATCACCGGTGCCGCTCAGATGGACGGCGCGATTTTGGTGGTTAGCGCTGCGGACGGCCCGATGCCTCAGACCAAGGAACACGTTCTCTTGGCTCGCCAGGTTGACGTTCCTGCGATCGTCGTGTTCCTCAACAAGTGCGACCTCGTCGACGACGAAGAGTTGCTCGAGTTGGTTGAATTGGAAATTCGCGAACTGCTGTCCAAGTACGGATTCCCGGGCGAAGAAACCCCGATCATCCGCGGCAACGCTAAGGCTGCTTACGACAGCCCAGCCGACCCAGTGGCTTCGAAGTGCATTTCGGATTTGTTGGATGCCGTCGATGCATTCATCACGCACCCGACTCGCGATGAAGACAAGCCATTCTTGATGGCCATCGAAGACGTGTTCAGCATCGAC
>JBKCUI010000274.1:0-7659 GCA_046318495.1 Pirellula sp. | reverse complement strand
CTATCAGATTACCAAGGCGATGGTCGAGGATTTTCGCAAACATCGATTGCGCGAGCATGTGCAAAGAATGCGCAAGGCCATGCTCGTGTTCCATTCCCCAGTCGATGAGACGGTTCGGTTCGAGCATGCACTCGTCAACGCGGGCTTTCGCGATTCGCTCGATGACACATCCCCTCAGTCCGAGGTGGATGTACCCGAGACCAACCATCATCGCGATCGGACGCTGGTGGCCCTTCCTGGAAGCAATCATTTGCTGACGACGAGCGAACGCGATATCGCCATGATGGTCGGCATCATGGACGCATGGTGCGAGCGTTGGATTTGAGCGCCCACAACTGCTCCCGAGGCGCAACAAAAAAGGCTCGCTCCAACCGCGTTGCCAAAACGCCGATGAAGCGAGCCCTTTTCACCGTGAAAGATGGGCCTAACCTGTGCGATGGTCTGTCGGTTGAGTCCGGGGTTGCCGGACATTCGACGCCACTAAGATCACGGTACGTCCTTGCTCGGGTCGCGTTCTCCCGCGTCGGAAGCGTGCGAGGCTCTCGGCGAGAGATCGTCGGAAGCGGTTCCACCCCTTCCGTGCCCCCGGCTCGATGCGAGATCGATCGCGGGAACATTTCTTGGTAATGCACATGCCATGCCAAACCCGCTGCAATGGTCTCAAACCGGAATTTGGCGCGACTGGGCAAACTGGGGCGCACCACCGTGAGCCGGGTTTGTAAATTCTTCCAACGCCCGGAGAGATGTTTTTACAATGCGCGCGATTCCAAGGACTTTTGCCCGGGATTGCAGCCTAGGCAGCAGCCTGCGGCACCTTGCTCAAGGGTGCGTTCCTCCGCCGGCCAGAATTCCCTGACGCCCACCTACCCACCCACGTATACGCCGCAAAAAAACGGTTCGAAGATTCTGCCAGGGGCTACCCAAAAAATAGCCTTCAAACATACTATACGCGCTCTGTTCGGCCCGCCGCGATGTTCTGCCCAACCCTCCCGCAACGGTCTGAATCTCCGAAATCTATTGTTGTCGTGTACCCACATCCCGAGTGACGGACCCATGAAGATTTGCTGTATCGGCGCGGGCTACGTAGGTGGCCCCACCATGGCCATGATCGCCAAACAATGTCCCGACATCCAAGTGCATGTCGTCGACCTGAATCAATCGCGTATCGACCAATGGAATTCGTCGGACTTGCCAGTCTATGAACCGGGACTACAAGAGATTGTAGAAGAAGCCCGCGGGCGAAACCTGACGTTCTCCACCCAGGTTGAAAAGGCCATTCGCGAAGCCAACATCGTCTTTATCTCCGTCAACACGCCGACCAAAACCTTTGGTATCGGAGCGGGTCGTGCGGCAAACTTGGAGTTCATCGAAAAATGCGCTCGCAAGATCGCCGAGTGCTCGCAAGGCCACAAGATCGTCGTAGAGAAGTCGACGCTGCCTGTGCGCACCGCCGAAGCGGTAAAGCGCATTCTCAAGAGCTCTGCGTCCGATGCTACCTTTGATGTCTTGAGCAATCCCGAGTTTCTCGCCGAAGGGACCGCCGTTTCCGATCTGCTCAATCCCGATCGAGTGTTGATCGGTGGGGAATCGACCGCTGCCGTCCATCAGTTGGTAGAAGTCTACGCGCGATGGATTCCGCGCGAACGCATCTTGACCACCAACCTCTGGAGCAGCGAACTCTCTAAGCTGACGGCCAACGCATTCCTCGCGCAACGCGTCTCGTCGATCAATGCCATCTCAGCCCTATGCGAAGCCACTGGCGCAGACGTCGACGAAGTCGCGCGCGCCATCGGCACCGATTCGCGTATCGGTCCGAAGTTCCTCAAGGCCTCCGTCGGTTTCGGCGGTTCGTGCTTTCAAAAGGACATCCTCAACCTGGTTTACTTGTGCGAGCACTTCGGATTGAACGAAGTCGCCAAGTATTGGGAACAAGTCGTCGTGATGAACGACTATCAAAAGGATCGCTTCTCGTCTCGCATCGTGCGCACGATGTTCCACACCATCAGCGACAAGCAAATTGCGATCTGGGGATTCGCCTTCAAAAAGGACACGAACGACACACGGGAATCCGCATCGATCTACGTTTGTCGCAACCTCCTGGAAGAACGAGCCCGGTTGGTAATCTACGACCCACGCGTTCCGGAATCGCAAATCCGTCGCGACTTGGAAGAAAGCTTTCGCGATGCTTCAGGCGTTGTCCCCGAACGCTGCAAGCAGTTGATCGAGAACAATGTAAAGGTCGTTCGCTGCCCCTATGAAGCCGCCAATCGGGCTCATGCCATCGCGGTTCTGACCGAATGGGATGAGTTTAAGAAGCTCGATATGGAACGCGTCTTTGCCGACATGCATCGCCCTGCATTCGTCTTCGATGGCCGGAACATCATGGATACGCATCGGCTTGAGAAGATCGGATTCGAACCTCATTCCATCGGTCGCTCGTCGCTCGCGGTATCCTAAACGCGAGCCATGGGGCCAGCGGGTTGCTACCGGTATCGGCCCGCAACGGGAATCAAGTTCAAACCTTGACTTCGACGTCTCTCTTCACCTTCCTCTCACGTGTTGGTGGCCGCGATGTTGCAATGGAATTTGATCGATGAAACACAGCCGGATGGCGTGGCTGCGGCGACAAATGCTTCGCTGCACTCAGCGTGCCCTCCATCCGCACTTCCCGCTCGAATCGATGTTTCCAACGGAGCGTTTGGAATCGATTGGTCGGCCCGATGGACCGGCAAAGCCCTCGGCATGCCGTGCTTGACCATCGACACCGGGGCCATCGCGACCACCATCTTGCCATACCGCGGGTTGGGACTTTGGAAATGCAGGGCGGGAGGCATCGCACTGGGATGGCAAAGCCCGGTCACCGGTCCCGTGCATCCCAGCCTCGTCCCGATCGGCGATCCGACCGGGATTGGATGGCTCGAAGGATTCGATGAACTGCTCGTGCGTTGCGGTCTGCTGAGCAATGGCGCTCCAGAATTCGAACCCCACGGAGCTGTGCGTTATCCGGTGCACGGTCGCATTGCGAACTTGCCCGCACATGCCCTGCGTATCGAGATCGATCCCGACGCGGGTACCCTCGATGTCATCGGTCGCGTGCGCGAGTCTCGATTCTTGGTCTACGCATTGGAACTCGAATCCCGCATCCGTTTTCATGCCGGTCGATCGTTGATCGAGATCACCGACACGGTGACCAACGTCACCTCGACTCCCGGCAGCATGCAAATGCTTTACCACATCAATCTCGGACAGCCGCTCCTGCAGTCCGGCTCGCGCATCGAAGCCCCGTTGGAGATCGTTGCTCCTCGAGACCCGCGGGCTGCGGAAGGCATCGACGATTGGGATCGATGCCGCGGCCCCGAACCCGGATATCGCGAGCAAGTCTACTTCGGTAAGCCCCTTGCAGACGATAAGCATTGGTCGACGGCCATGCTTACCAACGCCGATGGCAGTCTCGGATACTCCGTCCATTTCGACACCCGCACCCTGCCTGCTGTCACCTTCTGGAAGAACACTGCCGCCGTGGAAGATGGCTATGTCGTCGGATTGGAACCAGCCACCGGCTATCCCAATGCGCGATCGTTCGAAGAGCAACAACACCGCGTGGTGCGATTGCAAGGGGGCGAGTCGCGCTGCCTGCGGCTCAAGCTGGAACCGCATCTGGATCGCGAGTCGGTCAAAGCCGCAAGCAATCGGATCCGCGCGCTGCAATCGCAAGCCGTTCAAGTGGAACGCGCCCCGAAAGCGGGTTGGTCCGCTTCGGCCACTGGATCGTGAGCTTGCTCCCAACCGCTTCGCACCCATCGAGCACCTCGGTGCTACGTGGCGCACTGGCCATCGGTGTCTTGGCGATCGCGGTTCGAATGGCGGTCTTCGCAGTCGTTCCGGATGCCTTGGTGCAAGATCCGGATGCTTACCGAAGCTTGGCTCGAGTGTGGGCCAGCACCGGGACCTTTGGCACGGTGGCAGCAGACGCATCCACGCTTGAGGATCGGTCCGCCGCGCACTCCGTTCCCGATGCGACTGCGGCAAAGGATGGAGTCGTTGCAACGGCATACCGGCCACCGCTGTATCCATGGCTTCTTTCGTGGGCTTACTACGGAGCGGACGACTTGAATGCTTCGGTTGCGAGCCCGGCCGAGCCAAACCATCGAGATCGAGCATGGATTGCGTTCTGGCATATCGCGCTTGGGACAGCCACGAGCGTTCTCACATGGCTGCTGGCCATGCGACTAGGACTGCGGCTGTGGGCGGGAGCCTTCGCTGCGATGTTGGTGATCGGCGATCCGATCCTGTTGCGGCAATCGACCTTGGTGATGACCGAGACGCTGGCGACATTCCTGGGTGTGGTCGCTTGGTGGTGGGCCGTGCGAGATGATGCGTCTTGCCAGACAAGCGATTCCGACTCGAAAAGCGACTTGCCCGGGACTCGCGTTCGATCCGGACTTCGAGCGATGGTTCCAGGTTTGTTTTTGGGGAGCCTTCTAGGAGCCGCTGGACTTTGTCGCGCGACGGCGTTGGCATGGTTGGTGATCTGGGGCGGGCTGTGCGCGATACAGTGGTGGCGATCGTCAGAGCGTAATCGCAATCCGCAATCGATCCGGACGTTTGCTGTTGCGGCCGTTGTGGCTTGTTTGATGCTCGGTGGATGGGCATGGCGCAACCATCAGCAACTCGGAGCGCCCATCCTGACCACCACGCATGGTGGGTACACCTTGTACTTGGCCAACAATCCCGTTTTGTACGACCATTGGAAGCGCTCGGTCTCGCGCGATTGGGACGAAGACGCATTCCATCGCGATTGGCGCGCCGACCTGCAATCGCGGGTGTTTGCTTCGGAAATGGAGATGGATCGATTCGCGCAGTCGCTAGCGATGCAGTCCATACGGGAGGAACCTGGAACCTTTCTGTGGGGGTGCGTCATTCGGCAAGGTTGGTTCTGGGCGCTGTGGCCCTCATCGCGCCAAGCTTCCGATTGGCAACAGCGTGCCATCGGGATTTGGTATGCAATCGCCTTAGGGTGCGCTGCCTGGGGCGGTGTCTCGCTGGCGCGCTCTGGATGGAGAAAGGGTGCGACAACTGGCCAGGGCGATGTCGACGCTTTGCGGCTTTGGCTGCCAGCGGTGGCGTTGTTGGTGAGCCTGATTCTCGTGCACAGCGTTTACTGGAGCAACATGCGCATGCGAGCCCCCTTGGTTCCGATGCTGAGCCTGTTGGCTGCTGTCGGCGTCCAAGGGTTGCTTGGACACTTGGCGACCGCCCGCGACGGCGGCCAAAAACGGACAGAATGACCTGAAAAAGGGGAAAGAAATCCCCGATCCAGACGGATTTCTTGACATTGGACCCTGCGCCCGTAGGATAAAACATTAGTGGGCTAGGGGTGAGCAACCCTAGCACGAGACTTGGTTTACCGCCGCGGCTTCACCCCCTCTCCGTCTGTCCCACAACGACGCGATGGAGTTCGAGCCAATCCGCGTGGGCGAAACGAGCATGACACCGCTGCTCGCGTTCCTGCATTCGCACGGACGACAATAGAAGCCAACCTTTTCTAGATTCTGGAGTATTGATGATGGCCCTGCGTACTCGGCTGCAACGACGAGGCTTCACCCTCGTTGAATTGTTGGTGGTGATTGCGATTATCGGTGTGTTGGTAGGGCTGTTGCTCCCGGCGGTGCAAGCGGCTCGCGAAGCAGCTCGGCGCATGTCGTGCCAAAACAACATTCGCCAACTCGCCCTGGCAGCGACCAACCACGAAGCGGCTCGCAAACAACTGCCGGGCAGCTACGGTCAGTTCATCCAATCCGCGGGAGACATCATGGTCGATCCGCAACCGACTCCATCGCCGGTGAACCAGGTTTCCTGGATGACGAACATCCTGCCTTATATTGAACAAGACTCGCTCTACCGTTCGATCGTTTCGACCTTTGACGTGACCAACGATACTCGCAATATCAGTGGTTTAGCAGCACCCACGGTGAATACGAATCCTTGGGTCGCACAACAGAAAATCTCGTTGTTCCGCTGCCCGAGCGACACGACTCCAAATTTGCTCGCTAACCGAGCGCAGCGTTCCAGCAACAACCAGCAGTATGCGGTCACCAGTTACAAGGGAGTTGCAGGAGCCAACTGGGCATGGGGCGCGTTCACGACAATGCCGGACGCGTCTCTTCCTGCCAGCGCAACGGTAAACTTGTTGGGTAGCGATCCCTTCCTTGCAAACAACGGAAATGCGTTTGGGCACGGCAACGGGATTTTCTACGCTGGTTATACCGGTTTCGCACCAACCCCAGCCAACAGCCGACCCGGCCAAGCTTGCAGTACGTTGATCGCTTCGGTCAAGGACGGCTTGAGCAACACCCTTATGGTCGGCGAATCGGTCGGTTCCTTCACCACGCACAACTGGTGGTTCTGGTTCAATGGCAGCGTGGCCACGGTCAGCATCCCCCTCAACCAACCGGCGGTTTGTTCTGCGGTGACTGGACAAAGCCTTCCTCCACGCAAGGCATGGGAAGCGTGTGCGGATGATTGGGCAAACAACTACGGCTTCGTCAGCGAACACAGCGGTGGCGGTAACTTCGCAGCCGCCGACGGTAGCGTGCGATTCATGTCGAACGACATCACCCGCGATGTTTATCGCGCCCTCGGAGCTATCTCCGACGGCACCAACGCCGCAATGCCTGAGTAAGGCACTCACCCTCCAACGCACGGGTGGAACGCCGCAACCGCGCGACGCAACCCTCGAAGTGAAAAAGGCTCGTCCATCGCGACGAGCCTTTTTTATTTGCTTTCTCCGTTCCGAAAGGAGGCGGTACGCATTTGCGTTGAAAGTCGATTGCCGGCTCTCGCCTGCGCGACGTGGATCAAGATTGCTTCGGTTCCGGCCAGCGGCGATCGAGAAAGAGCTTGAGGCCGGCTAGGCCGTGGTACAACCCGCCGCACTCGAGTTCGACCTCCGAGGCCAGTTGCAACATCACGCACAGCCGCTCCACCGCCCGCTCCACCCAAGCCTCTTTCAAGGAATCGGGAGGGAGCGCGAAGACGAGGAACTCCAGCGTGTGCCCGGTAGTGCCGATGCGCGTGCTCAGGTCAGAGCTTCTACCCGGACGCACCGTGTAGTTGGTGGAAAAGCTTCCATCGGAGTTTTGGAACGCGCGCGTTTTGCCGATGGCCTGCTCGACGACTTGCTCGGCCATGGACCAACCACCGCGCGAGCTCATGCCGCGTCCCTTCCAATAACGCACCGAATGCGCAAGCCCCATTAAGCGATGCATGCCACCGCATGGGCTCGAACCGATGTCTTGCTTGGCCTCAAACTCCACCAGCGGCTCGAGCGTCCAGGTTTGCCCATCAGCCGCCGTCCATTGGTATTCTTCGGGGAAGAGATTGGTTAAGGCGATCAGCGTCCAACTGTATTCGCGGTACGGATTGTTCGGAACTTCCCATTGCGCCGTGCGTCCCCAATCGTTGAGCGTCAATTTCTGACCGTCGACCAGGATCGACGTGTCGAGCGGCAACGAAGACTGCGAGAGATAGCCCAGGAATTGATCGACGTGGCCTTGGCCAACGTAGCTGCCGGCTTCGACGAAGGCTTTCAAGGAGGGGCGTTGGGTCGAGGCCAGGACGGGACCAGCGGCGAGTTGCCAGCCTCGCATGCTACCACCG
>JBKCUI010000273.1:0-6306 GCA_046318495.1 Pirellula sp. | reverse complement strand
AAGCATTCCCGTGGTTTTTCGGACTCGGACAAATGCTCGTACTCCGCGTCAGCTACTCGTACGAGTACTCGAAGATACCGCATCGAGCACGAGCACGAGCACGAGCACGAGCACGAGTAGGAGCACGAGTAGGAGTACGAGTAGGAGTACGAGTAGGAGTACGAGTAGGAGAATGCGCTGGCTAAGACGATAGATTTTGAACAGCGGAGGTTCGGTTCGTTGCGACTACGGGTTGTTGGTAGCGCGGATGCAATACAAATGCTTCAAGCCGCGAATCAACAATTGCTTGCCAGAGGCTGCGGGGGAGGCCCAGACGGTGTCCTCCAGTTTTCCGCTTCCCAACAACTCGAATGCAGGGCCGACCTTGATGGTGAATGTGGTGCCTTCTTCGTCGACAAACAGAACAGCTTCATCGGTGCATATGGGGCATGCCGTGAGGGTCTTCATATCGGGCATACGTTGCCGGTAGAGGCGTTTGCCGTCGCGGGAGTCGTAGCAACTAAGCAGCCCTTTGCCTGGGACAAACAGCAAACCGTTGCGGGCAACCGGAGAACACCATCCGGTACCGGCTCCATTCACTTTCCAAACCATTTTCTCGTTGTTCGGATCGAGGCTGAGGTCTCCGTTGGCGCCGGCTCGAATGCCATAGAGCGGACCGCTGGCCCCTTCTCCACCGTTGCCAAACAGCAAGTAGTCACCGTCGCATGTCGGCGACGAAGCAAAGGTTTCAAAGCCAGGAAGTTTCCAAAGCTCTTCGCCGCTTGGGATATCCAAGCCGGCGATTTTTCCAGGACCGCAGACCACGAGTTCGGAGCGCGAAGAATGATTCCAGATCATCGGCGATCCCCAAGCGGTAACGTTTTTTCCGACCACTGCTTGCGCCAAACCTCTTTGCCCGTCTTCGTCTCGAATCCCACCACGTACGACGCTTCGTCATTGAAACAAGTCACCGCCAGGATGCCGTTGGAGATTGCGGGAGACGCACCGCTGCCAAAGCCTTGAACGGTTTTGTGCGCGCCCAGCTCTGCCCGCCAGCGTTCATGCCCTTGATGGTCGACCGCTACAACGGTGCCGGTTGCGCCAAAGTAGGCATACACTCCGTGCGCATCCGCGCAACAGGTTTCGGTTGCGAACGAATTGGAAGCGTGTACTGGGAACTTTGGTTTTCCGATGGTTGCCGAGTGAGTCCATTGGATCGCACCGGAGGCGAGGGAGACGGCGATCACTTGCCAATCGATTTCAATGTCGGGTGCTCGCAGCTTGCCGGCGGCGATGGTGGAAGGATCGACCACGCCGGCCATCATGTTCTTGGGTGGTTTCAGTTGTTCGGAAACCGCCGCGGTCAAGTAAACGGTTTCGCCGAACACGATCGGCTGAGACCAGCCGTAGCCTGGCAGTTCTGTCTTCCAGCAGATGTCATCCTGGGTCCAGTTCGTCGGCAGGGTCGCTTGAATGGCGGCGCCATTTCCCGTCGACCCACGAAAGCTGGCCCAATCGTCGGCGTGGGCTGCCGATACGATCGAACTCCCCAGGAAAAACCAATACAGAACGACTTGGTAAGGCACGGGGCGCTCCTTCCGGGGCTCAGAGATGAATCGGACGGGATGCACGGCAACGCCGGTCAACCTACAATGGCCCTCCCGGCGTCAACCGGGCAGCGACATAGCATACCATACCGTTCAGTATGGTATTTGGCAATTCGGATTGGGGTTGTTAGGTACAAGAACTTCGAGGAATTCATGGAGGAGTCATCTGGCGTTGGGAAAGGTCGACCCAAAGACCTGGAGAAGCGATCCTCGATCATCCGCTCGGCGCGCGATTTGTTTCTGGAGCACGGAGTCTCCGACGTCTCGATGGACGCGATCGCACGCGCGGCGGGGGTGGCCAAGGTTACGATCTACAGCCACTTTGAAGACAAGGATGCGTTGTTTCGAGCGGTCATCCAAGCCGAGACGGGGGACTACCAACCACCATCGCCCGACAAAGAGGCAACCGACCTGTCCGAACTGCGCCAACTGCTGAATGAATTCGGAGTCAACTTGATCCGTCTGTTGTCGAAGCCGGGCATCTTGGCTTTGGGGAGATTGCTGGCCAGCGAAGCCATGCGCCATCCGCAACAAGCCTCTTGGTTTTATGAGACCGGTCCCGAAGCGACCAAGAAGCGGCTCGCCGAGTTTCTCCAGCGCGCCGCGGAACGTGGTTTGGTGCAAGTGGAGGATCCTTTGTCGGCGTCATCGCAGCTCCTGTCGATGTGGGCCAGCAACTTGGACAAACAGCAACTGGGACTGGCGCCGCAGCCCAGCGACAACGAGATCCAAGCCCACATCGCGCAGTGCGTCGATGTTTTCCTGCGAGCCTATCGCACCTCTAGTTGAGAATGGGATCGGCGCCGGGCAAGAGACTGGTCCCGCACTACAGAACCAGAGGCAATTGCCTTGCTCGCTGCCTTGCAAAAGATGTGTCCTATCGGTTCTGCGGGCTGCGATGCGATCGCCCACGCGCACGCAGCCAGAAACACGTTCCAAAAACAAAACTCGCAAAAAAACGGCTTTTTGAGTTGATATCAACACATTTAGCCGATATAGTGATGATGTCGAATCGATCGACAGGGCCGCGATGGCCCTTTTCTCAAGGCCTATAGGTTGATGTCAACCTATAGTTTGTCCGTCGTACCGTCACCCGTCTTTGAACTGGAGAAGACCATGTCCACCGCTTCCACCTCCCCGAAACTCAATGCCCCTTCGGCCACCCCTTTACGTTCCAACGATTCTGGAATGAGCGCGATCCTCGGTGGCACCATCACCGTTTGGTTTTTGACCGTCGCCGTCGCTGCCCAACGGGGATGGATCGCGCAACTGTACATGCCGTGGATCGCTGCCATCGTTGCCGCCACCATCGCCATTCCCACGTTGGCCTACTTCGCTTCACCTCGCTTGCAACGCTACGTCGAATCGATCGGCCACCGACGGATCGCGCTGTTTCACGCATGGCGTGTGCCGGCAGCTTTATTGTTCTTTTGGTACGGCGTCCAAGGCCAACTGCCTCCGGCGTTCTGGTCCATCGCCGGACTCGGAGATTTGATCGCTGGAGTCTATGGGCTCTACGCGAGCCTTCAACCTGAAACGCGCAAGACCTATTTGACGTTCCACTTGTTCGGGTTTGCGGACTTTGTATCGGCCGTCGGCATCGGTCTGACCTATACGCTGCTGAGCGATCCCCGCATGCAACCGGTCGCGCAATTGCCTTTGGCTTGGATTCCTTTGTTCGGAGTCGGTCTGTCTGGCGCCAGCCACTTGATGGCCTTTGACATGCTCCGCAGGAACGTCGGATTCAGCAGCAAGTAACCAAACAGATCAAACACAATTCGGGAGAAGCCAATCGTGAAAAAGAAAATCGTTTTTGGGAGTATTGGGATAGGAGTGAGCGCGGCGGTGCTGCTGGGCGTTTCGGCGCACAGCCTTTTGGGTCGCACCCCATCTGCCGTGCAGGAAGCATCCGCTTCTTCGCACGAAGCATCCGCCGTCGAACACGACGCGATGCGCAAAACCGTTCGGGTGTTTCAAGTCGGCCAGAGCAAATCCTCTGCGACCAGTTACACCGGAGTCATTCAAGCTCGCCACGAATCGGACCACGCCTTTCGTGTGTCCGGCAAGATCATCCAGCGCAAGGTGGAAGTCGGCGATCGTGTTGCACAAGGGGATATCCTGGCGGAGCTGGACCCGGTCGACTACGAACTTGCGGTGAGGCTTGCTGAAGCCGATGTCGCTGCTGCAGCCGCCGACGCCAGCAACTTCTCCAAAGAAGAATCCAGGCACGTTGAATTGGTCAAAACCCGTTCGGTGAGCCAATCGGAAGTCGATCGCGTTTCCGATGGTCGCCGGGCTGCGGAAGCGAGGCTTGAACGCTCCAAACGGGCGCTTGCGCTGGCGGTCAATCGGCACGATTACTGCTCGGTGAGAGCCGAAGCCAATGGAGTGGTAGTGCGGGTGATGGGGGAGGTGGGCGAAGTCGTCGCCGAGGGACGCCCCATCGTTCGCATCGCTCAGACCGATGAAATGGAAGCGGTCATCCATCTGCCCGAGAATCGCGCCAACATCACTCTTGGCGATTTGGCACGCGGCACGGTCTGGGCCGGGACGCAAAGCGATTACCAGCTCCGTCTGCGAGAACTGGCGCCGACGGCCGACGCCGTGACTCGAACGTACCAAGCCCGATTCACCGTCCTGTCTCCCGGCAGCGACGTCGCGCTGGGCAGAACCATGACGTTGCACTTCGACTCCGCACCCGATCGCAACATGATGGATATCCCGTTGACATCGATCCATCAAAGCGCCGGTGCTCCTTCGGTCTGGCGACTGGAAAACGATCGCTTGGTGGCCGTACCGATCCACATCGAACGCTACAAGGAAGACGCAGCCGTGGTTTCCCAAGGGCTGGCTCATGGCGATCGGATTGTCGCCGCAGGGGTTCAAAAGTTGGACGCGAACACGCGCGTTCAAGCGTGGGGGAACAAGCAATGAGCATTCCCAATCTTTCGCGATGGGCCGTCCATCATGCTTCGCTGGTGCTGTACATGATGTTGGCGGTCGGAATCGCAGGCGGCTATGCGTACCTGCATATGGGACGGGCCGAAGATCCGTCGTTTACGATCAAAGTGATGGTGATCTCGGCCGTCTGGCCAGGTGCCACGGCCGATGAATTGCAGCGTCAAGTCGCTGAACCGATCGAAAAGAAACTGCAGGAGCTGGCGTACTTCGATACCACCAAAACCTTTACGCGCCCCGGAGTGGCTGTGATCCAGCTGCAACTCAAGGACACGGTTCCGGCGAGCGAAGTGCAGGAGCTCTGGTACCAAGCGCGCAAAAAAGTCAGCGACATTTGGTACAAGATGCCGGAAGGGGTTCGAGGCCCCCTGTTTGATGATGAGTTTGGCGATGTCTACTCGGCGGTGTTGGCGTTCACCGGCGAGGAGTATGGATTGGCGGACTTGAAGAAACTCGCCGAGGATGCGCAGCGGCGGTTGCTGCGACTGCCAGGGGTCGACAAAGTCGTGCTCGTCGGAGACCAACCCGAAAAAGTCTTTGTCGAGTTTTCGCACACCAAACTGGCTACGCTTGGCATATCACCGCAATCGATCTTGGAGAGTCTCGCGAAACAAAACGCAGTCGCGCCAGCCGGCAGCGTCGACACTGCGACCGACCGCGTTTATGTTCGCGTGGAAGGCCCATTTGATGCTGCGGAACGAGCTCGCGAAGTCCCTATCTCGGCGCAAGGCCGCGTGTTTCGATTGGGCGATATCGCCGAGGTCACGCGAGCCTATCAAGATCCGGCTACCTACACCATGCGCCACAACGGCGAGCCTTCGGTGGGGGTCGCGGTCTACATGACCAAGGGGCACAATGTATTGGAGCTGGGCCATGCCATGCATGGGGAGTTGGAGCGCATCCGCAGCGATCTGCCTGTGGGTGCCCAAGTCCATGCGGTCAACTTCCAGCCCGAAGTGGTGGAGGAATCGGTCGGCGAGTTCTTGCGTTCCTTTGCCGAAGCGTTGGGGATCGTGCTGGTCGTCAGCTTCTTGAGCCTGGGCTTTCGGTCGGGCATTGTGGTCGCATTGAGCGTCCCGTTGGTGTTGGCCATCTGCTTTGTGGTGATGCAAGCCGCCGGGATGAACTTCGATCGCATCACGCTGGGAGCTTTGATCATCGCGCTCGGATTGCTGGTGGACGACGCGATCATCGCGGTCGAGATGATGGTGGTGAAAATGGAAGAAGGCTGGGACCGCATCCGCGCGGCAACGTTTGCTTGGACGAGCACTGCTGGTCCGATGCTCACCGGTACATTATTGACCGCCGTCGGATTTCTGCCGGTTGGTTTTGCGAGATCGACTGCGGGCGAGTATGCCGGCAACATCTTTTGGGTGGTGGGCCTGGCGCTGGTCGTCTCCTGGATCGTGGCCGTGATCTTCACGCCATACCTCGGGGTCAAGCTGCTGCCTGAGATCAAAGGCGCGCATCATGAGGCGTACCAAGGCCGATTCCATCGAACGCTGCGTCGGATCGTCACCGCGGCCGTGCTCCATCCCAAAGCGGTGTTGACGCTGACCGCAATCGGCTTCATCGCGTCTGGGATCTTGTTCACGCGCGTTCAGCAACAGTTCTTTCCTGTTTCCTCGCGATCGGAATTGATGGTCGATCTGCGATTGCCAGGAGGCTCGTCGTTCCGCGCGACCGAAGAAGAAGTTCAAAAGCTGGAACGCATCCTCAAGGACGAGCCGGAAGCAAAGCACTTTACGGCCTACACGGGGGC
>JBKCUI010000272.1:0-56559 GCA_046318495.1 Pirellula sp. | reverse complement strand
AACTCACCCAACTCGATTTCGACTGCTACGCCCCATCTGCTGGATGACTCACCAACGATTTTACGGATTCCCTTCCGTCACGGCTAGATTCGTTGTCGACGTCCTCCAGCCCCGTCCCCTAAAATAGCATTTTTCTACGCTTGCCCAAGGCCATTGCCCGCCGGCAAGCCGTTTCACTCCCGCACGGATCCAACCATGGGCACCACCCTCTCCGGTTTTCTTCCCCGCTCCAATATCCGCTGCGCCCAAATCTCCCCCTGGCTCCGCGCCTCCGCTGTCGCTTGCATCGGTCTCCTCGCGACGTCGATGCCCGCAGCCATTGCCCAAGACAAAGAGAAGAAAACTACCGACACCGCCAAAGCCGTCCCCAGCGATCCCAAAACGGCGGATAAATCCGCGGCCGATAAATCCGCTACGGATAAATCCGCCGATGCTCCCAAAGACGAACGCAAACTGGCTGAGGATCGCAAGGCCCGCGAAGCCGCGCGCAAACGGGGCGAAATCACCTTCGATGACCTCAAGTTCGACATCGAAAAAGGGGGCGAATTCCAACAGGAAATGATCACCCCCGAAATCGAAGAACTGAACAAAAAGACCCTCAAGCTCCGCGGATTCATCCTCCCCACCTCGGTCTTCCAACAATCGGGCATCAAGCAGTTCGTCTTGGTCCGCGATAACCAAGAATGCTGCTTCGGTCCCGGTGCCGCCCTCTACGATTGCGTCATCGTCGAAATGGCCCCCGGCAAAACGGCCAACTTCTCGACGCGCGTCGTCACCGTCAAAGGCAAACTGGAAATCGATTCCGAGTCGTTTCGCTACCCAGAAGGCAACCACTTCGCCATCTACAAAATGACCGCCGAAGAAGTGAAGTGATCGATTGTGCTGCGAAGCGTTGGTTGCTCGTGCGCGTCGGGCTGGTATCCGCGCGACGTTTTCGACACGGGAGGGTGAGGCGCCTGCCGAACCGAAACATGCGGGTTTGGTTTACCTGAAAGACGAATCGCATCTCGCTGTCGACGTTTAGCTCGGCAGGAGCCTCGCCCCACCGATCGGCTGACGCTTGATTTTGAATTGGTGCTACGCACAAGTCTCCCTCGCTAACGCTGCGGGTTGGGACGGGGATGCTGCGCGTAGCCGTGTCTTCGAGTACGAGTACTGCTCACGCGGAGTACGAGTACGAAAAAGCATCGGGAATCGCGAAGCGATATGGGATGAGAATCGAACTGCGCAACTTTAAATGGTGCGAGCAAGCGTTCGGCGTTGCGAAGGGGATGAGCGTGGAAATCCCTTGCTAACGCTGCGGGTTGGGATGGGGTGCTGCGCTTTCGGTTGAATTGGGCTTCGATCCACGCTATCCTTGCCACTCCTATGGACTCTGAATCCACCCGGGTTGATCATGACTAAATGGATCGAGCACGAGTACGAGTACCGTTCGGCAAGGCGGACTGAGTACGAGTACGAGTGGAAGTACGAGCCATGGATCGGAACGCAGATGTCATCTAACCTCGCACCCCATCGCATCGGATGAAACCAGCCCTTCTGCAGACCGACCTCCCGTTTCCCAAACGCCAAGGCAAAGTCCGCGACGTCTACGATCTCGGGGAAACACTGCTAATCGTCAGCACCGACCGCATCAGCGCGTTCGATTGGGTCATGCCCAACGGCATCCCCGACAAAGGCCGGATCCTGAACCAATTGAGCTTGTACTGGTTCCACGCCCTGGGCATCGAGCACCACGTTCTCAGCGACCAGTTGCCCCCCGAAGTGCAAGCCCTCGACCCGCAAGGACTGCTGGTGGGCCGCTCGATCGTAGCTCGCAAAGCCACCGTTGTTCCGTTCGAATGCGTGATCCGAGGCTACCTCGAGGGAAGCGGTTGGCGCGATTACCAGCGCACCGGGGCCGTATGCGGAATCCCGCTCCCCGCCGGATTGCAGCAATGCGCTCGGTTGCCCGAGCCCCTCTTTACCCCGGCCACCAAAGCCGAATCGGGACACGATGAAAACGTTTCCTTCGCGGTGATGCGCGATGCACTGGGAGAGGAAGTCGCCAGCACTCTTCGCGATCGCTCGCTCGAAGTCTATCAGCGTGGCCGCGATCTGGCCGCCGAGCGCGGGATCTTGGTCGCCGACACCAAGCTCGAATGGGGTTGGTTCGATGGCCGATTGATCTTGATCGACGAAGTCCTCACGCCCGATAGCTCGCGGTTTTGGCCGGCCGACGCGTGGCAGCCAGGACAGGCTCAAGCTTCCTACGACAAGCAGTTCCTGCGCGAGTTCCTCGATCGCAGCGGGTGGGACAAAAACAGCCCGCCCCCTGCCCTGCCCGACGACATCGTCGCGCAAACCCGAGAACGCTACGCAGCCGCGCTGCAAGTCATCACCGGTCGAGGCTTGGTCTAACGCCGATCGGATCAGCGCGGAACGGCGACCGCCGATTCGGATTCCGCGAATCGCAGGATGTCTTCGATCTTGGCTCGCAGCCGAGGCGAGTCTGTGTAGGTTCGCAAGGCCAGCACCAACTCGGTTGGCAGCGGACATGGAGCGATCGATTCACCGACGGGATGTTTGCTGCTCATCGATTGCAAGCCCACGGCGAACGGGGCGAGTCGATGGATGGCGTCGCAACGGTAATCGAAGCGGACGCCCATCTGACCGCATTTGAGGGCTTGCAACCGCATTTCAACATCGATGCTATGTCCGCGCGGTGGTAGATGCCCTGGCCATTCGATCGAAGCGTTGGTCGTCTGCAAGATCAACTGATGCGTTGCAACCGCGTGCAGGATGCCCGGGGCGTGGTCTTCGAGGAACAGTTCGCGGCAAGTGCCTTGCCAAGCGAGAAGATCGAGGGCATTGAGATCGCGATCGATGGGTGAGGTGACTCGCATGCGGTAGCACGCGCCGTCTTCTCCATCATCGAGGGGTGTGGTTTCGATGGTGGAGCAGTTGGAGACGATACGGCAAATCCATGCGCCGGTGGTGAGGCGTGCCATGTTGACCTCGGAGTCGCGGCAGGTTTCGGCGCGGACCGAAAGGGACTCGCCTCGCACCAGCCGATCCGCCGTGGCGGCCACGCGGCTATCGCACTCGGGTTCCATCTCGCAGTCGAGGGCCACCGAGATCGAATCGCCCAGGGTCGCCCCAAAGGGATCTTCGAAACGGCAGGACCAGCGCGTGAACAAGAGCCGGAGATGGCCTCGCCCCAATCCGGACCAGACGGACGGGTGTTCCGATTGCAGCCAAGTGTCGAGGGCTTCTTTCTGCCATCGAAAGAAGTTTAGGTAGTACACATTGCCGACGACGTTGGTGTCGGCGAAGGTGACGCGGGGGTGGAAGTGAAACGCATGGGATGGAGCCGTGTTCATGGGGTTACCTTGCGATCGCAGGTTCTGCGTGTTCGGGTTCGAGTTCGTTCGATTCAGGCTCGTTACGATTGGAAGGGCTCGAAGCGGTGCTGCGAGCGCTGGAGTGCGCGGGCAGGGACGCTCCCGCCGATGTCGATTGGGTGGAGGGGCGAAAGAAGAGGGTGATCAGCAGACCTCGGATGGCGCACACGGACACCAGGGCCAGGAACAAACCGTAGACGATGTGGTTCATTTGGAAGAAGGCGTAGGTGAATGCGACCGAGGCACCGAAGAGGATTTGGCGATCCAAGCGAATGGGCGTGGTGGCCGGGTCGGGGATCATGTAGAGCGTGAAGAGGATGAAGCCCGCGCTGGACATCGGGGTCAGCGGGACCCACCAGTGCCCCAGGTCGGAGTTGAACCACGAGCGGAAGACGCCTTGGATCACAAAGGCCGTCAGCCAGGCGATGCACAAGGGCAATCGTCCGGTAGCGTAGCCGTGCACGATGATTCCGGTCCCCATGATGGCGGCCGGGAGGAACCAGTGCCACAGACCCGTGATGTTCTCGGTGAAGTGGTACGGGGGAGCTTGGCCAACAGCCGGGAACAGCAGCAGGGTCGCGATGATCCCGAAGTTGGACGGGTTCATGAAGTGCGTCCAGCGACCGTCGGGGAGTTGGATGCGAAACAAGAGTTTGGATGCGATCGACAAGACGCCTGCAAAGACGAAGGGCATGAGCCGATCGTTGGGGTACAGCAGCATGCCGCACGCGAATCCGCTGATCATGGCCGGGGGCATGAAGTTCGCAAAGTTCGACCAACTCCCTGCATAGCGAGGGCGTCGTCCGTTGGCTTTGGCATCGATCCACTCGAGCAAAAGCTGCGTGATGGAAGCCGCCCCGACCGCGACGAAGGGAGCGATCCAGGGTTGTTCAAAGCCGAGGAACGTATGCCCGGCAATGTTCCAAAGGACCATGAGAACGAGGAAGTACCACAGGGCGAAGAGCCGCAGGGCCGCGTTCGCTTGCGGGTAATAGACCACGGTGGGGACGGCGCTAGCCGAAGTGGTGCTCTGGGAGACAGGATTGGGATTGAGCATGGCTTAACCTTTCTTGCCGAGTTCGACGGTGGACCATTGGCCGGTGGGAAGTTGGATGGAGTCGGATTGCATCTGGCCTGTGCGATCTCGCCAACGGAGTTGGACGGGGATCGAAGCGGGTGGATTCGGACCGAGACCGAAGTGGATGGTGGGGGCGTTCTTTCCAGAGTGGCCTGTGCCGCCATCGACATAAGCGACGCGTTTCTCACCGTTGGGAAGGGAGAGCGTGGCGATGGCACCGATGGCCGGACGTCCGAGCGTGTCCGCGCCAGGATGCCCTGGGCGGTGGCGCGTTTCGGCAGGGGCTTGGTCTTCCGGTGGAAGGATCAAGTGAAAAGCGAGGAAGGCATTGTCGCGCGAGCCGCGATGGCTTTGGTTGTGGAAGTAGACCGAGGGTTCCCATTGGTTGGCTGCAATGAAGTCTTGCCAGCCATCGCCATCGACATCGGCGACAGCGAGGCCGCGGGTGTTCCAGGGAGCATCCATCGCCAGTTCGCGATTGATGTTGACGAAACGGCCGTTGGGGCGAGTGCGGACGTAGAACGGATTGGGGTTGTGGCCGCTGAGGTCAGCGGTCGGGGGTTGGAATCGCGGCCACATGGATGGGTTACTGATCAACCGGTCGTTGGTCGTACCCAGTGCGTGCAGTTCGGGCCAGCGATTGATGGTGCCTTTGACGAAGCCGGTGGCTTGGACAGCTTCGCGCGAGCCATCGTTGTCGAAGTCCACCAAGCGGCAATCCCATCCCCAACCGCCGCGCACCAATCCCAGGTCGCTGCTCTTTTGGCGATAGGGGGCGATGCCGCGTTCAAACAGGCCGACATCGCCGGTGCTTTGGTAGAGGAAGTGCCCTTCGTGGAGTGCGAAATCGTCGGCGATGTTGCTGACGTAGATATCGAACAGGCCGTCGTGGTTGATGTCGGCAAAGTCGAGTCCCATGCCCTTGAAGGAGTCGCGGCCCAGGACGAACGATTTGGGGGTGGTGAAGGTGCGTTGGCCTTCGCAAAGCGCGAACTGGGGATGGCCGGGGGTGGAGCGATTGTGCAGCAAGCGATCGGGGCCGAAGTCGTGCGAGATGTAGATCTCGGGCAAACCGGGGTGTTGCGAATTATCGGGGTCCAAGTCGACGGCGCCCATGGCGAGGACCCAGCCGTGATCGCAGTGTTCTTCGAGGGCGGCCGAGGCGTTGGTGAACATCGCGCCCTCGGACGTGCGGTTTTCGGGGGCGGTCCAGAGGAAGAGTTTGGCACCTCCTCCGTTGCGTGCGTTCGACTTGCCCGCTTGCATGACCGTGACGACGCCGGAGCCATCGGGATTGAGGATGTCGGCACCGTCTTGAAAGAAGTTTCCCAGCAGAAGATCGAGATGGCCATCTCCGTCGATGTCGGCTTGAGTGGCCGCATGGGTGAACCAGCGCAAGGGGGCTTGGGTGGCGGGATCGAGGGTGGTTGGGGGGACGAGTTCTTGGGCGCGAAAGCGGTTGGCCGAAAGGGGTTCGGATGGCGCGTCGGTTGGGGTTTGCAGGAAGAGCAAAGGCGTGCGGCCCCAGTAGTAGACCAGCAAGTCTTGGTAGCCGTCTTCATTGAAGTCGGCGGCCAGGGAGCCGGTGGGAGCCATGGTGTTAGGGTGGAAGGGGACGCCGACCGGGTCGAGGGTGAAGGGAGCGAAGCGGTCGCCGGTGCCTGGCACCGGTTGGATCAGGAGGGTATTGAGTCGCGGGTCGACCAGGAGCATGTCGTTGTAGAGGCCATCGCGGTCGAGGTCGGCGAGGGTGACTGCGGCCCCGGTACCGGAGATCCAGGAGCGGATGCGTTGGAGGGAGGGGTGGACGGCGCGGGCGGAGAGGAGTTCTCGCGGCGCGTGGGGTGTCGCTTCGATTTCCATCGATTCGAATCGGAAGGCGCGGGCGAGGTCTTCTCGAGCGCTGTTGGAGAGGGTCGGTTCGCGGGTGAGGAAGAAGGTTGTCGCGACCAGGCCGGCGGCCACCCAAGTTGCCAGGTGGGTTGGCAGGCGCGCAGGGGATCGATCGTTCATAGGAGGACCTTTGCGTGTTGGTGGGTGAGGCATTGGCGCAGACGCATGCGCCAGGATTCGTAAGTGGGGCAATCGGAAGTCGATGGAGACTGTTCGGCGGCGACGCGGGTCGCGCGGGTCAGGGCCGCAGCCGATTGGGCGTCCATGTCGCAGACAATCCAGCAGGTTTGTTCGGTGTGCGGGTTGGCGATACCGGCCCGGATGCGGGCTTCGGCCCCAAAGGTGATGCCTTGACGCAGGCTTGGGAGATAATCTCCCGCCAGGAGCATCAAGCTTTCGAGTTCCGGCTGGGTGGCTTGGCCGGCATAGGCACAAGCCAGTCCTACCCCACTCCAGAGATCTTCGTGCCGGTAGGCATCAAAGGTTTGGATACGACGGGCGATGCGGTCGACGTCGGTGCCTTCTACGAACCAAAGGCTGCGCCCGAGTCCTTGATCGAAGGCGCGATTGGCGTAGCGCGAGAATGCGGGGCGATGGGACGGAGTGTAGATCCATTGGTCTGTATGGAAGTATCCTTCGTGGAATCCATAGCCATCGATGGCGAGCCAGCCGAGGGTCGGGTCGAGCGACGCGAGTGCGCGTTCGGGACGGCGACGCGACCAGGGCAATCGGGCCAGGGCCCAGCCTACGCCGACGTGGGTGATGTAGGGTTGGGAGGGTGCGGCGAGAGCAATGAAGGTTGTCCAGCGATGGCGGCTTAACGGAGAGAGCGCATCGAGGATCCAGAGGGCCATGGCGGCCCCTTCGTAGGCGAAACCGCGTTGTTCGTCGGGATAATCATCGAGGGAAATCTGCAGCGGCTCGGTCCCTTCGTCGGCGAGGGCTGTGTGGTAGCCGGCCAGGAAAGAGGCCCCGATGCCCTCTAATCTTGTTGCGGAGGCAGCGTCTTTGGCAACAAACCCACGGCGTTCCAACAAGACTTCTTGAAGCGGAACGGAGAGCGCACGGGTTCGCAACCATTTCCAAGGAGATGCGATCACGGAAGTGGTTCTTTATCGTTGAGAGACGACAGCAAAGTTAGTCGCAGGAAGGATGCCTTAGCACACCCTTAATCGAAAATTCCAGCGGTGTGATTTCAACGACAGCAGCGATTCCAATCGATACAAGCTGGCTCCGGCTAAGCAACCCATGTTCGCCTTGGCAACTGGGGCGTCCAAGCCAGCTTGTATCCGTTAATCCGAGGAACATCGCGCTGTTAGCGATTGGCGTTGCGAGAACGCCAACGCTTCCACTGACGCCGTCCGCCAAGCAGTGACAGTCCGGCAAAAATGGCCAAGCTGTTGGGCTCGGGCAAAACTTCGTGAATGTCGTTTGGAGCACCTGGAACACCACAATCGGGGCAGTCTCCCATTCTGGCTGCGAGCAGTCCAGAATTCGTGCCGTCTAGGTTGACGACGAAAAAGTCAA
This sequence comes from Pirellula sp., assembly GCA_046318495.1. Classification (GTDB taxonomy): domain Bacteria; phylum Planctomycetota; class Planctomycetia; order Pirellulales; family Pirellulaceae; genus JBKCUI01. Next base: position 48,678 of record JBKCUI010000272.1, on the reverse strand, counting down.
CTGGAATTGTGTCGTCGAGAAAATAGGACGATTGCCAAGGTGGAAACGAAGTGAAGGTGTCATTAGTCATGATGACAGGGCCACCGAAGTTACGTAGAACCTCTCCGAACTGTACGGACTCGTCGAAGTTTAAGTCGACCCAAACATCGATGAACAAATCAAACTTGCTATCGGCAGGAAAGGAATCGATCTTGCCATTGACCGGCGTTCCGGTTTTCTCCCAAACTTGTCCGTAGGATGCGCCGAGTCCCGGCAGGAAACCATTGCCGTTGCCCACTTTGAACTCAAGGGGAGTCCCTAGCAGCGGACCCGGTCCGCAATCTACGAAGCCGGCTTGGTGCATGGATAGGAACTCCGTGTTGACCGTGTCGGTTCCATATGGGCCGACGAACGCATTGAGTTCGCGAAGCACATTGGTCCTCGTTCCGGGATAGTCCAATCCCGTGGCGCTGATGCACACTTCACCGGGTAGGCCCGTGTAGCCAGGGAACAGTCTAAAGGTAGACCTGAATGCCGACGGGAACGTGTCTAGGGCGGTTGGCCCGGTAAGAACTCCGGCCTGAGCAGAGCCATTGCCGAAGCAACCAAGCAATGCGGTTGTCGCCAACACAATCTGTCCTAAGCGACGAATCAAGACGTGACGCATAATGGTGGATCTCTCCATGCATTTCGAAAAACGAAATCGAGACAGCTGCGCGATGCTTTTGACTGCATTGCGTAGCAACACGGAGAGCATTGGAATCCCCTGATACCATGGAAACCATCAAGTATTCTATGATTTGGTGGATCGGAGAAACCATCAAAAGACAGATGGTGAAAAGCGATAGCTCGGGATCGAGGAATCCGCCATGCGAACGCATGGAGAGCGAATCGGCCATGGCTTGCGGGGAGTGTGACGAGGATAGACGTGCCATCAACGCCAAGAGGCTCAGCAGATGCTGAGCCTCTTGGGTTCTTTCTGAAATCGTTCGCGAGTTCGAACGATCCAATTGCCTTGAGCCGGTTTAGTTACATCCAGTTTTCTTGTTCAAAGAACTCGTCGACCGACTTGAGGTAGCCATTGGCCGAGATGGATGGGCTGTTGATGTCGACTTTGTTCCAGACCAAGTCCGAAGAGCTGGCCAAGATGCGGATCAATTGGTTGCCCGTGCCGGTTCCGGCTGGCATGCGGAGGAACTGACGACGTTCGACCAAGGTCGCCGTGTAGACTTCGTTTTCGCCGCGAACCGCAGTCAAGTAAGCACGGGTGCCATCGTTGCTGAGAACCACTTCGTGGAACAGGTCCCCTTCAAAGCCTTCTTTCTTCGACGTCCATTCGGTGTAGCCGGTCGAGTTCACGACAGCGTACATGCCGCGTGAGCGGAGGGTCGCGTCCTTGATGTAGAAGCTCGATGCGAGGTACTCGATGGAGGATCCGTACGAAGGAACGATACCCAGGACTGGGAAGTCGAACGTGAGGTTCTTGTCACCCGGAGGATCGATGGTGGCGGTGAACGAGCGGACGGCGTTGGTCTGATCGATCATCGCGACCGGGTTGACGTAGCTGACCGTATAGGTGCCAGGGGGCAACAACTCGAAGTCGTAGGTCCCATCGGCTTCGGTCATCTCGGTCATGCGGATGATGTTCGCTGGGTTGGCTGGATCGGCATAGCTGAGAGTTACTTCAACGCCGCCGACAGGCAATTCCGTTTGAAGACCACGCGTGTTGGTATCGATGACGTTGTTGCCATTGTCATCGATGTAGACGCGTCCCTTGATCGAGCTGGGGATGAACGGGAGCACGCGGAGCGTGTAGCGTCCGGTGTCTTGGAGCGGATCGGCTTCACCGACGGTGGTGCCGTTGTCTTCGACGACGAAGTCAAAGGCGACGGTGGTGTCCGTATCCAGCGGAGCGAAGTAGCTAACCGACGTTCCGTTGGCGTTCAAGATCAGGTTCCCGGTGAACGGGGCGATCGGTGTGACGCTGACGATCTTCAACGATTGACTGCCTTCGTTGGCAGCACCCTTCGACATCGCGGCCAGTTGGTCACGCAAGTCGATCACGGTGGTAACCCCTGCGAAAGCGTTGCCCGACAGGTCGTCAGCGAGAGGAGCATCATTGACTTCGGCGACAGCGATGGTCACCGTACCGGTTGCGGTGAGGGCTGGACTGCCATCATCGGTGATTTGATACGTGAAGGTATCGATGCCGTTGAAGTCCTTGGCCGGGGTGTAGATCAGGCTGCTGCCCGACTGCGAAACCGAGCCACCGTTGGTGGTTGCGATGGTCGTTGCATAGGGTACGAAGGAGACGGTTTGGCTCGATTCGTTGTCCGGACCAGGACGATCGTTCTGCAGCAGCGACGAGATGCTGAAGGTGTACGAGCTGTCTTCACGCGTGACTTGCCCTTGTGGGGGCAAGCTGTCGTTGCCAGCGATCGGAGCGTCGTTGACCGCAGCGATGGAGATCGTCAGCGTAGCGGTTGCGGTAAGCGGATCAGCGACACCGTTGGTGGTACCGTTATCGCGAACCGTGTATTCGATCAGCACGTCGCCATTGAAGTCCAAGTTCGGGATGAAACCGATGTTGCCACCGCTGAAGTTCAACGTTCCCGAACCTGTGGTGAGCAACTTGGCATCGATCACCGTCAAGGTTTGATTGGCTTCGTTGGGAGCACCGCGGCTGAGCGATGCGGTGATCGTCGAACCGGCGAGGGTGATCGGGGTGTCTTCGGTGCCCTCGTAGTTCTGGCCTACAGCGATCGGAGCGTCGTTGACTTCGGTGATGCGAATGAAAACGGTTGCTTGCGATTTCTTCTCGGTGTCCTGCGAATCGGTCATCTCGTAGACGAGCGAGGTGTTACCGAAGAAGTCTTGGGGGGCCGTGTAAACAACATTGCTGCCCGAGATGCTGCCGGTGCCTTGATCGGTTCCCGGTTGGGTCACGATGCGAACGAGGCTCGGGGTGGCGTCCGTGTTGAGCAAGTCGTTGCCCAGGACGGCGATCGAGAACGGATTGCTGGGGCTGTCTTCCGAGCCGACGAAGTTATCGTCCAGAGCGTAAGGCAGTTGCGGTGGCACCAAGAAAACTTCTGCGGTGGCGGTCGCAGGAACTCCGAAGCTGTCTTCGATGGTGTAGGAGAAAGAGTCCACTTGCGTGAACTTGTTCCCGGCCGGCGGGGTGTACAGGACGCGAGTGCGATCGCTGTTGACGGTCACGGTACCACCCAGGGCGGTGGTGCTGGTTGTAAACGGTTTGATGCGGATGGTGTCCACACCGTCTTCGCCTGGGCCGGCGCTGTCATTGCGCATCACGTCGAGTGCCGATTGAACGGTGTCCAAACCGATGACGGCGAAGCGAACATTGCCGGTGTCGGCGACTGCGATCGGAGCATCGTTGACGCTGGTCACGTTGATGGTGATGGTCGACAAGGTCGATTCGTTTGGATTGCCATTGTCCGTGCCGCGGACGACCATGTTGACCGTGCCGAAGAAGTTCTCAACCGGTTGGTACTGGAGCGAGCCGTTTGGCAGGATGGTCGCGGTTCCGGAGGCCGGTGGATTGATGATCGTGACGGTCACCGTTTGCGACGACTCGTTGGCAGGGCCGGGGTTGAACAATTGGCCGACGGGAATGACCAGCGGAGTCGCCGGGTCTTCTGCGACCGAGAAGGTCGAGTTGACGATGTTTGGCGGATCGTTGACCGGGGTTACATTGATCGTCAGCGTTGCATTGGCGAAGGCTTCTGGGGAGCCGTTGTCTTTGCCGCGAACGGTCAGGGTCACGGCGCCAAAGAAATTCGGGGCTGGCGTGTACTCCAGGGTGCCATCGTTGAGGATGACTGCGGTACCGGAGTTCGGTGCGGTGACGATCGAGGTGAACGTCAAGGTTTGGCCGGCTTCATCGGAAGGTCCAGGCGAGAAGACTTGAGTCGGGAGGATCACCAAGGGGCTGGCAGCGTCTTCGGCAACGGAGAAGCTGGTCCCGATGACGACCGGTGCATCGTTCACGGCAGCCACATTGATCGTTACCGTGCCGGTTGCTTGGTCAGCGTTCGGGGTGACGTTGTTGCGGATGGTGTAGGTGAAGACGACCGGACCGTTGTAGTCCTTAGCAGGCGTGAACAGGATGTTCTGCGGGTTGGTGCCAGTGCCGATGCTGACCGTGCCACCTACCGATGGTTGGGTCACGGCGACCACGCCGCGGGCCGTTCCGAAACGGTCGACGTCATTGGCGACCACATTGAACGGGGTTTGGGCTGCGTCTTCGTTCATGGCGAAGACATCGGTGACTGCGGTCAAGCGGTCGAGGATGGTGATTTGAGCCGGTTGCAATAGGACTTGAGCGCCGGTCAGGTAGGCATTGGTTGCGCCATAGAGGGCGATCCCGAGGTTGTCCCCGGTGGAACCCGTTTCCGGCAGGACCGTAACGGACCCCTGGAGGTTGATCACACCCGAGGCTCCAGCCACGAATGCGGTGTCCATGATTACCGACTGGAAGCTCGGTGTGCCACTGTAGGACAGGGTATCGGCGAATCCACCCATGAATCGCAACGTGCGCTTGCCCGTGTTAAGGGCTGATGTATCCATGTTGCCGGAGGGACCATTGTCATACCGGGTGACTTGGGGGCTGATGGGATCGTCTGGGTTCGACGGCGGTGCGGGGATGGCCGGGTTGTAATTGAAAGCACCGCGAGCCACGTTGGGATCGGAGGGATCCGGATTGGTTTGGGAGGAAATCGATTGCGAGACGGTTCCGGTGGAAACCGTGAGGTTGACGTCTTCGAGCGTCGCGTTGGGAATATCGACCCGCGCCTTGGAGTTGCGGAAGAAGATATCGAAGTTGTGGCCTGGCGAAGGGTCGATTTCGTTGACGGAAACGACGACATTGCCGGCACCGATGCTTGGGAGGGCTTCGATGGCGGCTTGGATATTGCGAGCCGTTGCGGCGGGGTTCACCGTGCCATTGGTGCGCTTGGCGATGCTGATATCGTTGGTGACTTCCGAACCGTAGCGAATCTTAAAGGTACCGCTCAGGATGCCCAACTGATTGTTTACACCTGGGGTCAGCGTGAACTTCAGCCCGTTGTACTCCGACCACTGCAGTTGGATCTTTTCGGCAGCGCTGCTGTCTGCGTTGGTGTAGCTGAAGTCGTGGTACGCGCTGAATACACCGGAAGCGTTCGATCGCATGTCGGTCATCAGCGTGCGGACGACGAACTTGTCTCCGGTACCGAGCGAAACTTCGTTCAGCGTGTTGTTCGGATTGGGGTCGGCCAGTTTGGCTCCGAGGGATCCGTCGGTGTTGAGGGTGTAGAACTCGTACTTCACCTCGACCAATTCGCCAACGCCTTCGGCGCGATTGACGCTGTTGATCACGGACAGAGCATCTAGCGGCGAGAGGGAGTTGTCACCATCGACGTCGACCATGCCCTTGCGGTTGGTTGGGGCTTCGCGATTGGACAGCGAGCCGACGCCCGACGAATTCAGTTGGTTGATGACCACCAACGCATCGAGCGGCGAGATTTGGAAGTCACCGTTGACGTCGGATGGCGCGAGGGTGTTGTGGAATTGGGCCGTGTCGGACGCCATCAATTCGCGTCGCTCCAACGACTCCATCTTCAAGAGCCGACTCAACACTTTTTGGCCTGCTGCCTTTTGGCCAAGACGGCTGCGAAATTTGCGATTGGGAGACACGGTCATCGATTCTTCCACCATGTAGAGTGAAAACGAAATTGTGCGGACTGTACGCGTTAGGCAGGGGGATCCCACAAAACGCCGTAGTGTGAAAGTAGTTGGCACCCAGTCGCTTTTCAACTTCGTTCTTGCGCAGGTGTCCCACTTTGACACCGTCCGTGGGTGCCCTGCACGAGTTTTTCGCCGATAGCGCGAATGCCAGTGGTTCAGGAGCTTAGAGTTGTGACCTTTGGAAAAGTTCCAACTCCAGAAAAAAACCGGAATTCTGTTTGCTTTTCGGCTGGAAGTTGGCAGCAAGCCAAAGAAATGCCAGCGTGAAATCACCGAAAGGAAACTCGGGTGCAGGCCATACCAGTTGTGCGGTCTTGGCCGTATGTGGCTACCAGGTAGACACTTGTATTTTTGCCGGTTGAAATAACCCCCCCGCTCGCGGCCGAAACAGGCTTTGGCGTCACTTTGTCGGGGTGTCTTTCAGGCGAGCATCGCACTCGGCGGCGGTCAAACGGACCGAAAGAATGTACGGAGCTTCCCCTTCGCGCCAGTGCCCGTAGGTGGTGGTGACGACGGTGCCGTCGGGGAGGACTTCGACTCCCGGGTACGCGCAATCGAAGCCCTTGGTGTTGTGCTTGATCCGGATGCGGTAGGCTCCGGGGCGTCGGGCCACCAAGTCCTCGTACGATCCCACCCATGCGATCCAGTCCCCTTGGGTGGGGCTGGGGTTGCCTTTGCGGGGGACGTCGCGGAACGAGATGAAGAGCCGTCCATCGGGCAAGTACTTGGCGGTATGCCGATCTCCCGTCAGCGAGTCCGGAAGCGGTTGTGGGGGGCTCCAGGTGGCTCCTTCATCGTCGCTGAGGATGATGTGCGAATTCAATAGGCGACGGTTTTCTCGCAAAAGGACCGCCAACTGCTTGCCGTCGGGCGAGAACACTGCGCCAGGTTCGCACAGATGGACGTCGCTGGAGCGATAGATGGCTCGAGGTTCCGACCAAGTCGTGCCGGCATCGTCCGAGCGCGTTTGGTACAGAGTGAAGACCCCTTTGTTGGCGCTGGTTTCTTTGGAAAAGTAGCGCCCGTCGTCGTGGAACAAAGCGAGGTAGCTGCCGGGGGACGATTGGATTGGGACGACGGAGGCCATCGCCACGATGCCGCCCCAGGGGCCGATCGGTGTCAGTTCCGTCCAAGTGTTCCCATCGTCTTCGCTGATGGCTTGCCGGATCGGATACAGTCCGCTGAATAGCAGCACCCGTTTTTTTCCGTCCGCGGTGACGACGCGATGAAGTGTCGGAGTCTCGAGCGAAGTGGTCCAATTGGCGGGCGTTGGCAACCGTTCCGACCAAGTGCGTCCCCCATCGGTGCTGCGTTTGTACTGAATCGCGCCCTTGCCGTGACCTTTGGGATAGACGCAAAGAATCGTCTTTCCGTCTTCCAAGAGCAACGTCGTCGGATGCCCGAGGTATTGTCCGGGTTCGCGGTCGACGATCGTTTGCCGATTCTGTTCGGCATCCAAGTCCAACCACGGGATTTGTTCTTGTGCGCACAAGCCGCCGAGTTGCCAAGGCCCGAAGGCGAGGCCCGCGAGCAAGAGGTAGGACCTGAACGCAAGCCCGATTTCGAAGCGGTTCATCACTCGTCCTTCATGGAGCGTTGGTAGGCATCGGCAATGCTTTCATCGAGTCCGACCAGCCAGCGTTTGCCATCGGTTTCGAGCTCCATGAAGTTGGCACCCACTTCGACCACGACCCCTTCGACGTCGCCGAGCTTGAGCTTATCCCCTTTGCGGAGATACAGCGTCTTGGTTTCGGTTTTGGAACGGACCCAGGCTTGGGGGCCTTTCTTGTCGGAGAGCAGGGCGCTGACGAACGCTTGCGAAGCCACGTCGAACTCGGGTGGTTTCTTGGTGGCCGGCGGCGGGTCGGAGACCGAGATCGAGATCAATTGCACCGACGAACGGGCGGGAATTCCCGAGTCGGTCGCACGCACGGCGACTTTGTATTCCCCGAGTTCGCTGGAGGTCCAGGAGAGTTTCCCGGTGCTCGGATCCAGTTGCATTCCTTTCGGAACTTCGCCTTCCAGAGCATAGGTCACTTGTTGGCCGGGGTCGGCGTCTTTGGCCTCGATGCCGACATCCATTTTGAGGCCCAGTGTTGCTGCCACGCGGCGTTCGGGAGCAAGCAATGGGGCATGGTTGGTCGGCGCAAAAATGTTTCGGCCGGAGATGTTCGCTTGATAGTCCTCGACGGAACGTTCGATGCGCGGAGCGTTATTGCCGGGTTTGGCTTGGTCCGGTCGCGCGCTGTTGAGCGATAGGGCCTCGCAGTCCATCGAAATGGTCAATCGATTCGGTGGGTTGCTATTCGCGATCGGGCGCAGATCGAATCGGAGCACGCGGTGCAAGTAGTCCTGAGAGTGGAACGCATGGAGCAAACGGGTTGCGTTTTCGATGGTCCCGGTTCCCGAGACTTGGAACTTGTAGGTGTTGTAAACGTTGGGCTCGATGGTATCGCCCAGGAATCGGAACTGCGCATCGAGCAATCCCGATGCTTCGGTTGCATCGATCAACCACTCCATGTATTGGGCGGGAGCTTGCTGCGGGTTGTTGGGCAACGATTGCGGGACCAAGCGGTTAAGCTTGGCTTTGGCGATCGAACCTGCGGTGACTTGCAAATTGACGTCATCAAGCTGCTTTTGCAAGTTCGCGATCTTGTCGGTTTTGTCGTCGAATCCTTTACGGACCGATTCCCAAAGGTAGTTGCCTACGAACAAGAAAGCGACCAAACCGACGGCGCCGGCCAAGAGTTTTTCGCGTTGGGACAAGTTCATGCTGCACCTCCGAGGATCGTGTCGGCAGGTTTGGAGTCTGGGTTGGGAGTGGGTTCCGGGGGCGTTTCCGCAGGGGGCTCGGTTGGCGTCTTGGGAGTTGTCGGTTCAGCCGATGGAGTGGCTGGTTCCGCCGCTGGTCCTGCGGATGGGGTGGCTGAGGGGGCATCCTCCGGCTTGGTATCGCCCTTAGGCTGTTGCTCAGGTTGAGCGGGTTCGCTCGCCGGCGCCGTTTCGGGCAGTCCCTTTGCATCGCTCGTTGCTGGAGATCCTTCTGGCGTCGGCTTGGGTTCGGCAGCGACCGTCTCTTGGACCGGCTCTTGAATCGGCCGACGCTTTACATTGCGCGGATCGGGGACTTCGGTCGGAGCGACGGCGATGAGCAAGTCGGAAGCCCAGGGGTAGTCTTTGTCGGGGCTTTGGGTGACGGCGGTGCCGCGAACCATGTGCGAGGAATCGCGATATGCGGCTTGAACCGAGGGGACCAAGTCCTTTTCTTTGGCGTAGTACTTAGCCGAAACACTGGCCGTATTCGATCGCGGTTCGAGCAAGAACGTGGTGACTCCGAAGTACGCATTATCGGAGCTTTGTGCGAGGAGCGACAACCGCTCCAATTCATCGAGCCAGCGGACATCGCCGCGCTGGAAGGATTCCAGTTTCTTCCAGTCGGCCGAATTTTTGTTCGCGACCTTCACGATGTTGTTTTGTCCGGCGATGGCTTCGTTGAGCTTGGCGATCTCGGCATCGAGGGCGGAATGACTGGACGAGTACCACCACCAAGCGCCTGCGAGCGCCAAGCCGCTAGCAGCAGCGGCTGCGATGTAGCGTCCGATCGGCTTCTTCTTTTCGACTTTCTTGCGAGGGTTCGCAAAGTCGATCAACCGGCGGCTTTCCTGTGGGAAATGCAAGGCGCCGAGCACCGGGGCAAAGCGTCCAACCGTTTGGGTGGTGGCCGCAATGGAGATGTTGGCTCGTTCTGCCATGCTGAACGGATCGAGCATGGTGACCGGTAGATTCAGCGTGCGTCCCAATTCTTCGGCGAAGGGGGCCAGCGATTCTTTGGTCCAGACGACGATTTGATCGACGTTGAGTCCGGGGCGTTGGGAGATGGCCGAAAACAACGTCCGCTTGACTTCTCCGGAAAGGAGTTTGGCCGATTCGGCATCGATCGAGTTCGAGGGGGCGTGGAAGGTACGCATGAAGACAGCGTTCCCTTTTTCGGCGATGACGACGTCGGCTTCGTCGTTGAGCAAATCGATGAACAGCAGCGTTTCGTTGTTCCATTCGGGATGCTTGGCGATGGCACCGGCAGCGGCGGCCATCGGACGCAGGACCATGTGGTCCAAAGTCAGGCCGGCGCCTTCGACCGTAGCGGCGATGCGCTGGATCAATACGGGACTGATCGCCCCGACGATGCAGTCGATGCTTCCTTCCAAGTGCGAAGGCATGGTGATGAAGTCGAGAGGCCAGGTGTCGCTGACGTTGGCGAAGTACCGCGGCGCTGCAAATCGCACCATGTCTGGCAGCTCGTTGGAATCCACCATCGGCAAAGTGATGGCCCGAAGCTCGATGTCATTGCGGCTGACGCAGACGATGGCGTTGCCCGATTTGATGCCCGCCTCGGAAAGAAGTTGCTTGAGCGCGGCGAGCGCTTCCGGGCTACCGTAGGGCTCGCTCCCCTCGGGCAAAAGGATCGGCGCGCTCATGACGCGTTCGACCGTTACTCCGGTCAAACCGGAGGAGCCGACGGCGAGTCGCACTTCGTTGATGTCGCATTCGAGGGTGATTAATCGTGCCATAATCAAGGTCTGCCGCTCTCGGGGCGCGTCAAGGTGAGTTCGATGCAGTGGGCTGGCTGAAGGAAATTTGCTGAAGTGCCTTTGCCCCAGTTCAATTACTGAGTGCAATTACTGGGTGCAATTGCTGGGCAATTACTGGGGAGTGGCTACGCTTTGGGAAACGGTGCCCATGGCTCGTTGTCCAAGAACCGATTGGCTGAATCCGCGTCCCAAATGATCGAGTTTGCGATAAAGCACGATCACTGGGACCTGGCCTGACCCATCGATCACCGCTTCGGTCCGTGCAAAGCCGGCCGACTGTTCAAAGTAGCCAACGCTTTGCACTCGCATGACGTCGCCTCCGGCGGTAACCAAAGGGGCGATGGTTTTCATCTGTTGCAAGCTGATGATTCCTTCGACCATGGGCCACGTTTCGTGCTTTCGATTTTCGGTGTCCGAGGATGAGGCCCTAGACTCGATCAATTGATCCAAAATCTCGGTGGTCATGCCTGGAAGCCCTGCGAGGATTTCGCGGGGAGCTTCATTAATGTTAATTCGACCGGGCAGCATCGTCGCGTCGACGCTGGTGACTTTGTCCATCAACATGGGCAAATACATTGCCATTTGTGCCGGTGAGGATGTCAACGGGGAGAGGAAGGTGACTTCTTCGTTGTTGACCGTGGCCGTAAATGTGGCATCGATCAGTTGGAAAACCGATCCGATGCGATTGCCGCCGCTTTGGGTCATGTCGATGTTGAGAGCATCAAAAGCCGCCGCCGACCAGGGCTTCGCTTGCGCGTTTTGGTTGCCAGCACCTCCGGTGCCCCCAGCCCCCCCCAGCCCGCCAGTCATGCCTCCGCCCATACCCGGTCCACCGGGACCACCTGGGGGACCACCTGGTCCTCCAGGGCCGCCGGGTCCTCCTCGTCCTGGCCCGTTGCCATTGCCGTTTTGGCCGCGACCACCTTGTCCTTGTCCTTGCCCTGGACCTTGACCGCCGCGCCCGCCACCGTTGCCTGCGCCGGGACCTTGACCGCCGCGCCCACCGCCGTTGCCTGCGCCAGGACCTTGTCCGCCTCGCCCGCCTTGTCCTTGACCGCCGCGCCCGCCAGCAGGTGGCTGGGGCATTGCCACCAACGAAAACATTGGAGAGAGACTGAGTTCGTTCAGGAACGCAAACTCACTTCGGCCACCGCGCGGGCCACCGCCACCGGGACCACCGGGGCCGAATCCACCACCTCCAGGTCCGCCGCCGCCAGGGCCACGGCCACCAGGGCCACCACCGCCGGGACCACCGGGACCTCCGCCGCCAGGACCGCCTCGACCTCCGCCGGGACCACCTGGGCCACCGCCGCCTGGACCACCTGGGCCACCGCCTACAGCCCCGTTCCCACCGCCAGCACCTCCAGCGGAACCACCACCTGCCCCATTTCCTCCGCCGCCATTGTTCCCTCCCAACGCGCGGTACGCGATGACAAAGGTTGCGATGTCGTCTCCCATCACACTAGACAAGTCCGTGCGGAGTTGATTGAGATCTTGGCCATTCAAATTCACACGCGGCAAGCCGTCTGCCGTGACGTTTTTTTCTTTCGAGTACAGCGTCAAGTACATAGCCCATCCGAGATTCGGCGGAGACGAACTCGTCGCGTTCGAGCCCGACGTGGACGTAGTGGCCATCCCCGTGGTCATGCCGCTTGTGCCTGTCCCGAGCATTGCGGCGTTTTCTTCTGAGGATTCCAAAACGCCGTTGCGATTTTGGTCCAGCCCGAACAAAAGATAGGGGGTTACGCCGCGAACCAACAGCAGTTGTTCGATCGATGTCAACGGTCCATTGATCGGAGCGTAGGGATTGGGCAATTGCGAGTAGTATTCCGCTTCACATCCATACTCTCTGGGCTCGTTGTCGGCGTCGATGAAATCCAAGATGGAGTCGGCGACGTCCTCAGTCATGGCGGGCAATGCCATCAGCAGATCCCGACCGATGCTCGAATTCGCCCCTCCATCTTGCGAAGACGAACCGCTTCCTGCCCCCATGCTTGAGGGAAGGGAGGAACCGCCACCGGTTGCTCCGCCTGCCGCTCCGGCGACGGCGGAGAGCAAGGCTGCGGAGCCGGACATGGCCGAGTCGATCATCGGCAATACATTCAAATTCAATCGCGCCGATTCATTCATCAGCCCATAGCGGACGCTTGAGTACTTGCCATCTTCATTCAAGTTGGGGGCGATCAAGGTGTAGTTGCATGGATTGGTCGGATCCTTGCTCTGCAACACCGGGATGGCTTGAAAGGTGTTCGGGTTGCTAAACGTTCCACCCGCTTGCAACCTTAGTGCTCGATTGCTGGCCACGAACAAACGCGCCGCATCGATGCCCGAATCGGCCGCGTATCGAGCTTGAATGCTCTCTCCTGTCAGGCGGGACTCTTGATGTCCTAGCAACATCGATTGCATGAAGGCCATGGACGCCAGCGTGACGGCAGAGACAACCAGCAACACCGCCAGCAGCAAAAAGGCAGATCGCCGTCGGAGGGCGGGTCGAGCTTTGCGGAATCTTCGAACAGGCGATGAAGTTTTCATAATCCAAATGCACTCATTCCATTCGAGGAGGTTCCAGTACCGTCGGACGCAGCAGGAGCCGAAAGCAAACTGGCTCCGGGGATGATGACGTTGGTTGAATAGAGTGCGATCCCGTACTCGCGAATCATGTTGCCGTTGATCGAAGTGATGCTGATTCCGGGAGTGATCGGATTCGTTTTGGCCATGGTTTCACTCTGCATGGCGATAGTGACCTTGACGACGTCGGGCAAACCCATGGAACTGGAATCCCATTCCGATTGCCAGCCTAGCGAGGCTTTGTAGTATTGAAACTCGATGGCTAAGATCTCGGGAGCGATGATCTCTCCGGTGCGCACCAACTGATCGCTTCGTCCCGTCGCGTAGGCATACTGCGTGACCGCGCGATCAAGGGAGCGACGCACCAGTCCACCGCTGGCAGTCGACGTCGCGGTGGCCGAACTGTTGGCAATCTGCGAGGACAGTCCCGACAAGGGATCAAAGACTCCACTGGCGTTCGGCGCTTGCACGTAGTAGCTAACGGTTTTGATGTCGCTGGGCATGTCCCCGAGGGTACCTTGGGCCATGTTGCCTTGCTGAATGACATATTCATCTGGGCGCGGCAGTCGGCTGACGTCGATCTCGATGGAAGTGCTGGCCCCATAGACACCAGGTGGTAACACTGCAGGAGCGGAACTCTCTCCACTTCCGCCTGTGGTTCCACCTGCCATGCCCATTCCTGAACCTTGGCCGGGCAATCCGGAAACGGACATGCTGCCACCGGCCGCCATACCACCACCCGCTATCCCTCCTCCTGGACTGGGACTGCCTCCGCCTCCCGATCCTCCCGCCCCACCACTAATCGCAACGGAGGCACCGCCACCCCCTGCGTTGGCACTACCGCCGCCTCCCGGTGTTGGGCTTCCACCACCGGTTCCAAGGCTCGCTCCGCCGCCGCCACCCCCGAGGCTTGCACCTCCGGATCCACCACCGCCACCCAGCATGCCGCCGGCCGCACCGCTGAGCATTTGCTGCAAGCCGCTGGTGTCGTAAGGATAATGACGCACGGAAGTGCGGATGTCTTCGGCGATCATGTTAAGGATCGACCGCGCCATTTGCGCTTGCCGAACGCTTTCTCGACCTCGCGTTTCGTTGAGCAGGAACAGCTGCACCAACCCGCCGATCAATACCGAGACAACGACGGTCAAGGTCAGCGCGAGGATCAATTCCAACAGGGTGAACCCGGAGCGTGGACGGACCGCCCGAGTCTTTCGAGCGACACGCATACGCATTCGAACTGTCACTTGGCAGCAACGCTTCATTGCACCCCTCCTACCGCGCCTGCGGAGCCGCCGGAAGCGGTTCCCGAAGACATCCCTGGGGTTGTTTGCGTGGCGGTGGGAGGCGTATCCAAGCCCAAGGCTGGGTCGATCATCCAACGCACCACAAAAAAGAGCTCTTTGTCCTCATCCATGCCGATCTGATCGGTGATCGCTAAGCGCACACCGATCATGTCTTTGCGAGCCATTTGCTCTTGTTGAATCTGGTAGTACCAAGTCCCGCTCGGGACCGTGTCGTTGATGGGAGTCCAGCCGGTGGCACTTTGCAATGCGATCGCACCGGTGACGACTTCTGCCATCTTGGATTCTGCAAGGATCTGTGCCGTGGCCAGGCGATGCGCCAGCAATCCGTTGTCCGTGGCGGTGCGCGCGATCTGAGCTAGGATGGCGGTGGACATCGCGAGAATGGCCAGTGCCAATACCACTTCCAAGAGCGAGATACCGTCTCGAGCGTGCCGTCGCCTTGTGGGTTTGGATTCGAGCATGATCATTTTCCTTGTTCACTCGAATCGACGTTGGCAACGATGACTTCAGGAATGGTCGCCGGATCCGTACCCGACAATTGCAAGGTCGTTGACCTTCCGGTGATGCCGCGGATTTGGATTGCCATCCGACGCCCTCGTTTGTCGGCCAATACGATCTGCCCGGTGGTCGTGGAACCATCGGGGTACAGCAGCAACGGTGACGACAAAGCACCGGCGGACGGAGCGCTGGCAACACCCGCAACCGCCTCTCCCGACTTCTCAATCTCGAGCGCATTGCGGGCATCGACAAGCGTTTCCACACCGAGAAACAACACATCCGGCTCCAGCGTCTTGGTGGAAACGTTCGGTTGGATCGCAGACGACGATGCTGCCCCGGATTCGGTCCGTTCGGTCTTCACCACGCCTCCAGCGGTCATCAACGTCGCACCTGCGGACGCATCGGAGTCTTCCTGTCCGCTCAACCAGGGAGAGATCGTGTAGCCGTTGCCGTGAATGGTCGCGCGAAAGACTTGCGCTTGCCCCGTCTTCATGGCTTCGACGCGCGCCGCGAGCAATTCGTTTTGCAAACGCTCGGCGGACTGCCGAATCCTACGGCTGGTGACCATGGCATCCAGCGTGGGAATGGCAAACGAAGCCAAGGTCACCAGGATGATCAATACCAGGATCAGCTCGAACAGCGAGAACCCGGAACGACCTTTGGCGCTGGGCCGAGTCCGGAGAGAGCCGCGCCGCGCCGATACGAACCAGCGATGCACTCCTGCCCAAACCGAGCCGACCGCTAAAGTCGACCCGGATAGGGGGGCAGATCGAACGCCAATCGATCGCGCGGTGGTGGAGGTCGTACTACGACGTGACGATGTCATCCTGGGTGCCTGACTGACCGTCCGGTCCTACGCATCGCAGTTCGAAGGTCGATCCATTGGCCTTGTACTCATACGGACGGTTCCAAGGATCGTTGGGGATCTTGTCCATGAGCTTGGTCCAATCCGAAGGATTCGCCAAGTCGGCAGGTTGGTTCTGCAGCGCATCGAGCGATGGGGGCAACTGCTGCACCATCAATTGGTATTGCTTGATGGCAGACGCGATTTGGCCGAGCTGCGCGGTTGCAGCTTTCTTGTTGGCTTGCTCCATCGTCCCGGTGAAGTTGCGGATGGCGAAGCCAGCGATCACCACGAGGATGATGAGGACCAACAGGACTTCCATCAGGGTAAACCCTCGACGGATCGAACGGCGAGAGGGACGATTGCGTTTCATTCAATGACTCCAAGGATTGATTTCGTGAGGATCAGAGGGAATTGGCGCTGTTGAGCACGGGCAACATCAACGCGAGGACGACGAACATCACCAGCCCTGCCAGAATCAGCAACATGGCCGGTTCTAGTAGACCGATTACGGTTTCCAACCGTCGAAAGGTGGTTTTCTCGAGGTTGTCCGAAATCGTCACCAAAACATTATCCAAGGTATTGGATTCTTCGGCAACCGAGATCATCTCCACAACCGTGGGTGGGAAATGGCCCGACTTCTCCAATTGCTTGGCAAGTCGTTGTCCAGACTGTATTTCCGAACTGGCGTTCTCGATGGCTTTCGAGAGCACGCTGTTGCCAGCCGCATTGCGACTGATGTCCAGCGACTTCAGGATAGGAACCCCGTTCTTGAGCAAAGTTCCGAGGACGCGGCAGAATCTTGCGACAGCCAGATTCAAAAAAACCGGGCCGATCAACGGCATCTTGATTTTGACCAAGTCCGCGCGCTGCTTGCCTTCGGTGGTATCGAGGTATTTGTTCAGCAGCAGCACGAGGCCCGCACCGCCACCCAAGATCAACCACCAATAGTTTTGAACGAACTGCGAGATCGCCAGGAGCAATTCGGTGGCTGCAGGCAATCCACCTTTGCTCCGCAGGCCTTGGAAGATGCCTTCAAATTTGGGAACGAAGAAAATCAGCAGCACGGTGACGACCACCACGCCGACCCCCATCACGAACAATGGATAGGCCAAGGCGCTGATGGTCTTGCCCTTGAGTTCTTCTTGCTGTTCGACGAATGCCGAAACCCGTTCCAACGCATCTTCGAGGAAGCCCCCTTCGCTGCCGGCTCGCACCATGTTGACGGCCATGTCATTGAAGATCCGCGGGTAGCGGGCCATGGTTTCGGGGAGCGATTCCCCTTCTTCGACGCGGGCTTTGATTTCCGCGATGGCATTGCGGAGCGTTTTGCTCGAGCCCGACTGCTGCGACAGGACCGTCAGCGCTTTGAGCAACGGAACACCGCTTCGCAACAGGGAAGCCAACTGGCCGTAGAAGGCGGCCATCTGGGCCCCTCCGACACGGCCGGTCTTGCGGACTTGCTTGGTCTTGTCGACGGTGATCGAGATGGGGAACAGGCTCTTGGAGCCCAGTTGCGTGGCGGCGTCTCGGACACTGGTAGCCGAGATCGTGCCTTGAATCGATTTGCCGCTCAAATCGCGGGCGATGTATGCAAAATCAGGCATGGCGAACCACCTCCTGAATCTGCGAACCGCGCGGCGCGGTCAAGCTTGCGTTGCCTAGCATCGTACGAACCATTAGAGAACGTCACCTTTGGTCGCGCGAAGGACTTCGTCCATGCTGGTGGTCCCTTCCAGGACCTTGCGGAATCCATCCATCCGCAGCGTCAACATGCCGTGCCGGAGGGCTGCCTTTTTGATCTCAAAGCTGCTGGCGCGATCGTGTGCGAGCTGTCGCAGTTCCTCGTTGGTGATGAGCAGTTCGTAGATCCCGAAACGGCCGGCGTATCCCAAGCCTCGGCACATACGGCATCCCTTGGCGAGATAAACGGGTTTGCCATCGAGTTGCTCGAACGGGAAGTCGCGAGGCACTTCATCGTGTTTGGGGTAATGCGCTTCTTTGCACTCGGGGCACAATCGCCGAACCAGGCGTTGCGCCATGATGCCTTCGACCGTGCTGGCGACCAAGAACGGTTCGACACCCATGTCGACGATCCGGGTGAAGGCGCCGGCGGCGTCATTGGTGTGAAGGGTGCTGAAAACCGTGTGACCGGTCAGCGAGGCTTGAATGGCGTTTTCAGCTGTCTCGGCATCCCGGATTTCCCCGACCAGCACGATGTCCGGGTCGTGTCGCAGGATGCTGCGGAGCGAGGCCGCAAAGGTCAACCCGATCTTGGAGTGGACCTGGATCTGGCTGATGCCATCGAGTTGGTACTCGACCGGGTCCTCGGTGGTGATGATTTTGTTTTCCGGAGAGCGGATCTCCAGCAGCGAGCTATACAGCGTGGTGGTTTTTCCGGAGCCGGTCGGGCCGGTGACCAAGATGATCCCGTGCGGAATGCGGATCAATTCGCTGAAGAGGCGATAGGTTTCAGGACCCATCCCGAGGCTGCGCAGATCGAACTTCATCGCCCCTTTGTCGAGGATCCGCATGACGAGGCTTTCACCGTGGATCATGGGGATGACCGAGACCCGAATATCGATCTCGCGACCGTGCACGCGAAGCTTGATCCGACCGTCTTGAGGCAGCCGCTTCTCGGCGATATTGAGTTTCGCCATGATCTTCAAACGCGAGATGATGGCGGCTTGGAAGCGGTTGATCTCGGGCGGAACCGGTTGGTTCTGCAGGATCCCGTCGATCCGATACCGGACTACGATGCCTGATGCTTGCGATTCGATGTGGACGTCGCTGGAGCGCGCGTCGACGGCCTCGACGAGTATCTCGTTCACCAGTCGTACGACGGAGGCTTCTTGGGCTTGTTCGCTCAGCTCGCTGCCGTCGGCCTCGAACTTCTCGAGCAATTCGATCTCGTCGTCATCGTCGGAACGGGCGGCGAGCAAGCCTTCGACGGTCTCGCTACCGACCCCGAGGTGTTTCTTGACGAGCTTGGCAATTTCAAGCTTTTCGGCCACGATCGGAACGACTGGGCAATTCAAGGCCGCAGCGGCTTCGTCGAGCGGATAGAGCTCCAGCGGGTTGCTGGTGGCCACGTACAGGCGTTTGCCTTCTTTCCGCACCGGAAAGATTGCGTGGCGATAGATCAGCTTTTGGGGAAACGACGGGAGGAGCGAAAGATCGACGGCGGCTTCGCGCAGATCGATGAACTCCAGTCCGAACTCGTCGGCGATGGCTTTCAACGCGTCTTCCTCGCGCACAAATCCTTTTTGCACGACGCTTTCGATGATCCCACCACCGTTCATCGATGCGCGCGATTCATTCATTTGGGATTCGTTGACCAAACCCCGTCGAACGAGGATCTCTCCTGCTTCGAGAATCATGATGATGTGTGCCTCAGCCAAAGTGCGCGGGGAGAGAATCAGTTTCGACGCTGGGTATTGTTGCCGCGGTTACCTCGGTTGCCACCCCCGAACGGGTTGGCACCTCCGCCGAAGGGATTACCTCCGCCACCGGCACCGAAGGGATTGCCTCCGCCGCCGCCACCGAAAGGATTGCCACCTTGTCCGCCGCGGAATCCTTGACCGCCACCTCCAAAGGGATTGCCTCCTTGGCCAAAGCCAGGGAACGCACCGCGGAACCCTTGGCCACCCATGGCGGCTGGATTAAAGCCTCCTTGTGGGATGGACGCTTGGGGCTGCGTGGCCGCTGGGGTTTGAGTGCTTGGCGAGGATGTCGAACTGATGCGGGCTTGCGAGCCGAACACGGGGGTCAACGCTTGGCGAACGATCGTTGGATTGATGTCTCCTCCGATGGGCACAACGATCATGCTTTCTTCCGTTCCCTCGGCCGCTTGATCGAGCATGTCGACGAGGGCTTGGACATCTTCGTAAAGTTGTTGCGGGGCGAGGACGATCAAGGCGTTGTTCTTTTTGTCGGCCGTAATCGTCATGGTTTGTTCTTTGAGTTCTTTTGGACCCGACCGGCGATTGCCGCCGCCGCCGCCACCGCGCAATGCTTCAATGAATTCTTGCGGTGAGGGTTGTCGCTGTGCGGCTTGGGACGCGTTGCTCGCCAAACGATCGGCAAACACCGACTTGACGGTGGCCTCCACCGTTTCAACAGCAGCGGTCTTCAGGTAGATGATGTTTGGGACGCCTCGCGTCTGCACATCGACGGGGCTCTCTGCCGTGTCCACGATCTCGATCAATTGCTCGATCAGCTGCATGTCGATCGGGTTGGCTTGCACCCAAAGGGCGTTCAATCGCGGGTCGGCCGTGATGAATACGTCTCCATTGGATTTGATCGAACTGGTGGCCGACGAACCGCCGCCACCACCTCCCATTCCGAGCAGATTACCCAGGAAGCCTCCCCCCCCGAGCACGCTGGAGGCGACTTCTCCGAGCAGGCCGCTTCCTCCTCCACTACCGCTCGAGCTGCTGCTACCGCCCGCGAGAACTCCGCGCACCAACTCTTCGGCCGCCAAAGCCGGAATGTACTTCAAATAGATCACCGTCGGCTCGGAAGGCCCAGCCGCCATCTGATCTTGGACGAGTCTCGCGATCTCATCGAATTCGTTGAGCAACTCCGGGTTGTCGCTGGTCACGATCAATCCCGTTGGGCCTTGGTAAATCTTGACTTCCGAATCGCCGTCCGACGCTGGATTCGCCGGGACTTCGGCGGGATCTTGCTCGGTTTGAGCTTTGGTAAACCGCACCAAGCCGTCGAGCGTGTTGCGTTCGTCCAGGCTGTTAGCACGGTCGATATCGATCGGTTGGCGGTCCTTGGCTGCGGGTCGCGCCGAAGCATTGGTGTTCGCATCGGATCGAGGGGCGGCATTGCCGCGAGGCTGCCCATCGCGAATCGGTTTACCGTCGCGCTCTAACGTAGAGGGGGCGCTTTCCTTGGGTTCAATCTTGCGAATGCGTCCCTTGTGCTTGGTGGCTTCCCAGAGCAAATCGATTTGATCGAGCAGCCGATCGGCGGACTTGCCCGAATAGGGCAGGAACCGCGTGTTGCTACGAAGTCCATCGAGGGTCGGACCGGTCTCCTGGACCTTCTTCAGCAACACTTTGACTTGTTCGACTTCTTGCTGGGTGCCTTTGACCATCAAGCGGCGAGTCAATGCATCGCCGTAGAAGATTGGGCCCTTGGCCGTCCCGGCATCGCGGTCTTTGGTCGATTGCTTACCGAAGAACTTTTCAAGCGTCGAGATGGCAGCCGACACATCCATCGACTCCAATTCGATCACATCAAAGTTGCTGGCGTCACCGGCCAGGGTGTTGATGATCTCTTCGATAGTGGCGTGATCGGTGGGAGTCGCTTGCGCGATGATGTTGTTGGATTTGGGGTCCAAGCCCAAGATGATGTTGGTCTGACCGGCGAAGTGCGTTTGCAACACGTCCATCGTGGTTTGCGGATCGGAACCTCTAGGAATGTGGCTGCGCACGATCGCTTTCTCGGTCGATGCCGTAGCGGTGCTCGCGCCCGATGGTTCGATGTCGACTTGGGTGACGATATCGCGCAGCTTTTGGAGTTTGTCGGGGGTGCCGGTGGCGTACAGCGTCGTGCCGAAGGCATCGGTCGAGATGCTCAGTTCTTCCGAGACGTTGACCGCATCCTTGAGCCCCAACAACGGTCGGGCGATGCCGAGCAATTCATCGGCGCTCATGTGCTTGAGGGTGAGCGAAACGATCTTTGAAGTTCGGCCGGCATCGGGCATTTCAGAGCGTTCGATGGTGTCGCGAATGATGCGCAGTTTGCCGCCGGTTTCGGTGACCACCAGTTGGTTGGCTGCGGGCAACGCGACGATGGATCCCTGTGGGCCGAGGAGCGACTTGATTTCCTTCTCGGCGTCCTCGACGCTCATGCGCGACAAGGTAAAGACGGTTTTGCAGATCTCGTATTCACCGCGCAGGTCGAGGTCTTTGGGCGGAACGAGTTCGGCGAGTTCTCGCAGCAGACCTCGAATCACTTCGGCGTTTTCTCCCGATCCCAAATCCACGCATAGCAACGCCCGTTGGCGGCGGACCAGGGTGTAGCCTTTGCTAAGCAACACGCTGTTCATGATGTCCATCGCTTCGGCGACGGTGTACAGGCGATACGGATCGCGATAGGTGAAGGTGCCTTGAGGGACGAAATCGGTTTGCAGGCTGAGTTCTGCTTCTTTGGATAGCCATTTGAGCACATCGCTCCACGGCGTGCCGTTGAAGGTCAGTCGCAGGCCGAGTTCGCCCGGCAGCATCGGAGGAACGCTCATGGCTGCAGCATTGCCGCTGGCGGCGGGAGTGGCTTGGTCGGACGGGCTGGCGACTTCCGAAGCGCTGCCGGCGTCACCGTCGGTGGCAATGGCAGCATCGGCGGTGTCGGCCGCGACCTTGGCAGGAGCTCCAACCAGCGTGGTCCATTTCTCCTTTTGCGGTGCCTCGAGAACTTCGCTTAACTGCCGTTGGAACTCTTGTTCCCCTTTGACGGGACCAAACTCTCGCAGAATTCCGCGTTTGCCTTCGACAATGGTTTGCACACGAGCGATTTGGGCGGGGGTCGCTTCCACCGCGGAAGCGACGTCCGGCTCAAGCAGTGCAACCAAGCCGAGTCCCTGCAATCGGAGCTGCTCGGCTCGCACTCGCTGCGCATCGCTGAGCATCGAGAATCCCTCTACTTCGACCCCGCGGAGGATCTCCTTGGCGCGCTGACGGCGGGCCGCAGGATCGAGCGTCCGCAGCTCGGAAGCGAGGGCGAGAGACTTTGTCTCGTGCTGTTTGATCAGCGATCGCAATTTCTCAAGCTGTTCGTCGCTGAGCCCGAGGTCGGCGGCGGTTCCGGGTTCGGTGATCGTGGCCAATACCCCAACGATATCGGGGTTGCCGTCGGCGAAAGCAACCGTCGACAGCCAGGATGCCGAAGCCAACGCGATCAGCAAACGACCCATCCGAAGGGATTTCATGAGATTTCGCCGATTGATGAAAAGATCGAAGTGGTTCATGGACAGAAAAGATGGAACGAAATTCCGGGTTTTGCGGTGAAGCGAGAGTCCCGTCTGACTTTAGTTCAAGGTCAATGTATCTCTAGGTTTGCCAACCTAGAGCTTGCCACTTTTCCCTGGAACCACCGCATTTGTAGGGATTTTGCAGCCCAGAGAACGGTCCCGTCCTCAAGGCTCCCATGCAAACCCGACCTATTCCAAAAGGTTTCGGCTTGGTAACACCCCGCGGGTTGCGCGGAGGCAGTCGCCGACTCGCGCCGACGCGAAACTCCCACGGATCCAGCTTCCAACGACGCCTAGAGAATTCGCCCTCGGGTTCCGTTTCTTGGACGCGAAACGGCAATTCGTCCCGTTTTTTCCCGATTCCATCCCGGTTGGGGGCAGCCTGATCACGGGGCAGCCTGATCACGGGGGAGCCTAGCCGGGGAGCCCAGCCGGGGAAACGAGCCGGTGGGCAGCGGCCAGCAGGCGATAAAAGGGGCTAGGCCCGTTGGTGTGTCGCCTGGGAGATGAGGCTGGAGAGCACCTCCAGCCGCGTTACTGTGCGGCGCTGGAGGAACCGCGAGGGGAGGCGCCGATGCGCATGTTGCTCGGCAGCGGCCGTGCGGCGCACAGCATGCCTTCGCTGAAGAGGCGTTGTTTCAAGGTCCGGAAACTGCCGAAGCTATCTGGATAGACCCAGACCGTTACCGTGGTCTGCTGGGATCGGCTGGCATCGAGTTCGGTTCTCAGACGACCGCCCGACCCCAAGGCTTGTTCGACCGACTCGCTCAAAACATCCGGCGTCGGATCCAGTTCGAACTTGTCCAACTCGATCATCCGTCCCATGGCTGCCGAGCGTCCGTCGCTCATCAAGCCGCTTTTACTCAGCAATCGATACCGCATCATGAAGCCATCGATCGGTCCGAGCGTGTCCTCAAATTTGCTCCGCTGGGAATTTCTCGAGACGGTGATTCGCACCTGCCCCTTGAGCGCGTCGACCAAGGCATCCCATGGAATAACGGTGACTTTGTTGCCTCGCATCATGACATGGATTTCGCGACCGAAGACGGTTTTGGCCATCGGCGTTGGCAAGTGTTGTAACGCGACGACGGAGCGTTCCGAGGCAGGCAAGTCGCCCTGCTGCTGCAGCAACTCCGACAGCTGCTTTTCCAGCTCGCTCATCTCTTGATCGAGGGTGATCTTGTCGACTTCCTCGTCTTCCATCTCCTTGAGCCGTTCGTCGATGGTGTTCTGCGCGAGGGTCACGCGATCGACCAGCGTCATGCGTTCAGCGCTGCGATAGGCGACTTCGATTTCATGCTTGCGCAGCTCCTCCAATTGCTCTTCCAAATCCCGCTCGATCGATTGGGTGCGGGCTTTGGACTCGGCGGTGCGCGCATTGGTTTCCAGTTCGAGCTGGGCATCGGCGCGGGCGCTTTCTTGCGCCGTCGAATAGCCGCGAGCGCTGACGATGACCACCAAGATGATCATGATGCCGACCAGATTGGCGATGGTGTCCATGAACGAGTCTTCGCCGACGGACATGGTCTCTTGATGCGGACGCGCCATTTGTAGCTCACTTCGTCTTTCGTGCGGGCATCTGAAGCGGAACGACGCGCATTTCAACGCCGCTGCCGTCGAGTAGCCGTTGGAGTCGTTGGACACTCTGCGAGGCATCGCTTGCGGATTCCAAAGTGATCGTGGGCGACCAATAGCCTCCCGGCAGCGACGGTCCCCACGATTCCACGCGTTCTCGGATCGCGCGTTCCAATTCCTTGCTGGCGGCGGTCGGGCCTTCTTCT
Organism: Pirellula sp.; assembly: GCA_046318495.1. Lineage (GTDB taxonomy): Bacteria > Planctomycetota > Planctomycetia > Pirellulales > Pirellulaceae > JBKCUI01. The sequence goes on along the minus strand of JBKCUI010000272.1, from coordinate 24,382 downwards.
AAGCGGATCTCGGCTTCGAAGCGAGTGTCTTTGGCTTCGTCTCGAACCAGCCAGCGATCTTCGAGGACGACGATGCGAATCGGCCGCGAGACAGGCGTTGCCTTCCCTTCGGCTCGAGAAACCGCCCAGCCCTTGCCCGCCGAGACGCTGATGGGGCGAGCATCCGAATCCCCCTTGGAGGATTTGGCGTTGCGCCCGCCGGACGGCATGCCCGCAGCCGGATCGGCCGCACCGCTGGCGAAAGAGTTTCTCGGCGCAGAACCATTGGCTGCACCGGAGTTTGCCGGGGATCCTTTGCGAGCCAATTCCGCCATGGCCTGCCCTTCCCCTTGTTCGTCGAGCGAACTGATCTGCGAACCCGAACCGCCGGTCATACCAGCTACGGCTCCTGACCCGCCTGTCGAGGCAGCTCCCCCGGCGCGTCCTGCAGCGCCAGCCCGGCCGGCGGATGCCCCGCCAGCCACGTTTCCGCCCGAGGCGTTCCCAGCGTTACCGCCGCCACCACCGCCGCTTGAGCCATTCCCGCCAGCAGCCACCCCGGAACCGATGGCACCACCCGAGGCGGCACCACCTCCAGAGGAATTGCCGCGTCCACTTCCTGAGGCCATTCCATTTCCTCCGCCGGCAAATCCGTCCGCGCCGAATTCTCCGTCGCCACCCGATCCGCCGAGGGTCGATGCAAAGTTCGCGCTGCTGACGCCCGAGCCAGCGGTCCCCCCAAGCGACTGCAACGGTGTCGGCGCTTGTCCGGCGACCGATTCGAATTCGCCACTCAAGGCTTGGCCAGCTTGGCTTCCTACGGCATATCCGCCAGGTCCTGGATGCATGCCTGACCCAGGCGCGGGACCGGGTTGACCGGTTGCGGGGTTGGGGATTCCACCCGAGCCTGGCCCGCCTCCGGGGCCACCACCAGGACCGCGACCGGGTCCAGGGGCCGCGATGGCGACTTGACCAGGGCGCAGCTCCTGCACCATCTTCCATCGCGAAGCTTCGTCTTCCGAGATTCCCGACCCAGCCGTTTCATCTCCCCACGAATTTCCTGAAGCTCCCGTTTCTTCCGCTTCCGTCGGGCCCGATCCGATGGGAGCTTCGTCGAGTTCCCATTCTTGATTCATTCGCTGGAAACGGGATGGCGAGGAAGCCACCAGCACTTCCTGACGCCTCTTGGCCACGTCGAGGGCTTGCTGCAAATCGGTAACGACGCTCGGGAGCCCCGGAGGGAACGCCAGGTCCATGTCGGCGTCGACGAGTTCATAGCCAAATTGATCGTCCCATCCGCTCATCGCCGATCGCGCCAACGCATAGGTGGCAATGCCATCGGGGCGGACGATCAACAGCGGGTACGGCGGGGTCGTGATGCCAAAGGTTGCGTCCCGATGCTGGTAGGCGTTTCGAAGCACGCGAAGCGCCGCATCCAAGGGATTGCCTGGCCCATGGGGCGGTCGTAGATCTTGCAGGCTGATCTTGACCCCCTCGGGCTGGAGGACCACTCCATCGCTTTTGCATTCGATGTAGACCGGTCGGCGCGATGTGCCGTTGGGGCCTTGATAGGGAATGATCGAAAAGGCCGGCTTGCGTTGCTTCTGCTTCTCGATCTCTTGGGCTAGCTCGCGTTTCTTTTGTTCGATCTCACCGCGCACTTGCTCGATGCGTTCCTTGGCATCGGCTTGTTCTTTTTCGTCTTCTTGTTCCGAGCGTTCGATGGCTTCAGCCGTGGAACGCAATCGCTCCATATCTTGCTTCAATCGCGCGATGTGGTCTTCGATGTTGGTCAGTTCTTTGCGACGTCGCTCGATCTCTTTTTTGACTTTCTCGCGGCGGGCCAAGAGTTCTTCGGAGACGGTTTCGGCGATGTCGGTTTCCTCTTTGGCCTTGTCGCGATGCGCGCGGACTTCGTCGGCGACATCCCGTCGCGCCGAGGCATACGCCTGCACCACCGATACCACCAGGATCAGCACCAATGCACCGATCGTGCATAGGAGTACCGCCAGGAACGGGAACAGTGCAGGACCGTGCTCTTCTCCGCGTCGCGCTTGATTGCTCATCCTGCACGTCTCGTGCGACTCGAGGTCGCGGATGGGTGAGTGCGAAAGACACTATTGGCTGCGGTATGGGGCGCGATGGGAATCGAGATCGTAGGCGATTCGGATTCGTGTTCGAGCCTCTCCTCCTGCTCGCGATGCTCGGGATCGGAGGCGGACGGACTCGATGCTGCCGGCAACGCCTTTGCATCCTCTGCTTCGGACGCGAGCTCGCTAGTGGGTGAATCGTTTCGACGGCGCAAGACCGCTCGGCGCTGTCCAGTCGGGGCAGCGTGCGCGATCTGTTCGACGTGCGCCCCCAGGACGGTGATGGCTTCGCTCAAGCTGACCGCAGCTTCGTGGAATCGTTCCATATCCGACAATCGCTCCAGCGATGCGGCCATGGGAGTTTGCATGGCAGCGACCAATTGGCTGGTTTCGAGCAATCGCTCGAGGGTCTCGGTTTGACGGTTGAGTTCTTGTTGGTGCCGCAGCGACACGCGGGCTTGTTCGGAAATCGTGGTCTGCCATTGCTGCAGTCTGCCATCGATCTGGGCCGCCCCTTCGCTCTGGAGCGAGGTCAAGCGTTCAACGTCCTCGCGCAGCTTCTGACGATGCTCGTCGAGCGCTTCGGAAATCGCTTGACGCACTCCGACCATCGCGGCTTCTGTGGCACCGGTCGACAGTTGCTGCCAATGGTCGTGGGCTCCGCGGATCGTATCGCGCCACAATTCGGTTTGCCGTCGAACCAAAACATCGACGGTGTCCATCAATTTGAGGGAGATGGCTCGCAACTCGACTTCGATCTCCCGCGTGTTGGTGGCCGTTTCGGCCTGCGACAAACAGCGATGCAGCGCGCCGTGCACCCCGTCGTCGATGAGATTCAACACTTGGACTTCCTCGCGTTGGGTGAGGAAGCGAAACAAGAATGTGCTCATGGCCACCATCATGCCGACCAACAAGGGATCGAAGGCACTAGCGAAGCTTCGGATCCACTCCTGCGATTGGTCCGCATTCGATTGGCTCAACCATTGTGCCGGCAGCTGGCCGAAAGCTTGAGACAGGCTGGATATGCAACCCACGATGCCGCAAATGGGTATCGCCCAACCCAGGAGATGGAGCAGTCGATAGCTGTCGCGTTGCGATTGGCGATCGCGAGCGGCCAGTTCCATAAAGTCCTCATCGAGGCGTGCGACGGAACGCCTGTGAAGTTGCCGAGCGATCATGGCGCTGACGCGTTGACCGAACCAGCTCTGCGTCCAAGCTCGTTTTTGCGTTCGCCACAACGTGTCCAGTCCTTCGGCCCGCTCAATTGCAATTAGATCGGCTTCGCCTGGAAGCAGCCCTCGATGTTCGACCAATTCGTCGAGGCTCTCGCAGGCTTCCTTGGCGATGCGCATTTGGTACCTCGCCCGGCGCCATTTGAGCACCAATGCAACAGTAGCGAGGCATCCCAGCCAAATCGCCAGCGTCGCCATCGGATGGCAAAATGCATAATGAAACAAAAGGGTGCTCCGAAGTGGCGGCAGCCAAACCCCCGCATAAAGGAGTCCGCATACGGCCGTGGCGAGCAAGGCCGCAGGCGCGAGTGCCTGATGAAAGCACGCTTCAATTCGCTTGTTCGATCCCAACATGAAGGCGATCCTTGCCAACAAAGTGATTCGACATGGATGTGCATTGCCCAGGAGCCATGGCGTTCCAGCCAACAACTCCAAGGATGGACGGGCTCCTCGCAGGAGCCATCGCGGCACTCCAAGCGAGTTCTATCAAGTTGCTTCTTGGCGTATCAAGGCAAATTCGCCGAATGCTAGCAAATGAAAGTGCAAAGTCAGGCCAGGTAAGTCCACTAGGCCATGAGAGGTTGGCATCGGCACCGTCGTTCTCGGGTGTCTAGCAATTCAGGCAAAGTTTGCCGATTGCACGGTCTTTTCTGCGTTTGCCCAGGAAATGGATCGCGCGGCAGGCTGCGGCCGATAACCACCCTCACTCCTCGGTCGCTGGCTCCATGCAGCGGCCGCCGATTGCCAACACGATGACGGTGCGTCCTTGCTCGGAATCCACGCAATCCAGGATGGTGTGCCTGCAATGAATCATGGCCGATATGGAATGCTTGCATGTGCGAGCAAGCGGATCCATGCGAGTCAGATCGATTCTCCCCAGGAGGGAGTTGGCTTGCTCAAGGCGACAGATCGAAGGTGCGATTCGATCGGTCGCCTTGAGTAGCCGGCTATACGGGACTTTCAAACCGCAATTGCGATCCGGACTTGCAAACGGCACATGCCATCCGCATCCGAAATGCGCGGTGTAGATCCCTGGGTTCTGCTGCGCCGCGATCGGTGTTGCAAGGGCACTTCTGATGGGCAGAAGAATCGATCAACTGCGGACCGGTATCGAGTGCACGGCTTCCATCATCAATACCAGTCTCAAGACATGGTAGGGCACGGTCTGGTTCAATGCATCATAGATCGGCTTGAGTCGATCGCGACCGCAAGCATTCGCGGCGCGCTGGACGTCGGCCTGGGTTTCAGGCGATACCCATGGGTCGATGCTGGAAATGTCTCCCGCTTCGAGCAAACCTACCAAGTGCTTGCAGACGGTCTCGACTGTGACCTCTACCTTCTGCGCGATCGTCTCCAAAGGGAGCGACTGCATCAGCAGTGGCCGAACGGCTTGCTGGGCTTTCGAAGGAAGAGTGGTTGCCCGGAACGAGGAAGATCCCGCTGTTCCGCCGGACGCTCGCAGCGCGACGTCCATACGCTGCCCCGATTGGCTGGACCAAGCCCGAATGGTTTCCAGGAAGGGATCGCCGTAGGCTTGCGACTTGGCCTCGCCGATGCCATCGATCTGAAGCATCGATTCGCGGGTCGAAGGGCGGTGAATGCACAGATCCGTCAGCACGGTATCGGAAAACAAAAGATAGGGAGCGATGTTGGCAGCATCCGCCAGTTGTTTGCGCAATGCGCGCAACTGCTCGAACAGTTCTGCAGGAACCTCCGCGTTGGCACTCGACGATGCGGATCGGCGATGGTTTGAACCTTTGCGCCCGCCGTTGGATGCTGTTTTGGACGGCGCGCGCAGCAGGCTCGGGACCGTGTTGCCAAACAGGATCTCGCGCGAGCGCGCATTGAGCTTGAGGACCGGATACTCCGCCCCCTCTACGGCGATGGCGCGTTGATCGATCAACTGATGTATCCATTGGCGGACTTGGGACGCTCCGTGTTCTTTCAAGATGCCATACGTGGACAGCTTGTCGTGCCCGCGCTTGACGATCGTGTCGTCCTTGGCACCGACCAGCACTTGGCACACGGCATGGGCACCGAATCGTTCGTTCATGTGATGGATGCACGACAAGATCTTTTGCGCGAGGACTTTCCCGTCGGGCATGCAGTCCGCTTCCCCGAGGCACATATCGCAAGCGTTGCAGTTGGAGGCGACATAGGATTCATCGAAGTACTCCACCAACCGTCGATGGCGACAGCCGGGATGTTCGCAAAAGGCAATCATGTCGTCGATGTGCTGCATCTGCGAGTCGATCACGGCAGGGGCGGCGCTGGATTCCTCAAGCCCGCGTTGCACCATGCGTTTGAGCATGATGGCATCGCGCTTGGAATAGAGCAGCAAACATTCTGCGGCCAGCCCATCGCGGCCCGCGCGCCCGGTTTCCTGCTGGTAGTGTTCGATCGATTTGGGAACGCAAGCGTGGACAACGAACCGAACATTGGAACGATCGATGCCCATCCCAAAGGCGACCGTCGCGATGACCACGTCCACTTGCTCGCGCAGGAACGCTTCCTGCGCCGCATGCCGATCCGCATCGCTCATCCCCGCATGGTATCCCCCGACCGAGCAGCCCGCGTCGCGAAGGGCCTGCGTTAACGCTTCCACGTCGCTTCGGCGCAAGCAATAGACAATCCCCCCGCTGCCGCGATGACGATCGATCACCTCTCGGATTTGCGCGACGATGTCCCGCTGAGGTTGAACGCGGTAGGTCAAGTTCGGGCGGTCGAATGAACTGACGGCAACGATCGGCTGGCGCAGTCCGAGCTGATCGATGATGTCCTTGCGGACGCGCTGCGTCGCCGTGGCGGTCAACGCTACCACCGCCGCCTTGGGAAACAGCTCGCGCATGCGGGCCAGTTGCCTGTACTCGACGCGAAAATCGTGGCCCCATTGCGATACGCAGTGGGCTTCGTCAATCGCGATCGTATGCACCTCGTTGCCTTGTACCCACGATGCAAAATCGGGAGCCAGCGCACGCTCCGGGGAAACGTATAGCAATCGAATGCGTTTGGCCTTGAGTTGCTCGGCGAGCGCGCGCTTATCGCCGCCTGTCAGCGTGCTATCCAAACGGGCCGCCTCGAGCCCGAGTTGGTTCAGTCCATCGACTTGGTCCTTCATCAAGGCCAACAGCGGCGAGACAACGATCGTCAATCCTCCGCGGTAGATCGCGGGCGCTTGGTAACAGAGCGATTTCCCTCCCCCGGTGGGCATGACGACCAACGTGTCTTGCCCTCGAAGGATGCTGGCCATCGGCCGCTGCTGAGAATCGCGCAGCCGATCGAATCCCCAAGTCCGATGGAGCATCTCGAAAAAGTCCGGCGGGATGTCCACGCTCGACTTGGGTGTTGCGTCCTGTTGCAACGATGGTGTTCCGGGGTTCCGCATGCCTTGATCCTCCTCGTAGCCGATTTGATGGAGCCGTATTGGACCGATTGTTTTCGAACGGGTGGTTCGCCCGGACGTTTTTCTGGCGAAATCCCCGCGCAAACGGGGCGTTTCCGTTGGGCAGCAGCGAGGAGGGAGCGGGCGTATGCCCCCGCCTCGCATGCGGATCCCAATCCCAACGCGAACCAGTTCCCGCGCGAACCGGTCACAGGATCGCTTCAGGGTAGAGCGTGCGTTGGACACGTTTGGTCACTACGCGGAGGGCGATTATTTCGAAAAGTGCAAAAAACATTGGCTTTTGAAAAGGTGGACGGGCTTTTTCGAAAAAAAGGGTTGGCTCGGCGGTAGCGGACGTTGCCTTGGAAAGCAACGCTCGGGAGGCGTTTGCGTCGCCAATGTGCGGGGCAATGGGCGCCGCGACGCGCGGCAGCAGGGCGGACGCGATACGCAGGCACGACTGCAGTGCTTTCGCGACTAGAGTTCTTCGATGCTGTAAGCGATCCGATCGACGATTTCGTCGGTCGTTTTTGGGTTGAAGAAGACGGCTTTCCAGGCCGGGATATCGATGCCGTTGGGGCAATATCCAAAGCTGGTGGTGTAGCCGAGCCTGGCATCGAGTTCGGGTTCCATCATCTTGAGCCGTTTGTCGAACAGTTGGCGTATCTCGCGCGTGTAGCGCTGCCACTGGTCCTCGCTGAGTTCCCCGCGAAGCAATCGCTGATAGATCTCTTCGGCGTTTCGGCCTTTCGGCAGCACCCACCAATTGACGCTCGGGCCGGGGGTGGATGCGTTCAAGACTTTGCAGTGCTCGATGCGGCTCAACCGATCTTTGAGCCGCTGCGCCAACTCCAGCGAACGGGCTACCAACATTTGCCAACCGGTCAAACCGATGGCGTTGAGCGAAGCCACCACGGCATACGGACCGATGGCAGGTCGCGAGCACTCGAGCGTGAACAACGCCGGGTCGCGCCGGGCATCGGCATCAGAGAAGTACGGCGTGTCGTTGACGGTCCGCGCTAAGTACTTGAGATCGTCGCGGCGGTTGACGATGAAGGCGCTCGATGGGTAATGCCCTCGCCCCATCTTGTGAAAGTCGATCGTCACGCTGTCGGCATACCGTAACCCGATCGAGTGCTCTTGGATGCGCGCCACCAACGCCAACAATGTCGGTTCGAATCCCAACGAGTTGAGCTTGCGATCGTAATCGCTCAGCATCGAAACGGGCCAACCCACGGCTGCGTCTACATGGATCTGCGGCATGGGGGTGCCCGCCTGGCTACACACCCGTTCCGCGCATTCTCGAATGCCGCGAATGTCATCGATCCCAAAGCCATCGGTCGTCCCAAACGTGGCGCAGATGTACGCGACTTTAGCTCCTTCGCGATACAACTCGCGAAGCCTGGCCTCCAGCAAATCCAAACGCATCGCCAATTGCTCGTCGGTCGCGATCTCGATCAAGTTCGCCGTGCCGATGCCTAGCCACCCCGCGACCGTTTGATTGGAGTAGTGGCCCGCTTGCGAGCAGATCCCGACCACGCGGTGGCCGCTGATTCCCGTCCGCATCGCACCTGGCACCACCCGTTCGAGCCCGATCTTGGCCCCATACAAATTGGAGATGGTTCCACCGATGGTGAACACGCCCCACGGGTCTTGCGTGTGATAAAAGATCAAGTTGGCCAACATGGTGATCGCCTTAACCTCCAGCTCGTTGGAGCGTTGGCTGTAGCGATCGGTACACAAATTGGGATTCTTGAGCAAGCATGCGATGGCCCCGACCAGCGATGCCATGTTGGCGGGGCCGCGAACGTTTTCCAGGTGCAACGGGTTGTTCCAACTGTCCGTTCCCCAAAAGTATGGGAAGATCGCGTCGCGGGCATCCTTGAGATTGCCCGGCAACACATGGATCTCGGGATTGGCCCGAGCCGTTTCGTAGTTCTGGCTCATGATTTGAGCTGGTGTCAGCGACGCTTCGGCTGCCGAGGTCGACAGCAACTCCGAAAAGATTTTCGATAGCTCGGGCTGATTCCAACCAAAGAACGTATTGACGAGTTCCTGATACTTTTTGCGGTCCATCGATAGGTTCGGGTTGGAGTGACGGGATGCGAGTGGCATCGATGCCCAGGATGCGCGGCTGGATCGAATATCGCGTTTAGCGCTGTCTGCCTTTGCCGCTGCGATATCGATGCTGTTGGTGTTCGATCTCTTCCGGCGATACGCGCTGCGGACGATCGGTCAGCCAATACGCGGCGTTGAGCAACATGGCGCAAAAGGCGTCGTTCTCAAAATCGCTGAAATGCCCCAAGGAGGTGTAAAACGATTTGCCCGAGTCCTTGCGGACAAACGTCCAAGCCACCGGTTCGGGTACTTGATCGGAAATCGCGCCCATCCAGAGGGTTCTCGTTCCCGGTTGCAACGGTGTGACGCGATACAACGAGCCCTTGCTTTCATACAGCGCGACGCCTCGCTGGCTGAGCGGTACCAATTCGTGTTCGCAATCGGAAGCGACGCGAACGTTGGTGACGAACTCATTGCCATAGTGATTGGTGTAGCTGCCGCCGAACACTTCTGCATCGAACTCAGGCCATTGAGCCACCCCGGGAGAGTCCTTGTCGCGCAAGCAGAACGCATGGCTGGCGGTCCGAATGCCGAGCACCGGTTTTCCTGCAGCCACAAAGTTGCGGATGGCTTGCAAGTCGTCTGCTGGAAGCGGTCGGCGACGGACGCTCACCAACAGCCCATCCGCATCGGCTAATGCATCCAGCCCGACGATCTGGTTGGGATTCTTTGCATCGCTATACAACAAGCTCACTCGAAAGTCTTTGGCGAGGTGCTCGCGGCACCAGCGGACCAGCGTCTCTTCGGTCTTGTACTCGTCCTCGGCGATCAGGACGGCCCAATGGGGGCGATCGTCGCGCGCGAACCGAAAAGGTTCGCCGCCTAGGACTTGATCGCTCGACACGGTGGGGCAAACATGGCGTTCGATATGGTCGATCACCGCATCGGTGCCGCTAAAGTGATTCACGTATGGCCATCGCAGCGGGTTGTACATGGTATCGGTCAAATCGCGCACCAGCACTGCCTCCATGCCATGCGCGTTGAGTTGTCTCAACCCGAACGGACGTCCCAGCACGCACATGTTGGTGTGCACGCCGCAGAGCATCACATGCTCCACCCCGCGGGCTGCCAAGATGCTCCAAATCTCTTTGCCAGAATCGCTCACGAAATCGAGCGAGACATCGATGCGGATGACTTCGGTTTGTTGCAACCATGGGGTTTTCGGATTTCGACCCTGTCTTGCCAAGGTCTCGGACCATTGAGCGTGTTCGACCAAATCGTCATCCTCGCCGCCATCCGACTGATCGACGGGGTACATGCTCTGTTCTTCGCTCGGGATCCGGTCGCACCACGTCGCAATGTCTTCGGGAGTGTTCGCGGCCAAGGGGATCTGCTGCGCGCGCTTTCGAGCGGGGTGGTCGGCGTAATGCGCCATGCAATCGCTGGGTGCATGGATGATGGTGGCCCCGCGCTGCCGCATGGCATGGACGAAGCGATCGATCCGCGGCGCGAGTTCGCCAACGCGGCGGACGGCGTAGAGGCAGTGATGCGAATCCCACACATCGCAGACGATGACCGCGACCCGTTCCGGTTGCCAAGTCGCAGGCTCCCGCACGCGATGGTAACGGCCGGCTCCCGGTTCGACTTCGAGCTGACGGGACAACTGCAGCGAGACAGTCGCTGGCGCCTGGCTCGCCGAGGCAGCGTTCTGCGCAACCGCTTGAGTCGCTCCGATGCCGCAGGTCCATCCGGCGAGGGCCAGCAGCCATCCTAAGGCAGCACCACGATGGAAGCTCCCTCGTCGGGTTCGGCCAAATGGGGTTGGCCCTTGTGGGAATCGCCGATGCGAGGGCATCGAATCCTCGTCGATTGCATGGTGGTTCATGGCGAGAGGCCTTTTCAAAATCCGATGGAGTTGGAAACGGGAAGGAAGGGGTGCGAAGGTACTTGGGGCCACTGCGAGGCTACTGGGGTGTCTTTTGGGGCGCGGCGCGCAGCACCCAAGGCTCGGAGCCAGGGCGATACGCATCGCGCATGTGGCTGGTCAGGCGTGCCAGCGTTTCCGGTTCGGTGGCAGCTAAATCGTGTTGCTCTCGCAGGTCGCGATCCAGGCGGTAGAGCCGAACCGAAGTGCCGAGCGGTTGTTCGATGGCTTTCCACCATCCTTCACGCACCGCTTGCCCCATCCCCGACTCGTAAAACGACCAGTATAGGTAAGGCCGTTGCCGTTGTTCGCTGGGTTTCCCGAGAAAGGTCGGTAGCAAACTGACGCCGGTGCCTTCTGGTAAAGCAGCATGAAGGGAATCGTAAGGTCGGCCAGCCAACTCCAACAACGTCGGGTAGACATCGTCAAACGCGCCGAGTTGGTCGCTCACCGATCCGGCTTCGATGCGACCTGTCCAGCGCACAATGCCCGGCACGCGAATACCACCTTCCAGCAGATCGCGTTTAGAACCACGGACTGCACCGGAGGATTCAAAGAAACGATCGTTGTGTCCCCCTTCATGGTGCGGACCATTGTCGGAGGAAAACAGAATCAATGTGTTGTCTCCCAATCCCATTTGATCGATGGCATCGACCAGCCGCCCGACGTGCGTATCGAGCAACGCCACCATGTGGGCGAATCCTTTTTCGGCATCGGGCCATGAAGTATCTGCATATTGGCCAAATCCGAACTCCTGCGTTCCCTTTTGCTTGGCCTCGTTGTTGGCGTGAGGGAGATTGATGGAATAGAAGAGAAAGAACGGATCGGAGTCTTGGCTGCGGACAAAGTCGAGGGCCCGCTCCAAGAGGATGTCCGGCGCGCTTTCGCGTCGAATGGATGCCACGCCCGCCCCCGTTTCGGTTTCCCCTGGAACCGTGTTGCCTAGCGGCCATCGCCCGGCATGATCGTCGAGGAACGTGGGGAAGAAATTGTGCGCGTGGGTTTGGTCCAAGTATCCGAAAAAGGTGTGGAAGCCCTTGTTCAAGGGAGTCCCGCTGCTGCCGGCTTGTCCCAAACCCCATTTGCCGATCAGCCCGCAGCGGTATCCGAGCTCGGAGAGGTCTTGCGTGAACACTCGCTCGTCGGTCGATAGGGACTCTTTGCTATTGCCGCGGATAGCGCAGCGGCCTGTGTGTTTTCCAGTCATCAACACGCAGCGACTCGGAGCGCAAACGGTGCAGCCCGCATAGAACTGAGTGAGCCGCATGCCTTGTTGCGCGAGCCGATCGATGTTGGGAGTGGCTAGGCGCTTCTGGCCATAGCATCCCAAATCCCCGTAGCCGAGATCGTCCGCCAGGATCAAGACAATGTTAGGCGGGCGCTGCGCAGGTGTGGATTGCGCCGGCGCAGAACCGGCCATGCTGTAAACCATCGCCAACGCGCAAACCATCGGCAGGCTGCGGGCGGCGATCTGAGAGTCGATCGAGCAACGAGGGTGAGAGAGCATGTGTTGGCGGCGAGAGAGGAGGAGCGATGCAAGGCCATGTTGAGGTCGGGCCTCGGGCGAGGCACCACAACGTCTGTATCGTACACGCGATTGCGCTTCGAGGCGCTGGTGACGTTCAACGCAGCATCATGGTCAGCTAGCCCGGGGTGAGTTACACTGTTGCCCCGTCCTTCGAACGCTGCGGTTCTCTCCGGGAACTCCGCGCTGCGATGCACGCCCCCTCCCCTTCCCCTCCCTTCTATTCCATTGGATCGGCACGAGATACCAGATGCTTCCACTACCTACCGAAACTGTCCGCTGGGGAATTCTGTCGACGGCGGGAATTGCCAAGAAAAATTGGCGTGCGATTGCTAGGACGCAACATGGACGGGTGACCGCGGTGGCCAGTCGGGATTTGGCTTCGGCCCAGCGTTTCATCAACGATTGCCAATCCAACTGCCCGCAGCCTGTGGTGCCCAAGGCATACGCCAGCTACCGTGCGATGCTTGAAGATCCGCAGATCGATGCGGTTTACATTCCGCTCCCAACGGCCCTTCGCGAAGAGTGGATCTTGGAAGCGGCCAGGCATGGTAAGCACATCTTGGCTGAGAAACCTGCAGCCCTGACCGCCGAAGCGTTGCAACGCATCCTCGATGTCTGCCGCGAACATCGCGTTCAGTTCATGGATGGCGTGATGTTTATGCACAGCGCTCGCATGCCGCTTCTAGCCGATTCGCTGCATGGACCGCAAGGCATCGGTCCGATCCGACGCATCGCGACGCAGTTTTCGTTCCGCGGCGATGACGCTTTTCGTCACTCCAACATTCGATCCAATTCGCTTTACGAACCGCATGGAGCGCTGGGCGATTTGGGGTGGTACAACATCCGTTTGATTTTGTGGGCCATGCGTTGGCAATCGCCAACGCGCGTCACCGCGACTTGCCATAGCACTTTTCAAGGGACAGGCAGCCCCAAGCCAGTGCCTAGCCAATTATCGGCCGAACTGACGTTTGAAAACGGCGTCACTGCGAGCTTCTACTGTTCGTTCGAGACCGAGCACCAGCAGTGGGCGCATTTCAGTGGCGAGCGCGGCAGCGTATGGGTCGAAGACTTCGTGTTGCCCTACTTCGGATCCAATGCGGGCTTTGACCTTCTGCGGCCGGAATTCGTCGCCAAGGAATGCGACTTCCATATGCATCGCCGTTGCCATCATCTGTCGGTGGCGGAATACGATTCGGGACATGCCCCGTCTCAAGAGATCAACATGTTCGAGACGTTCCATCGAGCCTTGCAACACGCGCAGCCCGACGAAAGCTGGGGGCGGATGACGTTGCAAACACAACAAGTGATCGATGCTGTCTTTGCGGCAGCGGGATGTAGTCTTTAGACATTTCGCACCGATGGGCATTGCGGATCGGCGCGCCGCGGTTCGATGGCGCTGTGGGTGGTTGGTAGCGACCGATCGATCAGTCGAATGTCACGCCCCGTTTTTCGGCTAGCAGTCGCATCACGGCTTCGAAGTAGGGGAACGGCACGTTGGGCTTGCGCTTGCGAGCCCATACGAAAACGACGTTGACCATGGCGCGAGAGATTTCACCCGAGTCGACCTTAGCGACGACTTGATCGATAAAGGCTTGCTGTTCCGGGAACGCCACTCGCAGACCGTACTTGAGCTGGTCCGCAAGTTCGACCGTGTTGTAGGAGAACATGCGCTCGGCTTCGTTGATGTCGATGGTATCCTGGGCTGCGGCGCGCGATGATCCCAAGCCCAAGCCCAGTATTGCCACGGCGCTGACCCAAACTCGAATCCATGCTGTCTTCATTGACGGCGTCCCCTGCAACCTGCGTTTGATCCATGCGATTAGGCCGGGCGGCGGAATTGCCATTTCCCGACCATCGGCTAGAGTTAGCCGAACGGGCGAATCGAATGCAAGTCAAAATGGGGAGTTCAGGGGCGTTGGGAGAAGTGCATCAAGAGCCGTCGAACCGGCCCGATAGCGAGCCTCGCGAACCGAGTGGGCTCCCACCAACCGGTCCCGAGATGGCTTGGCCCGAGACCGGGAGGCTGGCTGGGGTGGACTACGGAACGGTTCGGATCGGTGTTTCCCTGTGCGATCCGAGCCGGACTTGGATCAGTCCACTGGAAACGTTTCAACGCCGAGCCGAACCCCAAGAAGCTCTTCATTTTCGAAAACTCGCCAACGACAACCAGATCTTGGGCTGGGTGGTCGGGTTGCCGATCCATTGCGACGGCCGCGATAGTTCCAAAGCCAAAGAGGCGCGGGAATTTGCACGCTGGCTGTCGGAGACCACAGCGCGTCCGGTACGATTTGTCGATGAACGCTACTCCAGTGCGCTAGCCACCCGATTGCTTCGCGAGCTCAATCTCACCCATGCCCAGCGCAAGAAGCATTTGGACAAAGTCGCAGCGCACATCATTTTGGAAGCCTACCTCGAGTCCTCAAAACATCCGGGCTATCGCCCGATCACGCTGGAGAACCAGAACCATGAAGATGGCACCATGGATGCCTTGGACGATTGATCGTCGACCGCGCATCGCTTTCGGGATGTTGCTTTGTGCAGTGCTGAGCGTTTTGGTGCCAGCCTGCTGCATGGCGCAGGACAAGGGGGCAGAGGACTCCAAGCCACCGGCGCCGCTCAAAAAATACATGGGGCGCCGCATCGCGGTCCCGATGAGCTATCACGGCATCCCCTGGCTCAATCGCCCAGAACGGATCCAAGAAGAGAACCCCGAAGAGATGCTCACCCAACTCGAGGTCAAACCGGGCATGGTTGTATGCGACATGGGATGCGGTGACGGTTACTACACGATGGAACTCGCCAAACGCGTCGGCCCCGAAGGCAAAGTCTATGCCGTCGATATCCAACCGGAAATGCTGCAGGAACTCTCGCGCCGATGCGAGCGTTTCGATCTCAAGAACGTCGATGCCATTCTCGGCGAACCCCACGATCCCAAACTGCCTGAAGGTAAAATCGACCTCATCCTGATGGTGGATGTTTACCACGAGTTCTCCAATCCCGTTGAGATGCTCACTGCCATGCGACGGTCGCTCAAGCCTGACGGAGTGATCGCGCTGGTGGAGTTTCGCGGCGAGGACCCCCAAGTACCCATCAAGCCCGAGCATAAGATGACCAAAAAGCAGATCTTGGACGAGTACCGCGAGAATCGATTTCGATTGGTGCGCCAGTACGATCGACTGCCTTGGCAACACTTGATGTTTTTGGGCCCTGAGGAAGCGCGCTGAGCGTTTCTGATCGCGTTGGTTTCTTTCTGAGGTTGCTGTTCATGCTCCATTTGAAAAGCGAATCCCAAACCCGCTGGCTTCAGCAAGTCGACTCGCATCTCGAAGAAATCCTGATCGATCATGCGCACTGCGAACACAAAGCCGCAGCCACGGCGATGAGTTTGCTAGGCTCTTACATCGATCGTCCCGAGTTGACGCGCGAAATGACCGTCATCATCCAAGAGGAATTGGAGCATTTCCATCAAGTCCTCGAATTGCTGCAACGGCGCGGCATCTCGTTTCGCAAACTGCGACCGGGTGACTACGGACGGCAGCTTCAATTGCTCGTTCGCCCCAATGAGCCGCATCGCGCCGTCGATCGATTGCTCATCGCCGGTTTGATCGAAGCCCGCTCGTGCGAGCGATTCAAACTCTTGAAGGATCATGTCGCCGATCGCGAACTCGCCGACTTTTATGGCTCCCTATTTGAGTCGGAGGCTCGCCATCACACGACGTATGTGCGGCTGGCCAGGCTCTTTCAGGATTCCGAAACGGTTCGCTGTCGGCTCGATGAATTGGCAGCGGCGGAAGCCCAGGTGATTGAAACAGGAAATCCGTTGCCGCGGATGCATAGTTGATCGAGCATCGGAAGACGACGCCTCTTCCACGACGCCTCTTCCACGACGCCTCTTCCACCATGGCACCTAGCGCGCCTCGAGCCAGTTGCCGCGCGAAAGGATCTTGACGAATGTCGAAACGCATCGGCATGGTAACGCTCGGAAACAATGTCCCGTCAACGCGGTTTCGCTTTCTGCCGTATTTGCCGCTACTCCGAGCGCGCGGGCACGCTTGCCGCATGTGGACGAGCTATCCCAGCGTGTACGACTCGATTCCACAGCTGGGATGGCGCATCAGCACGTCGGTGAAGCGCATGACGCGCTGGTGTCAATGGACCGACGCGCGATGGTTTCGCCCGGACGTGATCTATTTGGAACGCGGCTGTTATCACGATACGTCGTTGACCATGGACCGACGGTTTCGACGAGCCACGCCGCGATTGGTGCTCGATGTCGACGATGCCATCTTTCTTCAGTTCCCCGACAAAGTCCGGCAGTTGATCGAAATGAGCGATCATATCGTCGTCAGCAATCGACCTTTGCGCGACTACGCGGCTCAATTTCATGACTGCATCACGGAAGTGCCGACGTGCGTGCCGTTATCGAAATTCACGCTGCGAAACTATGAGAGCGTTCCGACGGGCAAGCCTGTCGTGGGGTGGATCGGCACCTCTTCGAATCTGGGGTTCTTGAGCACCTGCGCGGGGGCGTTGCGACGTGTCGCAGCCGAGGTTCCATTTACCTTGTTGGTGGTTTCCAACGATGCTACCCCGTTGCGCTCCATCGATTTGCACGGCGTCGACGTTCGGTTTGAACCATGGTCGGCCGAGACGGAAGTTGGGTTTCTTCACCAAATGGACATCGGATTGATGCCGTTGCCAAACGATCAGGAGTGGATGAAGTACAAAGCCGCGACCAAGCTCGTTCAATACATGTCGGTCGGCATCCCAGCCATCGCATCTCCCGTGGGAGTGAATCGAGACATCTTGGAAGCCGAGCAAGTCGGCTTCTCTGCCACGACCGAGCAGGAATGGATCGACGCGCTTCGGGAGTTGTTGCGCAATGAGCCGTTGCGACGTTCCATGGGAAGCGAGGGGAGGAAGCGGGTCGAGTCCAAGTACTGCATCGAATCGAATGTGGAACGCCTCGAAAACGCGCTCATCGGCATCCGGTAAGGCGTTGGGCGCTTCCGGCGCGGGCTGCCGCTGAGACCTACGCCGCCTGCATTGGATTGGAAGGGAGAGGCGATGGCTGTAGTTTCTACTCTTGCCTTCGAGGGGTTTTTGGTGATTTACAGCTGTCGTCTAGTCAAGAAAACAACACCGCTACAAGCCGAAATCCGTCGTGAGCGAGCTCTGAATCCGACGACATAGCTGTTCCAAATCACTTGTCGAATCGATTGAGGAATCCGGAAAATTGTAAGTAATCAAGCATTTACAATAGTGGAATCGAATTACAATCAGATGGAATACGCGGTGTCGCCCGCTGATCATACTGCCCTCTCACTAGGCATCAGCAGTCGAACTTCGAACCATTGAATAGGTGATGTGATGAAACAGATGAAAATCGTTCTATCCCAATGGATTGGCAGTGTTTCATTAGTGATGATGGCGATCCTGACGCTTGTGACGCCGGGCTTGCAAACCGCGGCAGTTGCAGGTCTGGTAACCGGCGGTGGGAATCTCAATACCGACGGAACCAATGCACGTTTTTTTGATCCGAACACGCCGACGGATGTGATCAACCGCTACGGTGACAATTCGCTCAGCAGCATCAATTTCATCCAAGTCGGCTTTCGGACCAACAATGTCTCGGCATTCGATATTACGAACATTGCTTGGTCGCGAGACAATGTATCCTACACAGCGTTTACACCCTCCGATTCCGTCACCAACATCGCCGCTCCGCCAAATTTTCGATACACGTCTATCATTTCGCTCTCGGCACCCGCAGGCAGTCCTTTCTACATTCGATTCACCTTGCCTGCTGGAATCGATGTCGGCAAGATCATCGAGTCGCGATTCATAGGAAACTCGGACGGTTTGACGTCGAGCGGTGTGCTTGCCAGCGATGTGAACAACACCTTCTTGGCGCTCACGCGAACCCATACTGCCATTCCAGAGCCAACGAGTATGTTGCTCGTGTTGAGCGGGGCCGGATGGGTTGTGTGCCGAGCGCGGCGCAAACGGTCCAAAACAGCAGGTATCGTTGCGTAGAGTCGCTCGGTTCCAATCGCTCCTTGCGTTGGTCTCCAGGAGCCACGTTCGTCTTGAAATCGGAAACCGCTGTCAGGCAAGGGACAGCGGTTTTTTGCTTTGGCTCGTTTCGTAAGTACTGTTCACGAATCTCGGCTGGAACAACTCAGCGATTCTCAGCCAGCGATTGCGTCGGGCTGATTGCGACGGGCTGATTGTGTCGGGGCCGTCGATTGGACATCAGCGTTGAAGCGATTTCCAGGCGTGGCGTTTGCCAAGGTCTCGCCTTCGTAGACCGTGAAAGCTCGGTTCATGAGGGGCCGTGCCATGCCAAAAAGGGCTGGACTCGCGGTGCATGACTTTTTGAGAGATGGTTTTGGACGTAAACTAAGTCCGTGTTGATCGCACGCATCCCCTCCTCATCTCCCTCCGGACGAGCCTATCATCGCTACCGACACACCCTCCAACGCCGCTCTCAATTCTGCCAGGCTCAAGGCTTACTTGCGCCTCGTGCCACTGTTGTTTGTCTGTTACATCATCGCTTACGTCGATCGAACCAATGTGGCGGTTGCCAAGCTGACGATGGGAGAGGATTTACCTCAGTTCGATAGCTGGGTGTTCGGATTTGGTGGAGGCATCTTCTTTCTGGGGTACTTTCTTTTGGAGGTGCCCGGTTCGGTCATCGTGGAACGATGGAGCGCCCGCAAATGGATTTGCCGAATCATGATCACCTGGGGCATCATGGCCGCCTTGACCGCATTCGTAGGGACGCCGTTGGCGATCTCCGTACCGATCGTCAATTTTTGGAATGGTATCCGTGAGTCATTCCTCTTTACCTCAGCCAATCCCGAGGATTTGTCCGGTCTGGCGAATGGATGGAACAGTTTCTTTACCAGCGAGTTGAGTGTCCCTGCGTTTCAGTTCTACGTCGTACGGTTTTTGCTCGGGGTGGCGGAAGCGGGATTCTTTCCAGGCGTCCTGGTCTATCTGACCCACTGGTTTCCCGCCCGCGATCGGGCTCGCGCAATTTCCTACTTTCTGGTTGCATCGCCGATTGCCATGATCATCGGCCCTGCGATCTCAAGGTTGTTTTTGGATATCGGACGGACGGTGATCGTCGATGAGGTCAGCGTCACCTATCCCGATTTGCTCGGGCTCAAGGGATGGCAGTGGGTCTACATTTTCTGGGGGATTCCTGCTGTGATTGCAGGCCTAGTGGTCCTCTTCTATTTGACCGACAAACCTCGACAGGCCAAATGGTTGACCGCGCAAGAAAGCGACGCGTTGGAGAACGAACTGGCACGCGAACGGGCAGCGCATGGCGGAGCCCACCATCATTCGCTGCTGGCCGGACTGGCCAATCCTCGCGTCTGGCTGCTGTCGTTGGCCTACTTCGGAATCGTGACCGCCAACTATGGAATTGAGTTCTTTCTGCCGAGTATCCTCAAGGACTGGTATGACTTGGCTCCATCTAAAGTCGCTTTGCTTTCGATGATCCCGTCGTTGTTAGTCATCCCAGGACAATTGATCGTCGGATGGACCTCCGATCATTTTCGAGAACGCCGTTGGCATTCGGTGCTCCCGGTGGCCATCGGTGCGATCTTGTTGGTGGTCGCGGCAAGGACGCAAGGGAACTTGGTGACTTCCATGATTTGCTTCTCGATTGCAGCGGCCGGGATGAAATCTTACATGCCTGCGTTTTGGTCCTTGCCAAGCTTGTTCCTTACCGCATCGGCCGCAGCGGGCAGCGTCGGCCTGATCAATTCGATCGGCAACCTCGGTGGATTTCTTGGGCCATCGGTCATGGGTGCGGTTGAAAAGCAATTTGGGTCTTATCAGTACGGCCTCTATTTCTTGGCCTTCACCAGCATCCTGTCGGCATCGCTGATCGCTGTTTTGCCGTTGCGAGAACCCGAATCCAAACCCAATCCATAAGTCCGGCTCCGCACGCTCAGCCGTTCGCCGTGGTTAGCTTGCTGGCGAGGCTGCCGGATGCGTCTCGCTCGATTCGACCAGAATCCAATCGACGATGTAGCGCAAAACATCGGTCCGCTGAAGCTCGTGATGCAGGTCGTGCGCGAGGCCGTCCCACAATTGCAGCCGACACCAACTACCGGCGTCGCGCGCAAACGCTTCGCTCGCGCGATGCGAGGTGATGCGGTCGGCGGTACCGTGCATCAGCAACAGGGGGACGCTTAGTTCTCCGGCGTGTTCTAAACTCCGCTCGCCAGCCGCGATCATGCTCAGTCCCAAGGCGGCCGAAATTTTGCGGTGCACCCAAGGATCGGCCAGGTACGCGCGGACCGCTTCCGGATCGTGAGACAGATCGTTGGCATCGATCCCTGTCCCCAAGGTAAAGCTCGGCCACACGTTGCCGACCACCCGTCCCAACCACAGCTTCCAAAACGGCGGTGGAAACGCCGTACGCAGCATCGGGCTCATGGCCACCGCCGAGCCGAGGGATGCGGGGAATCGCAGCGCGTGCTGCAACACCAATCCGCCCCCCATGCTCTGTCCAACCAAGGTCGGTTTGGCGAAACCGTGGCGCCGCAAAAATTCCAAGGCAACGTCGATGTCGCTGCGCAGCACCTCGAACGACGGCAGTCCCCCTCCGCTGCGACCATGCCCTCGGTGGTCGTAGGCTAACACCATCAACCCCATCGACGCAAAGAACTCGGCCATCTCGTTGTAGCGCCCCGAATGCTCCCCCAGACCGTGCACGATGGCAACCGCTCGAGCGATCGGGCCTGACGGAGTCCACGTTTGCGCATACAGCGATGTCCCATCGGCAGTTCGCAACTCCAACTCTTGATGCTGCATGTGCGAATCCTCTTGCGATCTGCGTTGGGATGGAGATTACCGCGGCGACCCATGTGCACGGTGCTTGGGCATGCCACGCGCCAGCGCCCCAGGATATCGGCCTCGGGTCGAAACGGCGCGGGGGGATGGTAAACGGACTGCAATAAAGTCTCCAGTCAGGTTTTTGTGCTAGGTATTCTCCCCTAGAAGCACCAAAGCGGGAATTCAACGTGCCGCTAGTGGCGAGATTGTCGCGTCTCGACCATAATCGCACCGGGCGTACGGAGATTCGCGCGGGGAGATTCGCGCGGGGCGATACACGCGGGATGCGAACGCATAGCCGCGGGTTCAAGCTCTCGGTTCCGTAAACCCGCAGCATTCTCAGGCTGACCGAGCCATCAGCAACGTGGATGCTGCCACCAACTACTCCCCAAACGTTGGAAGCATCGTCCGGCCATGACGATGCGCAATCATCCGAGCCGTTCGCGCTCGATGTTCGCAATGCACTCTCCGCCACCTCTCCCTGCGACTCAAGACTTCGATCGATGGCGAACCCGCTATGGCTTGGGGGCTGCGCTGGGACTGACCATCCTGTTGACGGTTGCATGCCGTCCAAACGCGGATTCGGGGGCCTCCTCTGGCGGACCTTCCGACCCTCCGAGCAGCCCATCTACCCAAGATGGATCATCCAATAAAGCTTCCACTGCGCAGACTGCTGCGCTCCCCAAGGACGATCGTTTTGAGGAGCAAATCCTCGATGCCGCAGCACAGCTTGAACGCGGTCAGGTCGATGCAGCCTGGGCCAGTGTCAAGCCCTTGAGCGTGGTTCGCCCCAACGATCCGCAACTGCTGTTCCTGACCGCCCGCATCTTGGCTGCAAAGAAAGATTGGGCGGGCGCGATCAAGACCATTGGCCGGATTCCCCCAGATAGTCCGTTGGCTGCACCGAGCGCTGGACAAGCAGCCGAATGGATGGTCATGCAAGGGGAGTTGCAGGCAGCGGAGGCCAAGCTGCAAAGCTTGCTCCAGGAGTTCCCCAATGCGGTGCCTGCCCTGCGATGGCTGGCGCGGATCTACAACGCCCAAGGCCGGCGCTGGGAAGCGGCCAAGCACTTGGATCGCTTGGTCCGCCTAGGTGACTTCACCAGCCGCGAATTGCTGGCGACCGTCGACTTCCGCGACTATTTCGACGATGAAGAGGTGCGCAGTGCGCTGGCCAAGGCCCACCCGGATAGCCCATGGCCGCGTTTCGCCATCATCCGCAGCAAACTCCTTCGCAATGGGTACGAACCCCACCTGAACGAATTGCAGCAGATCTCATCCGATCATCCGCAGCTTGTGGAGCCATGGGTTTGGACGGCCACCAGCCTTCTCGAATTGGATCGACTGGCAGAGCTGGTCCAATGGCTGAAGCGACAGCCCCCGGGTTGCGATCAGCACCCTGAGTATTGGTACGCCGTGGGTGGGCTGCTGCTTCGCGACGGCAAATACGAACAATCGGCCCGTTGCTTTGCCGAATCGATCCAACGCGACCGAAGGCATGTGGCAGCCTACCAAGGGCTCTCTGGGGCGCTGCTGGGATTGGGGCAAATCGAACAAGCCCAAGCAGTGCGCAAACTGGGCAACGACTTGGTCAACATCAACGATCTCGTACAACAAATCGCGTACCAATACGGCGATCCCAAACTCTACAGCAAGATCTCGCAAATGTATCGCGTGCTCGGCGATGACGTGGCCGCGTTTGGATGGGCCGCAACCGGAGCTACCTTGGGACATTTGCCGATGACCGACGCGCTGAAGGTCGAACAGCAATCACTCAAGAAGGGAAAGACCAGTCTGGCGGGTGTCTTGCGAGATCTGCCATGGAAGGAATGGGAGCTCCCCTCCGATGTTGGCAGTGCGTCGGTCTCAGAGCCTGCCCGTACCCTCCCGTCCAGCGGGGATTCCGGAATTCGCATGGCCGACGTCGCGGTAGAACGCGGAGTGGCATTTGCCTATCAGAACGGTGCTGCTCCCAACCGCAGTTGGTACACCATCGAAGGCATCGGCGGCAGCGCGTGCGCCTTGGATTACGATCGCGACGGATGGCCTGATTTGGTCTTTAGCCAAGGAGGGGATTCGCCGGTCGAACCCAATCCGATCTACTTGCCCAAAAAGCTCTTTCGCTCGTTGCGCAGCGAGCGATTCCTCGATGTTTCGGAGCATGCTGGACTCGCCGATGTGGGGTACGGACAAGGCATGGGAGTCGCAGACATCGACCAAGACGGTTTCCTCGATGTGCTCGTGGCCAACGTTGGCGTATCGCGACTCTATCGCAACAACGGGGACGGGACGTTCGAGGTTCGGGTGATCCCGCAACCCGATCCCAAGTCGTTGTGGAACAGTTCCATCCATGCGGCCGACCTCAATGGCGATTCCCTGCCCGACATCATCGACGCGTCCTACATCTATGGCGAGGACGGGATCCGGCGATGGTGCGAAACCAACAATAGCGCTCGCGGTTCATGCAATCCCAAGATCTTCCCTCCAGGCAAGAACCGGATCCTCTTCAGCCAAGGGGATTGGACATGGACGGTGGCACCGCAAGAACTGCTGGATTCGATCCAGACCGGCTACACGCTCGGAACTATGACCACGAATCTGGATCAACGCCACGGCAACGATGTTTACTTTGCCAACGATGTATCCCCCAATCTGTTATTGGTCGACGATGTCGATCCATCCACCGGTGAGCATCGCTTGGTAGAACGCGGAGCCGCCGCCGGGGTGGCGACCGACAGCATCGGTCGCGCCCAAGCCAGCATGGGGATCTCCTGCGGAGACCAAAATCGCGACGGACGGCTCGACATCATCGTGACGAACTTTTATCGAGAGGTCAGTACGCTCTACTTGCAAGCTTTCCCGGGCGTGTTCGTCGACGGCACGCGCGCGTCGCGATTGGGAGAATGGACTTTGGATCAACTCAGTTTTGGGAGCCAGTTCGCCGATCTCGACCACGACGGGTGGTTGGACTTCATCGCGGTGAACGGACACATCGATGACTTGCGAGCCGAGAACATTCCCTTCCAAATGTCCACGCAGGTTCTCAAAAATGAGCGGGGAGTGTTTCGCTGGTTGCAATCTCCTTCGCCAGGACCTTATTTCGATGGCAAGTGGGTCGGGCGAGGCCTTCAATCGCTGGACTACAACCGAGACGGCAAGATCGATTTGGTGGCAACGCATTTGGATCGACCGGCTGCCCTGCTTGAAAACCAGACGAGGTCCTCCAACCACTTCATCGAGTTTGAGTTGATCGGGACCAAGAGCGAGCGGGATGCGACAGGCGCCATCCTGAGGATCGAATGCGGCGAGGAGTTTTGGGTCACCGCCATGATC
>JBKCUI010000271.1:0-8357 GCA_046318495.1 Pirellula sp. | reverse complement strand
GCTCATCCTCTTCGGCCGCGGCGGCGTTGGAGCTGGACCGAATCATGAGCGGGTATGAAGGCAGAGGCCAGACGGCGTTGGCTGTGGCCATCGATGGCGTGGCGTGTGGTGTGCTGTCACTCGCTGATGTGCTGAAGCCGGAGCTTGCAAAGCCCAAGATCCTGTACGGGATCGGGGACAGCAAATCCTACTATGCACAGCTTTCGCCCGAAGCCCAACGCGAGTTGGCAACGCGCATCGAAGTCAAGTTTTCGCCGAACAATCCCGAGGTTTACAAACCGGCCGATCGCGTGCGGTTGGAGATGGAACTCAAAAACGCTCCGGAGCTGTTGATCCGCATCTATCGATTGAATGCCAAAAACATTCTCAGCCGGCAAGCCGATCCGATTTCTACGGCCATCGATCTGGATGGGGTGGTGGCCAACGCCGAGCGCCGAATCGAGTACGCCCAACGACCCGAGCTGCGCCATCGTGAAAGCATCGAGCTTCCCGAGTTGGATGGGATGGGCGTTTGGGTTGTGGAGTGTCTGGCCGGTGGTCAGCGCAGCCGAGCGCTCATTCACAAAGGGCATTTGCAAACCATTCAGACGCTTTCGGATGCAGGGCATGTGATTCGTATCGTGAATGCCGATGGGGAACGCGTTCCCACAGCGCGTGCGCTACTGGGGGAACGCGAGTATGCGCCCGAGGAAGATGGGACCATCGTGATTCCTTTCAACCAAGCCGCACAAACCGGAACGTTGGTGCTGTTCGATGGGAACTTTGCCGTCACGGAACGCTTTACGCACGCTGCAGAAGCGTATGAGCTCCGAGCGCGATTTTTGATCGAAGCCCAGTCGATGTTGCCGGGGGCCAAGACCGCGGTGGTGGTGCGCCCGCGTTTGCTCAACCATGGCCAACCGATTTCGCTCGGGGATTTCGAGCAAGCGGAATTGATCGTGACGACTACGGATATGGAAGGGATCGTTTCCACGCAGACGTTCCGAGATTTGAAGTTCGACGAACTGGAGGAGTTGACGCAACCTTTCCTCGTTCCGCCGCGATTGTCGAGTGTTCGTTGGGAGTTGCGAGGCAAGATCAAGATCGTCAGGACGAGCACCTACCAAACGTTGTCGGTACAAGACGAGATCGCCGTCAATGGATTGGCCAAGACGGGACGGATGCATGACTTGTATTTGACCCGAACTGACACGGGGTACCAGCTCGAGGCCCGAGGCCGCAACGGAGAGCCTTGCAGTCGGATTCCGTTGCAATTGGAGTTCAAGATGTACGGCGTCATGCCGACGACGATTGTGCGATTGGCAACGAGCGAAGCCGGGGTGATCGATTTGGGCCGTTTGGCGGGTGTCGAATCGTTCTGGGCATCGGGAGGGGCTCTGGAGAAACGGAGTTTTCCGTTGGTGCTCGATCGAGCCGATTGGCCCGAACGCATTCAAGTCGCGAGCCGCGATGCGATCGAATTGCCCACTGCGGTTGGCGGGGCGGCAGAACCCGAGCGCGATCTCTCCATTGATGGAGTGCGCGTTGGAGGGCCACGGTTCCGATTGTTGGAGACGCGATCGGGGGTTCCGTATGCGCAATGGGACGAGCGCGTCGAACGCGTTGCGGGCGGGATTCGGATCGCACCGCTGAGTCCAGGCAACTATGTGTTGACCGACCATCGGACCGGCGCGCGAAGCGAGATTTGGGTCACTGAAGGCGAAGAACGCGATGGCATGCTGGTCGGCAAGTCGCGGACGTTGATGCGATCGGGCTTCGCGCCGCTGCGGTTGACCGAAGTGCGCGTCGAAGGTGGTCGGCTCAAGGTGCATGTGTCAGGTGCCGGGGCGTTGGGGAGAGTGCATGTGGTTGGAACGGCCTTTGAGCACCTAGCGATGGAAGGCTGGGCGGGACGCAGTTACCGCAAGCAAGCACCCGCGATTTCGCGCACGCGGCTATCGAGCTTTTATGTGGACTCGTTGCAATTGGACGAAGAGTACCAATACGTGCTGGCGCGGCAGTTGAAGCGTCCTTTCGCAGGTAGCTCGCTTGCGCATCCCAGCATCTTGCTCAATCCGTGGGAATTGTCCACGACGCAGAACCAGTCCGAGTTCGCCAAGGGTGGTGATGACATCGCCGCGCTGGCTCCGAAGCCACAAGACATGCCTTCTTTAGCGGCGGCCGGCGCCGATCCGATGAATCGCGGCGATGCATCGATCCAAGCGTACGACTACGAATTTTTGGTGCGAGGGGCTGTCATCGCATCGAACTTGCGGCCGGACGCGAATGGGTGGATCGAGTTGGACATCGGAAACTGGGAGGGATTGACCAGCCTTTCCGTGGTGGCGGTCCACCCGAGCATGACCGCATCGCGCCGCATCGGGTTGCCGTTGTCGGGGCCGAGAGCCTTGCGCGACCGACGGTTGCCCAGGAGTTTGGATCCGGCGGTGAATGTGGCGCAAAACGAACGCGTGGTCGTGAGCCGTGGCGGTGCTCGCGTCGATTTGGGGGATGCGGCTGTCACCAAGGTGCGGGCCTACGACTCGATCGCTGACCTGTTGCCGGTGATGCGCACCCTATCGGGCAATAGCCCGCTGTATCAGAAGTGGGATTTTCTAGGGCGCTGGTCTCGATTGAGCGACGTCGAGAAGCGCCTATTCGCAACGGAGATGGCTTGCCATGAATTGCATCTGTTCCTCTACATGCACGACCGTCCCTTCTTTGACGCCGCGGTTAAGCCGGTTTTGCAGAACAAGACACCCAAACAGTTCATGGATCATTGGTTGCTCGACCAGGATCTAACAGGGTATTTGCAACCTTGGCGATTGCAGCAACTCAACACGGTGGAGCGCGTGTTGCTGGCTAAGAAGTTGAAGGATCGGATGCCGAGCGTGCGTCGTGCCGTCGAGGATCATGTGATGGCCAATCCGATTGGATCGGCGGAGCGAAGCCAACGCTTTGCGACCGCGCTGCGATTCTTGCTGCAACCGGAAAGTCTCTTTGGCGTTGGGGGAGCCATGGGTTCCGTGGGCGAAGGAGAAGTCAACGAGTTACGAGTGCTGGCCGAGAGAGAAGATCTGATGCGTCAGTCGCTGCACGATTGGTCCGACGCCTCAAGTGCGAATCGCTACTACTGGTCCCGGAATGACTTGGAAAACAGGCCCGGAAGATTCGGCGGCGCGCCGGGCTCGCCGCAGGCTCCTAGTTCGGCGGGTACGGCTGGTTTGGGCGCTGCCGATGCACGTCACGACGCATATGTGAATCAAGATGGCGAAAGCCGTTTGAGGGGGTTGCGGGCTGAACTGGCAGATAAGAAATTCAAGAGCGAAGCCACAAAAGAATTTGAGGAATATGGAGTCACGTTGGGACGACGCCTATCGCGCCTCAGTGAGCGCGATCGGGCCCTCTATGAATCGCTCGAAGCGACTCGGAAATGGGCGGAGAGTCAGTTCTATCAAGTTCTGATTGCGAATCAGAATGCATCGTTGATTGCTCCGAATCCCTTCTGGCTGGATTACCTAAAGCAAGAGGGGGACGGACCGTTCCTCTCGGACAATGTCCATTTGGCCGCTCGTACGCTCAATGATTCGCTTTTGGCATTGGCCGTGCTGGGGTTGCCGATCGAGAGTCAAGCCAGGCGATTGGAGCTCGATGGAGATCGATGGGTGATCCAAGGGGACGGACCGGCGATCGTGTACGTGCAAGGCATCTTGCCCGTCGAAGGAACCGATCCGAACTCCAAGTTGCTGTTGAGCGAAAATTTTTACCTGGCCGATGCCGATCCGTCCGCCAAGAGTTTGGATCGCAGCGCGTTGGTTGCAGGCGTCGCGTACCGAGGACGGGTGGTCATGACCAATCCGACAGGAAACACCATGCGTATCCAATTGCTCATGCAGATCCCGCAGGGGGCGATCGCGTTGGAAGGGGGGCGCAGCGTGACGGTCAAGGAGTTTGAATTGGCTCCATTCTCGACCCAAGAAACCTCGCATGTGTTTTACTTCCCATCGGCTGGCGAGTTCAGCTTCTACGGAGCCAAGGCTTCGCAGGATCAGCGTTCCATCGCCGCGCAAGAGTCGGGTGCGATGCGCGTGCTCGACAAACCGCTCAACGTGGATGATTCGAGCTGGAACTATGTGGCCGCTTGGGGGACCAATGCGCAGGTTCTCGAGTCGCTCAAGACCGCGAATCTATCGAAGATCGATCTCGGATTGATCGCATGGCGGATGTCGGATCGCGCGTTCTGGCAACAAGTGCTCGAAGCCTTGGATGGGTATGGCGTCTACCACGAGGGGCTGTGGGCTTATGCGCTCAAGCATCAAGACGCGAAGCGGACACGCGAATTCTTGGACGCTCATGCAGGTATTGTGCAAACGGTCGGCCCGGTGTTCCGGACCGAGCTGATGGATGTGCAAGCCGAGGCACGGTTCTCTTATGAGCATTTGGATTTTCGACCGCTGGTGGTCGCCCGCAGCCACATGCTGGGGCGCGAGCCGGTCATCACCAACGATGGTATGAAAGCGCACTACAGTCAGTTCATGCAACTGCTGGCGTTTCAGCCGAGACTCGAACCTCGCCATCGCTTGGCGTTGGTCTACTACTGGATCGCCAACAACCGGATCGAGGACGCCATGGAGCAGTTCAGCCGAGTCAAGCGGCAAGATTTTGAGGGGCTGAATGAAGGCGTGTTGCAGTACGACTACTTCGCAGCCTATCTCGACATGCGAAGCGGCAAGTACGATGAGGCGAAGGCGATCGCGCAGCGTTACGTCGAGTATCCGTCGGTCCGATGGCGAGCTTGGTTCGAGGAAGTTGCTCGGCAGGTCGAGGAGCGCGCATCGCTGTTTCAAGGGAAAGCGAATTCGAGCGACTTGGCTGCCACAACCACCACCGATGCAACCCAACGATTGTTGGGGAATGAGCGCGAACAAGCCATGCAAGCGAGCGCGGCTGCGTTGCCTAGTTTGGAGTTGGTGCAAGAAGGAGACACGGTTTGGATCGAATCGAAGAACCTCGCCGAAATCCGTTTGAACTATTACTTGATGGACGTCGAATTGATGTTCAGCCGCAACCCGTTCTTGGCTCGCACCAATGCGAGGCCTGCGGTTACTGAGCCGAACATCAGCGAAGTGCTCAAAGTTGGAGAGCAGGAGGGCGTGACGCGTCAGCGTTGGGCCGTGCCGGCGGAGCTGAAGAATCGCAACTTGATTTTGGAGGTGAGCGGCGTGGGGCTGGTTCGCAGTCTGCCGATTTACTCCAGTTCGCTTTCAGTCACCTTGGCAACGCCGATGGGACGATTGCAAGTGTTGAAGCGCGAGGTCGGTGCTGAGACGGCGTCGGCGGGGGCCAGCGGGCCTGTCGAGGCCGCCTACGTGAAGGTCTTTGCGAAGCACCGAGACGGTTCGATCCGGTTTTACAAAGACGGTTACACCGATTTGCGAGGGCAATTCGACTATGTTTCGTTGAGCGTGTCGGAGTTGCAGACGGTGGAGAAGTTCGCCATCCTGGTGTTGCATCCGGAGCATGGGGCTTGGATCCGCGAGTGCGATCCGCCGAATTCGAGCGGGAAATAGCTCGGTTTGGAGGTCGCGGTGGCAATCGCGAGAAGCGGTTGCTCGACCACGGGGCGGGCAGCCGAATGCTTCACTCCGGATGGACTTGCCGATCCATCCTGCGAGTGATAAGCTACTCGCCCCTTTTTGACTGCTGCGGCGGCTCTGGGGTTGTATTTAGAATTCCGTCCTTACCAATCGAATTGTTGTTTGCAGGGGTGTTTCAGTGGGAGTGAAGAAGACCGGTCGGGGCAGGCGCAAAATTGGCCGCAAGAAGCGACGCATGCGAGCTCGGATTCGCCATCGCAAGAAATAGTGCTTGATTCCTTGGTCTAGCAAACGCGTTAGACGAAAAGTCTCTTGCGCGTTTCATGGCTCGGAGTCTGCTTGATACGCCGCGTTCAGGAGATGCAATGGCCTTCTGAGCGATGGATTTGCACCAGGGCATTTCGCCCCGTTCGGGCTCGTACGGCATTTGTCCGTACATTCGCTTTCATGGCCCGCTTGGTTTTGATCTCGGTGACGCCGCTCTCTAGTGCGCGTCGCTGGAATCGATTTGGCGGTACCTCGTTTTTGCTTCCGGTAGGACTTTCGAGGCTCGCGCCTTCAAAATCGCATGACGTTGCATCCCTCTTAGAGCGACGGCTATCGTCTTCGCGGTAACGCTCCTGATGTTCGGGTTGTTCCGATTTTGGGGATGGAGCGGACTGTGTTGAGCGGGACATGCGGAGGACGCAGTAGGTTGCGCTCCAGGCACGTCGTGCGGGAGTTGCCGGTCGCGCGTTTATCGCTGCAGGGCGTGGGCGAGTGGTTTGCAAAGCGCGGTCGTCACACGTGGATTGCAACTTGCGAAAACTAGGTGGACTGGGGGGTTTTTGATTGAGTCGTATGCAGGCTAGGAATTATACTGCGGCATAGGTTTTCTTCCGATTCCAGTCGGGTCGTCGGTCCCAACCGAAGGGCGTATTCCAGTGAAACATTGGATCATTCAGTGTTTGTCGATGTTTGTCGTGGGTTGCTTGCCCTGCTTTGTCTTGGGGCAAGTCGGCGGCGTAGCTTCCGATCCATCGGGGCTGGGGTTGGCTGCGCGGAAGCTTGCGAGCGGCGTGTTGACGGTGGTTCCGTCCGATCAGGATGCAGAGGATACCGCACTTGGTCCTTTCGATTTGGACTTTGTGGCTAAGCATCCTGAGTTGGCGTGGACGGCTCCCGACTTTCCAGAGAATCAGCCCAACTTTGCATCGCCGGCAGAGACGTTATTGGTTCAGTCCCGCGGGGTGACTTTCCGTCATCCGGTTTGGGGATTGGAATTCGCGTTCAAGCCTGCGCGACTGATCGAGGTGGATATTCCATCCTCGAGCCGCAAAATGCAGCGCAAGACCGTGTGGTATCTGCTGTATCGCGTGCGTTACACCGGCAACGATTTGAACCCGACCGTTCCCGACACATCCGACTCCGAAGCCATTCCTGGAGAACCCGCGCGGGTCATGTTTGAGTCGGTTCGGTTCTTGCCCAAGTTCACTTTGTTGAGCAAGGAGCGACGGGTGATGATGGATGCCCAGGTGTTGCAGCCTGCTTTGGATGCGATCGCAGCCAAGGAGCGCGTTCCTGGAAAACTGATGGATCACATCGAGATTTCCCGTGCGGAATTGAAGCTCAGCCGTTCCGAGGAAGACAACTCAGTTTGGGGTGTCGCGACATGGACCGATGTTGATCCCAGGGTCGATTTCTTTGCCATCGATGTACGCGGGTTGACCAATGCTTACCAGATCAATGTCGATTCGGGTGGGGAGAAGCGATATCTTCGAAAAACGCTTCGCATCTACTTTTGGCGTCCGGGGGACTCGATCGACGTCAGCCGGGACCGTGTTTTTCTGGGCCCACCCGCCTATGAGGATCCGGAGCGGGTCAAGTATTTCTTGAGTCAATTTGGGCTCAAAGAACGGCTTGATTACGAGTGGATCTATCGGTAAACTTCCTGCCTCAATTCGGTCGAAAACCGAAAGACTCCTTCGCCAAAGCAGTTCCTAAATCCTTCGGCGTCCTGATGGCATGGACGGCGAAAAGCGGAATTGGGCGGAGAATAGCGGAAAAACAGTTGGACGCATGAAACGCAGGGCGACGCCCGCGTTGGGAGAGTGATAGAGAAATGGCACACAAAAAAGGTCAGGGATCTACCCGTAACGGTCGCGATTCCAACGCCCAACGACGCGGCGTGAAGAAGTTTGGTGGCGAGTTGGTGGCTCCAGGCAACATCTTGATCCGTCAAGTCGGAACCAAGTGGCACCCAGGCCGCAATGTTGGCATGGGCAAGGACTACACGATTTTCGCACTGGTAGACGGCAACGTGTACTTCGATCAAGAAGGTCGTCGCATCAACGTTCAGCCTTTGGCGAACTAATCCTCGTCTGACTGCGGTCAGGCTCGAGCGAACGAAAAGTGGCCTTGCGAATTGCAAGGCCTCCTTTTTTTGGTGGCTGCTCCTCCATCGTTGATTGCAGCCGATCCCTGCGAAGGATCCAGTGGCGAAGCCGAACTGTAAACGGCTTTCTGGCACTAAGGATTGGTTCGTCCCGGCGAGCATGTCGCTTCGATGTTCATGGTGAGTCGATGCTTCTGGTGAGGCATTGCGGCGATAGAAGGTTAGCGTTGCGCGAGCCCGTGGGACGCGGCGGCGTCCCAGTTGTTGGTGAGGTTCTTTGTGATTGGGTGATGTCGATTTGCATTGTATCGTATCGTGGCCCCCGCCTTCAACCGCTTTCACCCCCCTCACCACGTTCATGGCCCTGCTCTCAGGTGTCTGCGTTCCTGTGTTGGGTGGGCACATAC
>JBKCUI010000270.1:0-8307 GCA_046318495.1 Pirellula sp. | reverse complement strand
GAAAAGGTCACTGCCGCCCAAGGCAAATTCGACGCAGCCAACGCAGCCACCACCGCTGCGCAAACGGAACTCGCTGCCAACGAACAAGAACTTGCTCGCTTCCAATCCTTGGGCCCACAACTCGCGGAAAAGCGGACCGGACTCGAGCAGCAAACGGCTGCGGCCAACTCCGAAGCCGCTCCCATTCAAGCCAACGTCGATGCCGTGAAGTCCAAAGTCGATGCGGCTTCGGCATCCATCGCGCAACTCGAAAAGCAACTTGCTGAGTTACAAACCGCCATGGCGGCCGCGCAAGAGATGCGAACCAACCTGACCAAGGAAATGGAACCGCATCAACAAGCCCTCGGTGCGGTCCAAGCAAAACTTCAACAGCTGCAATCGGAGATCGCGACCATCACCGCGCAGCAACAGTTCTTCGAGGAAGCGTACAAGAAGTAACGCCCTCGCACTTGAACCATTCTAGCCCGCGTTGGGACCGGTTTCGCGCGGGATAACGATGCGGCGGATGTCCTTGGCCCGGACCAACACGCGCGTCCCGTTCTCTTCTTCCAGTATCACCATGCCATTGAGCTCCCATGGCAAAGGCCCTTTGGAGGAGCCTGCGTCCAAGATCCCCATCAGGCGCACGCGTTCATAGATAGTTGAGCCCGACATCTCGACGGTGGCCAGTGTCCCTTTGTGAAGCACGCCGCGCACGACCAACGCATCCGCAGGGGAAGGCCGCGACCATCGCGACAAGGCCTTAAAGAACAGCGCCAGGACGATCACCGTCATCGAGAATGTAAGTGCGAGCGCCCCGCAAATGGCGATGGTTTCAATAAAGACAGGCACGAGAATTTCCTCTCCCAAGGATTGAAACGCGATGGCGATGGGCGTAGCTTGGCCAAGCATCGCCCAGAGATTTCTATCGTACCAGCAGGCGTGCATGTCGAGCGCCCAGGATCTTTAGCAAGATCCACTACCCCCTCCCACCATTCCCCACCATCCACCCGTAGTGGATCTTGCTAAAGATCCCACCACCTCTATCCCCACGTCAACCTATACCCCGATCGCTCCCCGATCCTCTTTCTCAGCGCAGCATCACAAACAAACGCCCCTAGCGGCTCCAGCGCTCAGGATCTTTAGCAAGATCCACTACCGCTTCAAACGCACCGCTACCATTCCCGCCGCCTCGGGCGTCTCGCGCGATTCCACATGCGTTAGCTCAACGCCATCCGGCGAGTCTGGGCCGATCTGGATCGTGTACTTGCCCGGCGCATACACCACCGGTTGAAACTCGCCCCCCGCCGAGCGAACACAATACAGCAACTCGCCCGTCTTTTCTTCGCGTACCGAGACTACGGCGTTATTCACCCCTTGAAACACCAGCTTCGGCAACCAACCCTTGGCTTCCCGACCGTCATTGTCCTCCATGCGAATCTCGATCGGCCAACCCGGAAACTGTTGCCCATCGTCGGCATCGGCCGAACTAAATCGCGGCCAACACTCCAGCGTCGCCGTCCTGGTCGGCTTGTGAAATCGCGCAATCGAATACCCATCCGCACGCTGCCGCTCGTCGCCGACGTTCTGCGGATTGGCATACGCCAACATGCGGATCGGATTGCCCAGCCCATCCCGATAGTCCCCAGTCCACGGCAACGGACTATCCTTCACCGCATGCTCCCCTGCCCTCTCATCCAATGGATGCCACCATCGTCCATAGATCGTATTGACCAACGCAGGACTGGTGAATCCATAAGGACCGTCCCCGGGCGCATCGATGCCATGCTTGACCACCACCGCCAAATGCTGGTCGCCACACAGATGCAACGCTCGCACACGCCGTAATTCGGCCAACGCGCGACGGCGCTGCGCCTGCGGCCAACCATTGCAATCCAGATCCGCCAGCAGTCGATCATCGCGCTTGCCATGCATGTGCACCGCACCACAAAACGCGGTCTGCGACAACACGCACTTCATCTGAGCCCCTTCCCAATCGAGAACCCAACCGTTGAGGAAGCGATGTTGCCGCTCCCCGAGCAACTGCAACCCTGGCAAGTCGATCGACTTGGGATCGTAGGTGGGATCGTTGATATGGTCGGGGCGAGGTCCCATCGGAGGAATGTTACCGATCGGCGCCGATTTGAATTTTCGATCTTCGAGAATCGCAAAGTCGATCCCACCCCAACGCATCCGAGTGAAGTACACCCCGATGCCACTATTGAGCGGCTTGGGATCGAACGCCGGCGGCAAATGGGAGGTCTGTTGCCGTTCCACCATCTGCACATACGGAACGGGATAGTAGTAGCCCCCATCGGCTCCATCCTGCCGTTTGCCTTTGCGGCCCGACTCGCCCCATAGATTCGGATGCCCGACATCGTGATCATCGGGAATCGTGACGGTCGGCCGGTCCTTGATCAAATCCCGAAACTGCAACCCGAACTCGATCCAGCCTGCTGTGTGCTCGGTATGGCGATACGTCTGATCCCCGGCAAAGAACACCACGTCGGGATCTTGCTTCAACAAATGCTCCACGATCTCCGGCCGGCTCCCCGTGGTGCGGCTCGAATTGCACGACATGCTGGCCACAACAATCGTGTCGCGGTCGACCGGATTGCGACGGATCGTCCCTTCAAAGAAAGCTTGCTCGCCATGCCGCACGCGGTACGGCACGCTGATGCTCGCGTCCCACGACCGGACCCGAAAATGAGCATCCCATCCTGGATAGTGAACCTCGGCTAGGGCGATCTGGGTCCACGCTCCATCCTTCAAGATCTCCAAACGGACTTCGCGCGATTCTTCGGGCATCAGAGGATACAGTTGCGCCGACATCGACAGCACATCCGCATCGATCGTGTAAATCGCAAACGCGATCACTTGATCTCGGGGCACCTTCATGCTCGGCGGTGGATTCGGGCCCTTGGCCTCTTTCTTCCACCACTCCCCCGTCGCCAGCGAATCGAGATTGGGATA
Organism: Pirellula sp.; assembly: GCA_046318495.1. Classification (GTDB taxonomy): domain Bacteria; phylum Planctomycetota; class Planctomycetia; order Pirellulales; family Pirellulaceae; genus JBKCUI01. Next base: position 5,355 of record JBKCUI010000270.1, on the reverse strand, counting down.
CTCCTCCCCAAAAGGCCGATCGCCTGCGAAATCGGCCGGCGCTGCCAAGGGGCGAGTCCCGGCCATCGATGCCACAGCCGATGCCGTCAAAACGCCTCGGCAAAAGTCCCGGCGCTGGATCCACGGATGCATTCGATTCCTCGTTCTAGGTTTTCAAGGACGCCCCGGCGGTTTCTTCTCCGCCGCTTCTGTCTCGTTCGCATCAGGCTGCATGATCCGATATCGCCAGCCTGCAAAACGCTCTGCCCCAGGCTCGAAACCTACCAATTCAATCAGCGCTCCCGAGAGCTCCCCTTGGGTGCCGTCGCCATCCAAATGCCACTCGAAGGGGCGATTGTTGACGATGTCCAACGGCACTGGCAGATCCAATTGATCCAAACTCGCAGGCAGCTTGCCATCATGCGTGGCGGACCAATCACGAATCGATTCTATCACTCGCAACATAGCGATGCGCTGGTCCAGCAAAACAAAGTGATTCATGCCAGTAGGCACATACACGCTTGAACTGATCCACGATTTCATCAAGGGTTCTCGCTCGAACGCGATCTGCATTTCGCGCAGTGCAGCATCGATTCGTGGCAATGCCAGATGCGGTTCCAGCGACATCGCGTTTTCGCAATTCTCAAATTGCTCGAGCCGCAGCCACCAGTACCGTATGCCGATCTCGGCATCGCTCATGCGCTTCATGCGACCCGCCAACTCCGGTGCAACGCGATGCAAATTCTCTCGGGATAGAGCAACCCATTCCCTCCACGTCTTCTTCCCTTCTGGCGAATCCAACTTCGGAAATGCATCGCCATTCCATTCGCGAATGCCCTGAAAGACCTTCTCGACCACATCTTGCCATGCTTCCTCGGAAGAAATGTCATCCAGCCGACTGAGGCTCGGAATCGATTTCTCCCACCTGCGCGCTTCGAACTGCCAAGTCCGCTTGTAATCCACGAATGGCCGAGGAAGATTCGCGAGGTCCCAATAATAGTTGCCGGCCTCGGGGTGTTGCATCAACTCCTCGATGGCGGTCAACGCCATGCTCGCATCGGCGACCGACACCAATTGCGTGACCATAAAAGGTGTCTCGCTCACATGCTTGGCCAACCCCAACGTGCAGAGAATCCACTCTTCCGCTTGGGGTATGTCCCCTTCGAGGATCGAAGCTCGGCTAAACGCCATCATGGCGCGGGCGTAGGAACGGCTCTCTTGGACATCCGGTAGCAAGATGGTCATCCAAGGTTGTTCATCCAACGGATAGTTCCAACCTGCCCTCGCACGATAGACAAATCGCTTCATCTCCGAACGATTGATGAGCATCAATCCCTGGATCTCAGGAACCGACAGTTTCTCAAGCGGCTGCTCGTCGTAGTCTTTCATGGTGATCTGCCGAAGGGCTTGCATGCGCGAAAAGCCTTCGGAGTTCATCCGCAAGTAAATGACGGCACCTTCCCCATCGATCAATTCTCCTGCCGTTGGAAAGAAGCGATTGTTGCGGTTGGCTTGTTCCTTAGCCGGCCGAAGATAGATATCGCGAACTCCGATGCGATTTCCTTCCTCAAAGCGCATCAAGCCGGCGGTGATCACCGGATTGCGATCCTCTGGCTTTGCATCGCCCTGTGCATGAGCCAGCGCCGCACTCGACACGGCAATACCAATGAAAAATCGCCACAACCTTTGAAAACGCATCAACGCTGCCGACATTCCAACCCCCTTTTTGCTTGGCCATGGATGGGTCTGCATCCACTGCATACGATGCGCTAGCTCCATGGATTTATCGATCCACGACAATGCTTTTCGACGATTCAACCGAAACCCGGATTTCGATCGGGCACGGTCTCACGCTACGGCTCTCATGCCAAAATCCCTCGCACCACGTCCCCATGCACATTCGTCAGCCGGCGATGGATGCCATTGTGATAATACACCAACTTCTCATGATCGATGCCGAACAAATGGAGAATGGTGGCGTGCAAATCGTGCCACGAGACCGGATCGCGGGCCACTTTCCATCCGATCTCATCGGTCTCCCCATACGCTACTCCCGGCCGCAATCCCGCTCCCGCCATCCACACCGAAAACGCATAGCGGTTGTGGTCCCGTCCAGGCCCGATCTTGTCGGCTTCGCTTTGCGCAAAGGGCGTTCTGCCGAACTCCGTCGTGAACAGCACCAACGTATCCTCGAGCATGCCTCGGGCTGCCAAATCCGCCAAAAGCCCCGCTACCGGCCGATCGATTCGCAAGGCTTCTGCCGAGTGGTTTTCGCGCACGTTCTCGTGCGCATCCCAACTCGAACGCGGAGAACCTGCAATTGGCCCTCCCGAATACAACTGCACAAACCGCACTCCTTGTTCGAGCAACCGCCTGCCGAGCAAACACCGCCGCCCCATGTCGGCCGTGTTGGGATCGTCGACACCATAGAGATCGCGTGTGGCTTGGGTCTCGCCGTCGAGCTGCGTGACCGACGGGACCGAGATCTGCATCCTGGCCGCCAACTCATAACTTTGAATCCGCGCTGCCAACAGGTCCTCCTCCCCATGCTGCGCCAGATGCTGACGATTGAGATAGGCGATCATGTCCCGCGTGGCCCGATCTTCATCGCTGCTGATGCTTCGCTTGGGCGTCAGATCTCGCACCGGTTGCTCTCCACCATGAAACACAACCCCTTGATGCTGACTCGGCAAGAATCCATTGCTCCAGTTCGACGCCCCTCCCATCGGACCGCCGCGACCGTCGGGCAGCACGACATACGCCGGCAAATCCTCGGCGATCGACCCGAGCCCATACGACAACCAACTTCCCACCGACGGAAATCCGTTGAACTCAAAGCCACTGTTCTCAAAGAACTGGGCGGGCGTATGGTTGGCCGATTCGGTCACCATCGAACGCACCACCGTCAACCGGTCCGCGTGCGCCGCCAGATGCGGAAACAGCTCCGAGATTTCCAATCCCGATTCCCCGCGCCGCTGAAACGCCCAATCGCTCTTCCTCAACAGCCCCATCTGCCCAAAGAAGATGTCGGGCTTTTCCTCGGTCGTCAGCGTCTTGCCATGCAGCGCATCCAGCGCCGGCTTGGGATCGAACGAATCCAAATGACTCAACCCGCCGATCAAACAAATCTGAATGGCTCGCTTAGCAATCGGCTTCGGCTGCGACTCCTGCGTCGCCCCAAGACTCCTCAAATGCCCGTCCCGCGCCAACAGGACCATCGCTGCAGTCGCCCCGATTCCGCGGTGCGCCCATTGCAACCAGTTGCGTCGATGCATACCCATTCTCCAAGGTTCGTTTGGCATGTTGCGGCGAGGTGACTTTCCACAGTACTGAGGATTCGAGAAGACAAACCGAGTCTTCGACAAAATGGCTGCGAGCTACTCAAGCACCAAAAACTCATTGGTGTTCCAAAGCGCCCGGGCGAGCGCAAGAGGACCGTAGCGGGCGACCAACACCGCCGCGCGCCGCTGCTCCTCTTCATCGGGAGTTCGCAACAACACCGACTCAAACATCGCGCGAACCAATCGATCCGGATCGCGCCCCGCTTCCGGATCTTCTTGGATCAACTTCTTTACCAACGCCTCCGACATCTGGAACACGAACGCATTGTTAAGCAAACTCAAAGCCTGCAACGGTGTGGTGGTGTTCGCGCGTCGAGGCGCCGTGGCAGAGGGATCGGGGCAATCGAGCACATCGAGCAGCGGACTCCGTTCGCATCGCGGATTGAAGCGATAGATCGTACGGCGAAAGTTCTCGGGGCTCTCTTCGGTCTTGGGGATGTAATAGGTCGTTCCGTTGAGCTCTTGAAACACCACATCGACAAAGCCCGGGCCACCACGCTCCGGCCGCATCACACCCGCGATCTCCAACATCGAATCGCGAGCCGATTCTCCATCGAGCCGCCGCACCGGATACCGCCACAGCCACCGATTCTGTGCATCGGCGTGCATGGCTTCGGATCTCGGCTGCGTCGACATGCGATACGTGCTGGAAAGTACGATCTGCCGATGCAAGTCCTTGATGCGCATTCCTCCTTCGAGGAAACGCTGGGCCAAGGCATCGAGCAACTCCGGATGGCTGGGTCGCCCTCCGTTGAATCCAAAATCGTTGGGCGTATCGACGATCCCGTTCCCAAAGTGGTAATGCCATATGCGGTTCACCATCACTCGAGCGAGCAACGGTCGGTTGGCCCGCACGATCCAATCGGCGAGAGCCAATCGCCTCTCGCCATCGCTGGCCGTATCGGGCAACCCGAAATCGCGGTCCCCATCTGCCAACCCAACGATCCCTCCAGGCCGCACCGGGGCACCCAATTGATACACGTCGCCCCGGACTAGCACATGCGTCGGACCAGGCTGGGGATTGGAAATCACCGTATAGACCTTTGGCTTTGCCTGCCCTCGCAATGCTTCAGCATCCCGGTCCAATGCCGCGATCGCATCGCGCAGCCCTTGCCGGCGTTCGCGATCGGATGGGGCCATCTTGTCCCACGCCAGCTTCAGATCCCAGCTCATGTCGGGCTGCTGTGCCAACCGCGCGATGTCTTCGTCGCGGAGCGCTTCGCCAAACACAGCCACGCGATGCACGATCCCTCGAAAGAATCGGTTGCCACCCGGTGGACCATGCCGCAATCCCACCAAGACTTGATACGCCCCACCCGCAAAGGATTGCAACCCAGTTCGGTACGGCTCCCCGTAGGGTTCCCCGTTGCGAAACAATCGGATCGTCCCATCGGCCGAGTAGCGAATCGCGATGTGCGCCGGTTCGCCGACCGCCGTCTCTTGGGGACCTGCAAACGAACGCGAACGGGCGAAGCCATTGCTGCCCGCCATCCATTGCCCGGCATCGCGCTCGCCGTACACGATCGCATCGAACACCGCTCCATCGGGCGTTTGCACGCTCAATACGCCTCCCCCCGATTGATCCAAGGGATCGACGGTGACCCAAGCCGCCAACGTCTTCTCTCCGAGCGGTGCCGCAATCGGCTCGCTGGCGAAGTACGTCGCACCATCGAGCACCAGCCCGCCGCTTGTCGACGCAGCAATTCCGTGCAGTTGCCCTTTGGTATCGCGAACACCATCGTTCCATCGAGCAGGAGACTCACCGGAAAAATCCCAAGCCACCACCGGGATCGGACCCAGGTTCGACGGCCCTTGAGATGCAACCACTTCCAACGCCTTGCGATCTAGTTCCGCCAGCCGATCGACCAAATCCCGCCGCGACTGCACAAGGGCATCGTGTTGCTGTTGCCATGCAGGATCGACAGCTTCGCGGTCTCCATGATCCACGCCAGTGATGGCCGCAGCCAGTTGATAATACGACACCGACGTAATCGGATCGTATTTGTGTTCGTGGCAGCGTGCGCACTGAGCCGTC
>JBKCUI010000269.1:0-46220 GCA_046318495.1 Pirellula sp. | reverse complement strand
GTGCGTCAAGTGGATGGCAACACATTACTGGGTGGTCCCAATTTGCGTAGTTCGCCGACCGCAACACACCTGGGAGGGCGAGGCGCCTGCCGAGCCACTCCGCATCCACCAGTGAGCAACCAGGACAGGCACTGTCGCCTATCGGCCAATGCCAGGATTGTCGGGCCAAACAGGTGGATTCAACAACCCTTCCGAAACTCGCCCATTCAACTCCGAACGGCAGGACTCTAATGCCCAGTTAGACCGCCAAAGGATAGAAGGCAACACCGTTCGGTGCAGACTTGGCAATCGCCCGGTACAGATCGGCGGAAACAATTATGGCATTCCATGCTGAACGCCCAGAGCCGAAACACTCCTCAGTCCTGAATATGCTGAGGGGGCGTCCCTGAATCAGTCTAGGAAAAAAGCCTCGATGGTGCGGCCTAAACTTCCATTGGCCACACTTGTTGCAAACATCCTTGCAGGAATCCTCCAAGCACAGACGCCCATCCGATACGTTATCGATCACAATCTGAACCACGGATCGAAGGGGGCGTCCGGACTTGTGATCGAGCACTTGCTCGCATTCGATTCCGAATGGAAGCAACACGGTTTCATACGCTCGCGTAGTCACAAAAAACGCATCGAAAACCCAATTCAACTGCAGGATATCTCGCTTTCCCCACTTGGGTTCAGCCTTCATTCGGAAAGGCGACTTTTGAGCCGCCCCGATGCCGCACTCCGGGCACATCCTGGAGGTGTCATACGTGCATTCGAGATAACCATCATCCCAATCTGGCATCGGGAAACCGTGATGCCATGACGCCACCATCTGCAAGTAGCTCGCACTTCCCAGTTCGGCGTCGGAAAACAGCGTCTTAGTGGTCACGACGGGACGCCGTCTGGCCAACCACGGCTGGAGCAGATCCCACCTTGGATCCGACTCGTCGATATCAAACGCATCGATGCCAAGAGAAACGTTGATGCCGATGCGATCGAGTTCGGCTCGACTCTCAGCATCAAAATTGCAGCCAACGTGTTGGATGATTTGCAAAGCGACAACCCAAGAACTTCCATGAACTTCCAGAATTCAACAACGACATCACAAAGGTAACCGAAAGTGCGTCAATTGGATGGAAACACATTAATGGGTGGTACCAATTTGCGTAGTTCGCCGACAGCATCGCAACCGGGAGGGCGAGGCTCCTGCCGAGCCAAACCGCATCCACCAGTGAGCAACCAGGACAGGCATTGTCGTCTATCACCCATGCCAGCATTTCCGAGTCCAAATAAGTGGCTGGCACCTATCTGTGAACTGCGACAGTCGCGACAACCAGGCAGCTAATTGCCACGCTCCTACGCCCCTTCGGCTCGCTGGGAAACGAAAAAACCCCGCGACACTCAAGCGAGAATCGCGGGGCTTTCGTAAACACGATCTAGGACGGCGGAAGATCCCAGGCTCTCTAGCCCAACATCTGCCATCGCTATTGAAACCAATCGATAGTCGATCAGGTCCCGTCGCCACCAGGACGACGTCCACCACGACCACCACCGGCTCCGCCGCCAGGTCCACCACGGTTGAATTGGGGCTCTGGGAATTTGAACTCATCGCCCTTCAAGGATTCCATGTCTTCCTTTTGCTTGTCGGTCAGCAACGCCTTCAGCTTGGTATCCCCTTCTTCGCGGAGTTCGCGCATCTTGTCTCGCATTTCCGGGCTGAAGCCACCTTGGAACAGCTCGCGCATCTTGTCCCCCAACCCCTTTTCGATTTCGGCCATCTTGGCTTTTTGTTCGTCGGTGATCTCCAGCTTGTCTGCAACGATCTTGCTGTTGAGAGCTCGCAAACTATCGCGTTGGATGACCAGGCCGATCAATCGATCCAATTGCTTGGGATCGAGCAAGTCGGCAATTTTCTCTTCGGTTTCGGCCATGACCTTGCGGATCTTTTCCATGTTGGCTTGCATGGCTGCCGGGTCGGGAGCTTGCCCTGGCTGAGGCCGCATGCTGGCCATGCTCTCTTGAATCCCCTTGCCCAGATCCTCCAGTTCTTGGACCTGATCCTCGTCGAGCTTCAGCTCTTCGCGGACTTCCTTCATCATCAGCAATCCGGTGACACCGCCGCCCATTCCCATGCCCATCATGCCTCGACCGCCTCCGGGACCTCCGCGGCCTCCAGGGCCTTGAGCCAAGCTGGTAAGGGTCATCGCCGCCAGAAAACAGCCGGCGAACGCAACTTTGGTAATCGATTTCACGAATGGCATAGCACTAAGCCCCGGTTGAGAAGATGGAGGATTGATGCGAGGATGGTTTCAATTGGGGGGAGAGCACTCCTCCCACGATCCCCACTCCGACGAGTGAATGAACCCAGCTTGTTCTGATACGTTTCGCTACAAACGGCCAAAAAGATGGAATCTGAACCTAAATTGTTATCTGCCGCACAACTCGTGGCGATGCGGGATGCCATGCTCGGCCAAATGCAGTTCGCGCGGGACTATACGCTCACCTTGCTCTCAGGGGTCCCGGACGACCTTTGGACGGTGGCTCCGCCTGGCCTGCCAACTCATTTTTCCTGGCAAATCGGGCATTTGGCGGTCGCGCAGTACGGACTGATGCTGTTCCGCCAACGGGGGCGCGCGGAAGTGGATTTGGAGTTGATGCCAAGCGCATTGCGCAAGCGATACGCACGCGCCAGCTCCCCCGCCCTCGACGGGACAGAACCTCACTCCCGCACGGAGATGATGGCCATCCTGGATCGCATCCACCGCGAGGCGATGGATTGCGTCCGGCATCTGTCGCCGGAAGTCCTGGCAGAACCGACGGAAATGCCCTACACGGCTTACCCGATCAAGCTGGGTGCGCTCCTTTTTTGCCCCCTTCACGAGTCGATCCATGCCGGCCAAATCGGATTGCTTCGACGGGCTCATGGGCTGGCTCCCGTCCGTTAGGAGTTCGCTGCATCCCGGCCCCTCGCTCTGGCAGGTGGTTTCCCTGCGAAAATGCTATGTTGCTGCCTCGTGCCCGCCGGTACATTCAAGGATCGGTCGGGCCCTTCGCGTCAAGCGAAATGATTTATTGACGGGGATCGACGCCCCCGCCTTCGACTCCAACCGATTTCCGAGCCAGGACGCTGCAAAGCATGGATGCCAAAGACGATCGCGAATCGAGCGAACACCAAACCTATTCCTGGCGCGATCGCGCTGTCTACCTCGTGTTCCGGGCCGTCATCGCTGCCATGCAGTCGATTTCGCTGGAACGCTGCCAACGCATCAGCCGCGTGCTGGCCTACTGGCTGACCCATATCCTGCCCATCCGTCGCAAACTGGTCGCGGCCAACCTCGAATTGGTGTTCCCGAATTGGTCCCCCGATCACTCGCTCGCCGTCCAGCAATCCATGTGGGAACACTTGCTCCTGATGGTCTGCGAAATCGCCCATGCCCCTCGCAAAGTCCACCGCGAGAACTACCTCGATTTCTTTCGCATCGGGGACCGGCGCCGGATGCTGAGCGTCATCCTCGACCATCGGCCTAAAGTCCTCGTCTCGGGTCACTTTGGCAACTTCGAACTTGCAGGCTTCGTCACCGGATTGTTCGGCATCAGCACCACTACCATCGCCAGACCGCTCGACAACGGATTCATCCATGACTACTTGACCCAATTCCGCTCGCTGGGCGGCCAACATTTCCTACCCAAGACGGGAAGCGCCACGGCCATCGAAGCCTTGCTCCAACAAGGCGGCGCACTATCGCTCTTGGCCGATCAATACGGCGGCCCAAAAGGTTGCTGGGTCGATTTTCTGGGGCACCCGGCATCCTGCCATAAAGCGCTCGCCCTGTTCACCCTCTCCAGCGGCGCCCCGATGATGGTCTGCTCCAACGTGCGTCGCGAAGCCCCACTCCACTTCGACTTGGACGTCCTAGGTGTGGCCGATCCCCAATCGCCCGACTGCCCCTCTTCGGTGCAAACCATGACCCGCTGGTACAATGAATGCCTGGAATCCGCCATCCGCTCCCACCCCGAACAGTATTGGTGGGTGCATCGCCGTTGGCGAGGAGAACCTCCTCGCAGAAACAAACCCGCTATCGCGGCCTAACTCGCGCGCGAGATCGCAACAATCAGGCTTGCCTAGGATGCACTTCCTAAGCCGACATGCTTGCGTCAGCGATTCCTGCAGCCAGGCACCCCATCCCGAGTCATCGCTTCCCTCTAGACCATCCAAAGACCGATCGTGACGAAAACCTACCAAGGACTCGGACTGAGTTTGTCCTACCCCGAAAACTGGCAACTCTCCGAAGACTTCGAAGAAGGTACCCTTGTGGGATTCCAGCTTCAAAGCCCCAATACTGCGTTTCTCTCGGTGATCGATTTTCCGTGGTCCAAAACACCCACCGCAGCCCTCGATGAAGTTCGCGCGGCCATCGAAGCAGAGTACGAAGAAGTCGAAGTCGAAGCCATCGATCCCCCCGCCATCCTCTCGCAATCGGGCACTCTGACCGATAGCCGTGCCGTCGATCTCGAGTTCTACTACCTCGACTTGCTCGTCCACATACGATTGATCGCCTTCAGCCAACCCCATCACACCTACTTGGTGCAGATGCAAGCCGAAGATCGCGACTTCACGGCGTGCGAACGCGTATTCGAAGCCATGCTCTACACCCTCATTCAATCCACGACGCTGGGCAAGCCGCAACCCTAGAGCATTCGCGCTGCGCGGTCCAACAGAGCAAGGATTTCTTGAGCCCCATGCATAAGCGGTGCGATCACCATCGCAACAGGACAAGCATGTCCAGAAAAAAACCTCACCCAGCAACAGTTGGTCACGCCCGAAATCCAACCGTCACCAAGTGAGGTGTACGCATGTGTTTTTTGCCCGTCACCGACTCCTGAAGAGCAGGGACGCCCGAAGTATACCCCATCCCAGGGGTATTTGCTAACTTTGGGATCAATATTTTGAAGAAATCTTCAGAATCCAAACGGATTTCTGAGCCTCCTGCAAAGAACGCCCCTCCAGTAGGAAACAGCAAAGACGACGATGCTCGCAAAGATTCGCCCCCCGAATCCTGCTTCACCGAATGCCCCACCTGATCCCGCAGCACCGTTTTTTCCCATTCGATGACTAAAGAAATGCCTAGCAATCGAGTTGCCTCGGTCTAGACTACCCGCATATCTCGCTAAGCCTTCTTTTCAGCCAGTTGCGATCTCCGCAAGCGGCGACTGATATCCCCATGAACCGTCCTAAAGACGCTGACCCCTACGGTCTATCCAGGCTTCCGTCGTCCCTCGCATCCCTCGAACAAATGTCTATGTACCGCACTATCCGTTTCCTGTCGTCCATCCGGATCCTTCTCTGCTCGCAGGCGCTTTTGCCCTTCACACCCCTGATCGCCTGCGGACAAGAACCGACTTCGCCAAAAGCCGCCCCTAACAGCAACACCCCACCAGCCTCGGTCGACCAGTCCCTCCCAGCAACGGACACCGATTGGCCAGCACTTCAACTCCCCAACGACGCGCCCCTCTCGCAATCTCTCCAGTTCGTCCAACAAGCCAAGTCGCTCCGTCCCAAAACTCCACAACAGGCCTTCGAGCAACAGCGTTGGATCGCCCAAGCGTCCGCCCGCATTCTTGAACAACTCGATGCACCGGAGGGAGACGTCGCCGATCAAGCCCGCTCCGATTACTTCTCCGCCTCTGCCGTTCTCCTGCCCAGCTTGGCAGAACTAGACCGATTGCGCCGCGTCGAAGAATTCAAATTCTACGTAGCGACCAAGCCCATCTTGTCCCAACGCGATCTCGAAACGGTCTTCAAGACCGGCCTCGCACTCGAAGCCTTGGAAGACAAAACCCTGGCATCCAAGACCTACGCAGAGCTGGCGGATCTCCTTCGCGAAAAGGACGCTACGAACTACGCCCCGTTTGCGGAAGTGCTCAAGCAAAATGCCGCGCGATTGCAAGTCGGAAAGTCCTACGCGTTCCAAAGCCGCACGATGGAAGGCTCCCCCTTCCGATTGGAATCGCTTAAGGGCAAAGTGGTTCTTCTCTACTTTTGGTCGTCGCGAGACCAGGCCCTGCAACAGGAAGTCGCTGCGCTTCAAGCGCTCCACGATCAGTATCGCGAGCAAGGCTTCGAGGTGATCGGAATCGGGCTGGACGAATCGCTCAAAGATGCCCGAGCAACGCTCGCTACCCTGAAGCCGCGATGGCCCAATCTTTGGGACGATCGCAAACAAGGGGTTTTGAAAGTCATGGAAAACTATGGAATCAATGCGATTCCCACGTGGATCCTGCTCGATCGCGAACTGCGATCCATCTCGCATGAAGCCAACGCGCAGTCGCTCCGTGGCACCCTCATCAAACTCTTCCCGAGCGCTGCGCAACCCGCCACGGAAGAGCCACCCAAAGACGAACCTTCTGTGCCCAAAAAACCGTAGAACTACGGGCGTGCAATCACTTCTTTGCCCATCCACGGGACCAACGCCGCCGGCACTCGAATCGATCCGTCCGCTTGCTGGTGATTCTCGATGACGGCGATGATCGCACGGCTAATCGCGATCGCAGTTCCGTTGAGCGTATGCGCCAAATGGGTGCCTTTCTCCCCTTTGACCCGATAACGGATGTTCAATCGGCGAGCTTGATAGTCGGTGCAATTGGACGTGCTGGTCACTTCGCCCCATTCGCCCGCTTCTCCGCGGCCGGGCATCCAGGCTTCCAAGTCGTACTTGCGATACGCAGGTCCACCCAGATCTCCCGTGGCGGTATCGACCACCCGATAGGGCACTTCCAATGCATCAAACAATTCGCATTCGATCGCGCGGAGTTCCTCATGCAGCGCGTCGCTTTGCTCGGGCAACGTAAACGCGAACATCTCAATCTTGGTGAATTGATGGACGCGGTACAAGCCTCGCGATGCTCGCCCCGCCGCTCCGGCTTCCGTGCGGAAACAGTGGCTGATGCCGACCAGCTTTAGCGGCAACTGCTCTGCCTCCAAGACTTGATTGGCATACATCCCTCCCAGCGTGATCTCTGCCGTGGCCACCAAATTCAATTCGGTGTTCTCAATGCTGTAGATCTGCGTTTCCGGACCGCGAGGAATGAAGCCGATGCCGTGCAAGATCTCCGTATTGGCCACGTCGGGAGTGGAAACAGGGATGAACCCTTTGCGAATCAAATGCGCGACGGCGAACTGCTGCAGCGCCAACTCCAACAGGACCGCATCGCGTTTGAGGAAATAGAATCCGGCTCCAGCCACCCGAGCGCCCGCTTCGAAATCGATCATGTCGTGGATCTGCCCCAGTTCCAAATGATCGCGCGCCTTGAAATCAAAGGTCGGGATCGCGGTTTTGCCGCGAGCGATCTCGAGATTCGAAGTGTCGTCGCCGCCTATCGGAGCCGCCGGGTGGGTCATGTTCGGAACCCGCGAAAGCAGCTCACCAATCTCGCGATCGAGCAGATCATGCTCTCCTTGAGCGACCTCTTTCTGCTCGCGAAGCTTGCGACCTTGTTCCTTCAACTGCTCGCGTTGCTCCGGAGTCGCCTTGCCCATCTGAGCGCTGATCGCGTTCGCTTGGCGATTGAACTCTTCGGCTTCGCTCAATTTTGATTTGCGCTGCAACTCCAACGCGACCACGCGATCGATGTCGGCGGGAGTCCCCCGATGCACGCAGTTTGCCTTTACCGCTTCGGCATTTTCAACGACGAATTTTCGATCGAGCATGGTCTTGGTGAGAATGGGTCGAGGAACGAATCAATCCAGCAAGAGGACATCGACCGAGGCCGATGGCGCTACGGCCGATCCGTCCAGAGCCAATCGCTCGGAAAATCGCCGCTCCGCTAGGGGGTAATCCAAGCCGCAAAGTGTATCGGAAATGCGGCCCGTTTGGGAACGTCAAGTTTCGGGACCAGCGAAATTGTGGCGATTGAACGGCTCGCATGGCTGCCGGGAGATTCCTCGGAGTTGCGTCCTCTCAATGGCCGATGCTCGAACAGGAGTCATACGGCGGTCCCGTTTTCTGCCAAGCTGCAATGGACTCGCGGCTGATTGCGCCATGGATGGTGAAGGCTCGACCTTTTGTCACAGGATCACCATGCCATGAGATTGTTTTTGATCGCGTTTGCGATTTCCGCCGCATCGACCTTGGTTTCGAGTTCTTGCTTCGGCCAAGATCCCCAAGCCTCCGGCTCGGCCCCCTTGCCGCGAGCACGCTTCGCCGAATCCCCAGCACGCGCCTACATGATCGCCCGCTCTCGCCAAGAAGCCGACGTGCGCAACTCGCTGCTTCGCTATTACGAAGCCACCGGCTTCAACTACGGCCAACCGGAGATCGGCGGCAACGTCTTCTTCTCGGCCACACCTCCACTTCGCAGCCGCCGACTGATCACCTATCCCGTTTACGGGCTGACAAACTCCGGTTCGGGCAACTAAACCCCGCCCGACTGCAAACACAAAGAAAAAACCGCCCGCATGCGATGAAGTTGCCTTCGTTCGCCAGCGGGCGGTTTCCGTTTCACAGAGCGATGGATATCCACCGCTCTAGCCGAGTTCTCTCTCTAGCCGGACATCACTCCGATGTTTGCAGCGTCATGGCCATCACGACCGGCGCCGAGGAGTCCTTCCCCTTGATCAAGCTGATGTTCTTGAGAGCCTTGGACTCCTTCGGCTTGACGGCAAAGTAACGCATCTGGCGACCGCCCAAGTCAAAGGCGAATTCGCTTTGAGGCACATCCACTCGGGCGATGTAGTCCGCAAAGTGCTCGCCGTTGATCAATTCGTGATCTTCCTGCGTGTCATCTGCATACGTGATCCGAACGATCATGCTCGTCGAACCGCGGCGGCTCGCCGGGAACGACCAGCCACCCACTCCGCTGAGAAAGTGAATCGCGACCGCAGGCGAGTTGCAAACCACATCGACGCTCTTGGGCATCGTGGGAGCCATTTTGCCATTGGGGCCATACAGCATCACCGCGTTGGGCACGCGATCGCCTTGTGGATCGATCAACACGAACGGAATGTTCTTGAAGATCTTCGGCTTCCAATCCGGGAATACCAAGCGTTCCATCTGCCCATCGGGCTCAAAGAACATCCCCTTGGTGGTGATCGACGTGGCTACCGACGCCAACGACAGCGGCACGTACTTGCCCTTGCTGGTCAAGAACTCCAAGAGGTCCTTCATTTCCTCTTGTGTCATCTGGCTTTCAAAGCCCTCGGGCATCAACGACTTTTGCGATCCGGTCAATCGTTCGATGTCCTCTCGCAACACGACTTCGCGTTTGCCTTGGACATTGACGATTTCGATCGCGGTTTTCGATTCGCCCGCCATCATGCCCGTCACGATGCTCCCGTCGGTGGTTTGGACGTTGTACGTCCTAAAGTTCCCTTCGACACTGCGATTCGGATCGAGAATGTTGACCAACAGTTCCGCCTTGGGATGAACCGCCATGCCGGTCAATTCGGGACCGATGTTGTTCCCCAAATCGCCATGGCGATGGCACAGAGCGCAATGCTTCTGATAAACCAATTTGCCCTTGGCCGCATCTCCCGAGACTTCGGTCAATCCCATCCAGGATTCCACCAGCTTCTGGCGATCCGCATTCGGGATTCCACCGCTGCTCTTCATCATCGCCAGGGCCTTTTCGCGGATCTTGGCATCCGGGTGATCGCGAAGCAACTGACGTTGATCGAGTTGCAAATCGTTGATGGTCAATTTGCCAGCCTCGATCGCATCGATCAAATCGCGCGTCGTTTCAGGGCGACTGAGCATCATTCGCACACTGCTGCGCAAGAACTCCGGAGGCATGCTTTGCGACAGTTCAATGAGTCGCACCACCAACCCCTTCACCTTGGAAGCAGCCAGAGCGTTGACCAATCCAGCCGTCAGTTCCGGTGCCGCCTGCGGGGTCGCTTGGGAGAGCAACGATGCGACGACATCTTCGCTCGTTGGCTCCAGTGCAATCATTTGTTTCGCAGCAGCCAACCGAATGTCGGTCGCCAAATCTCCCTTCTCGAGTTGTTGCAACAGCTCGCGACGGATGTTCGCAACCGCCTCTTCCAATTTTTGTACGCCGAGCGCGTTGGCCAGCTGAATGACTTGGCCCTTGGTCTCCAGCGACAAATCCCCCGACAACCAATCCTTCACAAACGCGTTGCTGGTGGCCTCAGGCAAGGCGACGCGGTAATCGCGAGGCCAGCCCTTGGACAAACCTGCAATGACGGCGGTGGTCACCGCTGCGTTGCCCTTGGGAACGATCAATTGAGCCACGCTTTCGGGCTTCATGCGATTGCGAGCTGCGTGCTCTGCCACGATGGCAATGCGAGCTGCGAGTTCTGGCGAAACCTGCAGATCCGTATCGCGGATCAGCTTGGACAACACCCCTTCGGCATGCACCCCAGCCGCGCTGGTCCACGCGTCCAACAGCCAACGGTCGGTTGTCGCCGCAGCCAACCGCACCAACGACACCTCTTGCAGCGCTTCGGCAGCCCCCGCCGTTCCGGGCGGGCAGTCGGCCAGCTTCAAAAGCGATGCCAACCGCACTTGCGCATCGGCTGACTTCAGCAAACCGCTGGCAACCAGTCCCTTTACGGTGTCGGCATCGGTAGCCGCGGCGGCAATCGCATTGCGCTGAACGCCCGGACTCTTGTGAGCAAACGCCGACTTGGTCAGTTCCGCATTCCAAGCACCGTGGGCGGCGAGAACCCAGATCGCATGGATGGCACCCACGTTCAAACCGATAGCATCGGTCGCGGGATCTTGAACCAAGCCTCGCAACGCTTCGATTCCCTTATCGCTGAGCTTGGGTTGCTCCACGAGCAATCGCTGAGCCGTGCGTCGCCATAGCATGTTCGAATGCTTCAGCGCCGAGATCAGCGCGGCCTCGTCCTTCGCATTCAGTCCACCAGCTGGAATCCGGTCGGATTGCTTCAACGCATCGCTGGACAATCCATCCTTTCCGCCATAGACCAATCGATAAACGCGACCAAATCGCTTGTCGCGCAGTTTGGTCTCGTAAGCGTTCCCCTTACCGGTTTGGAATCCTTGCGGAGTGGGATTGTGTTGGACGATGAAGTTGTACCAATCGAGGAACCAAACGTTCCCGTCGGGACCGACTTCCGCCATGATCGGGGATGCCCAATCATCATCGCTGGCGACCAAATTGAACGGACTGGTCGACTTGTATCCCGCTCCGTCGCGATTGAGCACAAAGCTTCCGATCAAGTGACCGGTCGGCTCGCACACGAACGCCAAACGATTCCACCATTGCTTGGGATAGTTTCGCGCCGTGTACAAGGCGTGGCCAGCGGCCGCCGTGTATCCACCGTGCTGGTCGACTTGACGAATGGTGTCCGTAATCGGTTTGAACTTGTACGTGTCCGCGATCGTGCCGAGGACTTGAGGAGCCCATCCCGAGACGCGTTCGTAGTAGCGGTTAGCCACCGGCATGAAGTTACTCGGGTTCGCATTGGCGGTCGAGCCGAACACCAATCCCTCTTCGCTGAATCCGATCCCCCAAGTGTTGTTGTTGGTCGAACGGATGAACTCAAGCTTGGATACGCGAACAGCGTGGTCATCGAACTTGCTGGTGCGTTCCGATCCGAAGTTGCCATCCTTCTCAATGGCAAAGACCGGAGCCGTGGCATCGGATGCTCCTTTTTCCATTGCGAATCGAAAGAACCCTTGGCGGAAACCTTGCTGTTCTTTTCCGTTGATCACGGGATGCGAGTCGTTGTACCCTTGCATACCCCAGATCCAGTTGTCGAGTCCGTACTGGAAGTTGCTCACGCCACCGTGCGTGTCTCCCATCGCCCAACCGGTGATCAGCTCTTGCCGCATGTCGGCGACATCATCGCCGTCCACGTCCTTCAGGTAGACCGTCTTGACACCATCCTGAACCACCACGCCGCCGCGATAGCATGCCATCGCCGTGGGAATGCTCAAGTACGATGCGAACACCGTGAACTTGTCGGCCTTGCCATCGCCATTGGTATCTTCGCAGATGCGAATGCGGTCTCGCCCCTTGCCCTTGGGTTGGAGTTCGTTCGGATAATCGACCGTTTCACAGACCCACAACCGCCCTCGGTGATCCCAGGTCATCGCAATCGGCTTGCCCGCCAACCCGGCCATCGCGGTGTCGGCTTCTCCTTCTAGGACATTCTTCTCGATCGCCCACAGCTTAGCTTCAAAGCCTTCTGGCACAACGTAGTGCTTTTGCGACTCCACCGCTGTCAGCGGCACTTGCATGGTGTTCTTGAGTTCGCCTTGGACTCCCCACTTTTCTCCGGGAGTGTAGTTGGGGATCTCTTTGCCCACGTCGACAAAGCTAAACGGCGCTAGGTCCTTGGGCAATTCGGTCATCTTGGGAGTATCGAAACGATTGGGATCGCTAAACGCAGGGAGTTGACGCGTATCGCGCTTGCATGCCCAAGTGATCCCACGGGCGACCAAGTTTTGGAACCCGGGATTGCCCCACGTATCCATGTTGTGCCCCCAAGCCGTATAGAACACACGACCGTCCCCATGCGTGCGAACCCACGTCCAAGGCTCGGACTGGGTGCCGGGAGCGAGTTGGCCTTGGGTGCGTTCTTCCAATACAACACGATTCTTGGTGTTGTGCTTATGATGCACATACGTCTCGTCCCAGCTTTCAAAGCCGTCGAATCCCTTCATGATCGGATGATCCTGACCCACGATCTGAGTCGTGAATCGCTGTCCTCCGTGCTCCTTGAACTGCGCTCCGACCAGTTCGATGTACGCATTGCTGTTGCGGAAGCAGTACGTCGCGCAGTGCAGTGGAATCAATCCCTTCCCCGAACGCACATACTCCAGCAGCGACTCCTCTTCGGGCTTACCCAGTTCATCGATGTTGGCATAGATCAGCAAACCATCGAACTCTCCAAGCCGACGCGCGGTCAACGAGGTCGCGACATCTTCGCTGTAGGTCACTTCGATGCCGTACTTTTTCATGGCCGGTTCGAGGACGCGGTAAAGATCGGCAGGCCGGTGATGCCCTTGGTCTCCCAAAAACAGGATCTTCAAAGGGGCCTGGGCATAGCTGCAGCTATGCATCCCGGACAGCACCATCCACGCGGCGGTCAAGCAAACGAACCAGCGCGTTGTGAGCGACAAGACCGCCGCTCGGTGGGAACTCATTGCGTTCATCTTGGATTCTCAGATAGGTTTGAGATGGAATGACGGAATCGGTGTTGCGATCGCGGCTGCGGTAGCCGTGCAGATCGCATCGGTGGTGGTGCACCCTGGAGCTTGGCGATGCGAAATCGATCGCCTCGGCGTCCAAGGTGCCTGGGTTCTGTACCGAAAAGGCAAATCGGAGCTTCACGCGAGGACGAAACGCCCCCGCGCGTGCATCAACCGAGCGTGAACGCCGGCAACTTGACCAATTGGCCCCCTTGCATGGCGCTTTGGTGTGCACAGATGCCGACGCAGGTCCAGTTCGCCGAAGTCACAGCGTTGGGCCATGGATCCCGGTCTTGAACCAAGGCGCTGACGAATTCGTGGACCAAATGCGGGTGCGAGCCACCATGGCCTCCCCCTTGGATAAACGACAAGTGGTCGGCGTCTTGAATCGATTGCGTGAAGGGACGAATCGGCTCTGGCAGCAAGTGCGCGTAATCGGGAACCTCGACCTCTTCCGCGATCTCGTGTTCCGGCTTCTTGGCCGTGTGCAAAATGTGCGGCTTGCCCTCGACCAACGACCACTCAAAGCTCTTCTTGGTTCCATACACGTCAAAGCTCTCTCGGTACTGACGTGCGGTGTCGAACAAAAATCGCCAGATGTGCGCCGAGATATCCGAGTCCTTGATCTTGATATGGCACGACTCGACGGAGAAGGCATTGCCAGACTTCTTGGCCAGTTCCGGACGAATGGTCCCCGAACCGAAGCAAGAGACATACTCGGCGCGGCCGTTGACCAGCCCGAGTACGGGCGAAACGACGTGCGTCGCATAATGCATCGGGATCATGCGCTCCCAATACTCAGGCCAGCCATCCATGTCTTGCGGGTGCGAAGCCGCCATGTACTGGATCTTGCCAAGCTCTCCCTTTTGAACCATCTCTTTGAGAAACAAGAATTCGAGGCTGTAGACCACGGTCTCTGCCATCATGTACTTGCGCCCCGTCGTCGCCACGGTCTCGCAAATCTCATCGCATTCCTCGATGGTCGTGGCCATTGGCACCGTGCACATAACGTGCTTGCCAGCTCGCAACGCCTGCAAACTCATCCACGCATGGTCCGGAATCGGCGAGTTGATATGCACAAAGTCGACTTCGGGATCGGCCAGCACCTTTTCGTAGTCGGTGTAGCGTTTGGCGATTCCAAACCGATCCGCAACAGCGTTCATTTCGGCTACGTTCCGCCGGCAGACCGCCACGACCTCCGCGTTCGGATGCCGTTGGTAAATCGGGATGAACTCGGCGCCAAAACCGAGCCCAATCATGGCCACTTTGACTTTCTTTGTCATCGCTGTGGTAAGTCTCCAGAGAGGATGGAACACAAGGATACGAACGCCCGGCACGAGATCCGTCGAAGGCAGATCCTCCACCATAAAGAGGGAGCTACTGCTAGAAGCACTCCCGTGCACTGGGATTATCTTGCCCAAACAGTCCGGAACAAGCCATGCAAAATTGCGCAAAAAAGATAAGCTTTTTTACAATCCGGCGATCCTGTCGCAGCGATTTGGCAACGGTCGCATACGCGCATCCAAGCCGCGACGTGAAGCTCGCTTCCCGTCACCCGTCCCAACTGTCGCCATCCCATGCCACGACGCGATCGAGCCATGCCTCAAGCGCCTCGCTGAACCAACCGAGCAACCGTTCCCCTTTTTGCGCGCTTGCCGCATGGGGCGCACCGATGTACCCAGGCTGGCTGCGATCGGCGGTCTTCCAAGCTCTCGATCCCGGCCGAAATGGATTGCCCGGATCCACCGGAGGCAAATGCTCATAGGGACGAACCAGATCCGGACGCAGCTTCAACACCATCGATGTTTCCCACTCGCACGCATGCCCCATCTCGCTTTGCAACCAGCCCGACTCGCGCACCGTTGGATCGACTTCGAGCCCCCAATAGGTGGTCATCAGCAATAGCAAATCGCTTCTCGAAGAGTAGCGTTGGCGCACTTCAAAAGTCGCTTGCTTTGCCGGAACGTCATTCCCTCCATGGCCATTGAGGAACACGATTCTCTGAAACCCCTGCTCGATGGCGTTGTCCATCAGGTCGCCCAACAAGTCCAAGTAAACCCGCGGCGATGCAGACAACGTCCCGTTGAAGTCGAGATGATGATGCGAATTGCCCAACCACATCAGCGGAGCGAACAGCACGCGATCCTGCATGCGTTCGGACAAGACATCGATCAAGTGCTGCGTGATCAACGAGTCCGTCCAAACCGGAAGGTGGGGGCCATGCTGCTCAATCGATGCGATAGGGAACACCAACGGCGTCGCCGGCGCGAGACCTCGAACTTCAGGGGCGGTCAATTCAACCCACTTTGCCATCGCTCCAATTCCTCTCTATCCAAGTACTCAATGTATGTCTGCACATTCATTCCATCGCGCGCGTCATTTCGCTTTGTCACCCACAAACTCGCGCGGCAACGCAGCTTGATTGGATTCCGCCCAAGCCCGCGTTGTCATGTCCAGTTTCTTTTTGCTCGGTGTCGCGGGATCGTCCAAGATTAACCACACGACCTTTTGGTCCTTCTCGTCCGGTGTCTTGACCGTCGTGACCGGATTCGCCCGGCGACAAAGCGCCGTCAGCGCATCCCGGACGGACATGTCCTTGGCTTCGAACCCTCGGATCTGTTGGTTGCGGGTGATTCCATCCTTTTGAAACGCCGTTCCATTGATGGCCATCGGCAACGTTTCTTTACCTCCGGGTTGCGAGTCCTTGAGTTCCGTCGCAATGGCTTGCAACACGACCTCCAACGACTCCTGCTCGATCCGTAAATTGATCTTGGCATCGAGCAACTGGTCCACCGTCTTGGCGGCTGTGGCAGCGGGCTTCACCCCACCAGCCACGGGCGTTCCCCCCGCGTCATTTCGAATCGCCATCCAACTCGATAGCGCCAAATTCGTGAATGCCTCGGTGGGCAAATACGCGTTGGCGACGACTTGACCATCTTCCGCGCCGGTCCGAAGATACTTACCAAACGCCCTCAGCATTTGGGGATAGCGATTGGCCAGCGCTCTCCAATACGCGTCCGCAGGCTTCGCGGCCAGCCTCGACTCGACCGCGTCCGCCGCAAGCTCGACTTTCTTTTTCAAGTCCGCTGCATCGCGAAATGCACTTTGCAAATTGTTCCCGATCGATCGCCATTCCAGATACCACTGCGAATCGAATTGCATCCGAATCATGGCTGCCTGGACATCGTCGCCGACGAACGACTTGAGCAACTCCAAGACCTTGCTGGAGTGTTCGCCGAACATCTCTTTGCCATCGACATAGAGAAAACTCGGCGCGACCACGGCGGTGAGTTCCGCGCGATCGTCGGTGCTTTGCAACATCAAATCCAATTGCCGTCGCAAAGGCCCAGGTTGCCCATCTTGGCGAGCAAGCGCTTCGATCAGCGCCACCGGCCCGATCGAGATCGCTTCCACGGTCGCATCGCGCGCAGCCCGAAAACCTGTACCAGCGAGGGCTAGATTCGCATCGCTACCTTCGCGCACCCAAATCGTGGGTGCAGAACTCTCGGCTTGAACTTGCTGCGGGGAATAGGCTGAAAAATCGTTGAGGACTTGCCCGATTTCCTGTGGTGTCTGAAGCTCGATGCGCAAGACCCGCTCATAGGCTCCGGTCTCCCCCTTGGGATACCATGCCATGGCCATCGCGCGGATTTTGGAGCGGTCGATGTTCTGCAAGTCGATGGCGTCGCTCGCGGGAGGTTCGACGAGGCTCCACCACTTGGCGATGCTTTGTAATGCCCCTGGCTCGGATATTGCGTTGCCAGAGACAAACAGCAACGCCTCCGCCCCCGTTGGAAACATCGCAATCGAGTGCGGCCGTCCCACGGTAGGTGGCGCCCAAGGAATCGTGCCATCATCCGCTTTCATCACAAACAAATTTTCACGCGGATCGGCCACGGCAGCCACCGCTGCACCACCTCGCACCTCCGTGGATCGCGAGGTATCGCTTGGAACCGACTCTTTCTTTTTTGGATTGCTGTCGATGGACATCAATCCTTTGTTGACACCGCTGAACAGCATGGTCAACACCAGCAACAACAACAGCGAACACCCGACCACCATCGGCATGAACCAAACGGGACGTTTGGCTTTCTTTTTGCCTCGCGACTTGCCCGACTTGAGCTTCCCCGACTTGCCCCCAGCTGCATTTGTCGATTTCTTTTTCTTCTTGGGTTTGGCGGGAGTCGCCAAATCCGGAGCGCGGTTGAGCGGGGAGGCTTTGGCAGCACTGGTCCCGAATGGAAGGTTCGCATCGGCAACCGCCCCTGCGTTGGTCGATGCGATGCTAGAAGGCACAGAGTCAGAAGGTGCGGCTTCAGAGGATACTGCTTCTGATCGTTTCGAATCGTGCGAACGCGTGCCAGAGGGCGTTAAGTCCGACGGTGTCGTCGTTTCGGTTGCGGCTTGTTTAGCCCGCTCGA
This sequence comes from Pirellula sp., assembly GCA_046318495.1. Taxonomy (GTDB): domain Bacteria; phylum Planctomycetota; class Planctomycetia; order Pirellulales; family Pirellulaceae; genus JBKCUI01. Next base: position 28,639 of record JBKCUI010000269.1, on the reverse strand, counting down.
TCTCTTCTGCCAACCTTTCGGTGCCCGGCAGTGGCACCGGTGACTTCAGCAGCGGATTGTTGATCGCGGGCAACGGTTCGGCTGTTTTCATTACGGAGCTAGTGTCCGCGGAGACCGGCTGCTTCGTTACGGCAACTGTTGCAGGTTGGGTGTCCGCCCCGGCTGTGCTGACGGGACGTGCAGGCGGCTTCTCTGTGGCCTCCGCAGCCGATTTCGACTCGGCCGGGCGCGTCGCACCACTCGGCGTCCCATTCGTCGTTGCAACGTTATTTGTTGAAACATTTGGTTTCGCTTGAGGCGATGCTGCAGGCGCCGCACTGGGCGTTTTTTCATTCTTCGAAGTCTTCGCAGCGGCCGCATTCGTTTGCGAAGAAGCCGTTTCCTTGGCCCCAACGGAAGCGGGCGTCGACGTGCCGGAAGCGGGCTTCGAAGTGTTCGCCTTGTCCGTTTGCTCCCCCCGCGTCGACGGGACTGCCTCAGTCACCTTGCTAGGACCGGGAGCCGCGCTCTTTGGCGTTGCCGCCGGCTGGGCGACTGGTACGGGTGTCGCGTTCTTTTCTCCCTCTGCTTCCTTGTGCTGCGATCCCGTTGGGGATGCCGGGGACTTCGGAATGGACGGAGTTGCACCTTCCGACTTGGGCTTGGCAAGAGCAGGTTTGGCCTCCTCAATCGCTCGATCGGCTTGGAACGCTGCTGATTGCGTGCCTTCGGAACGCGCGGTTGCCTTCAACGAAGCAGTCGATGCAACGGCATGGTCGAGCGCCTGAACGAAGGCCTTTGCCGAAGCGAAGCGAGCCGCAGGGTTCTTGGCCAAGAGGTAAAGCAAACACTTGCCGATCGGGTCGGGAACTTCTTGAGGTACCAACACAGGCACTTGGCTATGCAGCCTGCCCCAAACATCGGCATCCGCATTTGGCCCCGGATCGAATGGATACTGACCTGTTAGCAATCTGTACCACACGCATCCCATGGCATACAAATCGGACAAGTGCGTCGGCGCGGCACCAGGCGCGGCCAACTCCGGTGCCGCCGTTGCAATCCGTTCTTCGCGATCCTTCAGAATGCTAGGCAAAGAACGTCCGTAAGGAGAACCGGGTGGGAAGAGCGCATCGGTCAACCAACATCCCCCTCCATCGCTGGCCAACCATCCAGCCGACAGCCCAAGGTTCCCGTGAACCAGCCCGGCATCGTGCAGCGCAGCGAGTCCTTCGGCAGCGCCTCGCACCCAAGTCAAACTCGCTTCCAAAGTCATCCACGGCCCACCAAGAGCATCGCGAAGCGGCCTGCCATCCAGCGGTTCGGCGACCGCGATGAGATGGTTCAAACTCGCGCTGGCTTCTTTCCACCGGAGCAGTCGGCGATGGGTCGGGAGCTGCGCAAACGCCTTGGCCCAAGCCAAGCTCGGCGGCCATCGTTGCAGTTCGCCCGTAGCTAGCTCCGCAGGCGTCCACGCTACCACCCACAGCTCGCCCTCACTCGCATCGACTGGACTTTGCGAGTCGCTCGTCTTCCCTTCCTGGACACGTTTGGCCGCATACCAATTGGGACCGAGTTCTCCTTCGAGCGACCGAACGACCACGATGTCGTTGACTCGGATCGGATGCGCCAAACCGCGAAACAGCACATTGGCCTGATACGGGGTGAGCTTGCCCCCTGCGACCAGTTCCTTGGCCAACAACCCGGGATCTCCGAGCGCTTGGGCTCCGGCCGAAGCAGCCACGGACTTGGCCCATTGCCGGCACTGCTCCGGTGTTGCCAGACCCGAAGCATGGATCCGCTCCCAGAGTTGAACGGTGGTCAGCTGCATGGAACTTTCCGATTTCCTGGTCACGAAAAAAATGAATAATGGGACTCGAAAGCGATTCAACTCATGTTTGTCGCAGCGTCAATCGACTGCACCCTAAGGCGGGTCTGGATGGCATTCCCGATGCATCCCCAATGACCGAATCAAGTTCTAATCGATCCCTTGCCGCCGCCAATGCCAACCCTCTAACGCCACTCCCCCAACGCTCGAAAGGTCCATCCTCGGATGAATTTTCAACTCGTCGTTAAGCCCACGGCCACAGACGTGGCTGCCACTGTCTGCGATTGGCTCATGGAAACCATAGCGGTAACGCTTGAGCGACACGGGCGCTGCACGTTGGCTTTGTCTGGCGGTTCCACGCCGAAACGGCTCTATGAACGCATCGCGGAGCGAGAACTGGATCGCGTCGACTGGTCCAAAGTCATCCTGCTGTGGGGGGATGAGCGGAACGTGCCGCCCGACCACGAAGAAAGCAATTACCGGATGGTTCGACAAGCATGGCTCGACCGCGCCGCGGCCACCCACCAGCCCTCTTCGCTCCCCCAAGTATACCCAGTTCCGGTCCCGTCCAATGCGCCCGACCACGCTGCTTTCGAGTACTCGCAGACTCTCCACCGCCTTTTGCCCGCTCCCGACTCCCCAGCGGCGGCTACCCCCGATTCCTCAACTCCCCATCACGTTGCCATCCCAAGCATCGATATCGTTTTGCTCGGGCTGGGTGACGATGCCCACACCGCATCGATTTTCCCAGAAACCAATGCCACGCAACCCAGCGACGCATGGTTCGTCGCCAACTACGTCCCCAAGCTCGCCACGTATCGGTTGACGATGACAGCCAGCCTGATCAATGCAGCTCGCCATGTGGCGTTCATCGCTTGCGGCGAGTCCAAACAACCCGCGATCGATCTGGTCTGGCACGGCCCGCGACTGCCCAATCTCTACCCCGCACAACTGATCCAGCCGACGCACGGCCAACTCTTTTGGTTCCTCGATGCCGCAGCCCAACCGAATAAACACTCGGCCTAACGGGGGAGTCCTACGAACGGCCACCTATCCTCCGTGCGGATAATCGGGATCATCTGCCTGCGTATCCAAATGCCCGGACTTATTGATGGCCAACAAAATCCTGACGGCCACCATCAACGAGACCAAGAATCCAGCCAGCCCCAGCAGCGAAAGATCCTTGAGCCCGAGCGGCCCCTCCTCCACGAACAGCACAGGCGGCACGTGCGAGGCCAAGAGGATCGATGATCCCAACAACAGGGAACTGGTGAGCAACCCCAGCACCAATCGATTGATCGATGGGCTCAATCCCCGGTGCGACAGATGCACGTCGAACTTCCCCGATTGCACCAGTTCCATCAGCGAACTGATCTGCCCGGGCATTTTCTCGACCATTCCCTCGACTTCGAACACCAAACGTCGAAGTCGCTTCGCTTGCCGCCACGGCGAATAGCGACTCAGCCACACCTTCTTGAACATCGGCTCGATCGCTTCCAGCAAACTAAACTTCGGGCTGGCTTGCGAAATCGTCCCCTGAAGCGTGACCAACGTCTTGATCAGGATTCCAGCTTGACTGGGCAGTGTGATCCGATGCCGATGCAAGATATCGGTCATCTCATTGAGTGCACCCGCCAAGTCGATTTGCCCGATCGGCTGGCTCCCATAAGTCGCAATCAAATCGGACACATCGTTGGACAAGGTCGCTTCGTCGATGTTGATCGGAGTTTTCCCCACGCGCTTGATCAGCGACGTCAGCAGTCCCGAGTCATTCAGCGATAACGCCCACAACATCTCCTCGATGTTGCCTCGCAACCGATCGTCGATCCTGCCGACCATCCCAAAATCCAACAGCCCAATCGTGCCATCGGGCTGAATCAAAATGTTGCCAGGGTGGGGATCCGCGTGGTACAGCCCATGCACAAAGATCATTTCCACGTAGAGAGAGGCCACACGATGCGCCAGCGCATCCCGATCCAAATCCGGAAATAGCTCGCGGTTGTGTATATCGTGGATGGAATGCCCTTCCACTTTCTCCATCGTCAACACGCGGGGCCCCGAGTGAGTGGCAAACGGAGCGGGAATCTCGATACCAGCAAAGTCCTTGAGCGAATCCCGCAGCATCATGAGGTTGGCTTGCTCGTGCGAGAAACTCAACTCTCGCCGAAGCGACCGCGACAACTGCTCGACGATCGTCCGCGGCTGCCAAGCGGCAAGCTCAGGGATCTTGTCCGCAAGCGAAGCCAATCCCGCCAATACTTCCAAATCCTCGGCGATCTTGTTGGCGATGTTCGCGAGCTGCACCTTGACCACCACGCGCGTTCCATCGTGCAATCGCGCCTCGTGGGCTTGCCCAATCGATGCCGAAGCCAAAGGGACCTCGCAAAACTCTGCGAACATCTCTCCGAGAGGATGCTTGAGCTCCGATTCCACGATGCCCTGAACCGCAGACATCGGATCGGCAGGGACATTGCATTGCAGTTGCTGCAACTCGGCCGCCTGAGCCGATCCCACCAAATCCGGTCGCAACGAGAGAACTTGTCCGAGCTTGATGAACGTCGGCCCGAGTTCGGTAAGGGCCATCCGCACGCGCGCTTCACGCGTGTAACTGGACAACGGTACTCCCTGTTCGTCCTTGATCCAGTCACGAATAAAGTCGACGCGCAACCGACTTAGCCAGTCCGCCAATCCGTACTTGCGCAATATCAAAATGATCTCGCGCCAACGCTTCAAATTGCGGTAGTAGCGAGGAATCGCGGTGATTCTCATTTCGGTTCTTCAACCAAACCCGGACGGCTCTTTGGAAGGAGATTCGATTGAATCTCATCGACCAGGCCTTCCGCCATTTTGCGAAACTCCTTCATATCCATGTCCCCGATCTCATCCACTTGATCGAGCGGTGCCAAACCCGCCTCTTGATCGGTCCACAATACCGTCCACGTGTTCCCCAAATAGCCGAGCACCATCATGTTCCGATTGGGCAACAACTGCTGACGGAAGGGCGCTCCGCGCTCCGCCGGCGAATCGTGCTTTTGGTACATCAGTCGTCCCGTCTTGATGTCTACTAACGCCAAGCCGGCAAAGTCCAAGTCCATCCCCTTGACCTTGGTGATAGACACCCGGCGGAGGAAGACTGCAACAGGCGATTCACGGCTTTGGCTCAACGGAAACATGAAGTGCCTGACTCGTTGACTGCGATTCCAAAGCATGCTTCCATCGTCGACAGAGATCGCAAACATTTTTCCGGCACAGTTCGCAACCGACGGATCGGTGCGTTGCGAAGGACCGACGGTCGCGCCCTCTAACTCCATCGAACCGGCAAAGGGCAACACCAGAGCAACATCGCCAAACAGCTGCGCACTGACCGAACCGAATTTCCCTTCAACATCGACTTGATGCGTGTGCTCCGTGCCGCGCAGCGCGTTCCAATAGTGCATTTCGCCACTGCTCCTCATCGCGATCACGCCGGTATCACCGACCAAAGCCAATCGCGTGTCTGCGACGTGTTCGCGAGACAACTCCACCTTGCCTGTTTTGGGATCGAGCAACTTCAGCTTCATCCCATTGGTCCGCTCTTCCGATTTTGGAACGACCGGTTGCAGCAGAAACTTGCCTCCGATCACGGCGAGCACATCCCAGTCGAGCATCCGGTCAAGCTCGCAGCGTTGGTGCGATCCATCCCGCAAATCGATGGCATCGAGCCGGCATTCCCCAAACGTCTTGGGATCACTCGGCTTGTTGGGAGTGTGCGACGCATTTGGCGAGGAATTCGAGTACGGACGAAACGCATACAGTGTGTCCCCGTCCCGTACAAACGACGCGCCGAGGAATCCCGATAGGCTCCAAAGCCTCGCCCCTGTTAGCAAATCCAAACAGGTCAAGTCGTCATTGCTCAACACCACAATGCCGCGTCGCGACGCGGCCGCAACCTTGAATGACCGGCGATTGATAGGCAGCCCCCACACATCGCGGAGGATGGTCGAAACACGAAGTCGACCGCTTTCCTGGCCCCCGGTTTCCTCCACATAAGACGTTCTCCAGAGCTGTCCATCTTGCGGCGTCTGGAAGGCCTTCAGCGTATCCACGGCCACCAACTGGTTCTTCAATTCGACCAGCAGCATGCTGTCGACCGCATACAATCGCGGCACCGTCCCGACCTCCGAAGTCCCCACGTCGATCAATTGCTGAAAGGAGTCCCTGGTCTTGCGATGGACGTACTGCAAGCTCCCTGCTCCGAAATACACTTGCCAATCGCCAAACGCATCTCCTTCGGACTCCACCATCTGGCATAGCACCGAAGAATCCGCCGAATTGCCCAAATCGCGTTGCAGTTCTTGACCGAATCGATGGCCCACTTGCAACTCGCCTCCAGGCCACGTGTGAGGTTTCTTCAGTTCCTGATGAAACTCGGCGGCCGATCGAACTTGAGCAGCATCCAAATTCAGCCGCAGCGGACTTCGCGGTTCGGCAACGATCTTTTCTCTAGTCCGCATCAGCGCATCGACATCCTCGCCTGCGTTTTCCATCGCCAGCCCAACGCGCCCTGCGGATAGATAGACCCCGATCAAGGCATCGCGAAGCGCTGGTGCGGTCGCTTCCTTTCCAGGGCGAAACTGAAGGATCCGCTCCGCATCGATCAATTGACTGGGCATCAATGCTTTGGCAATCTCGATCCGCTCTTCATCCATCCCTCCGAGCCCTTGAAAATGCTCCAATCGCAACCGTCGCAAACCAAAGTCGCGATAGGGAACCGCAACCCTCTTTTTTACCTCTGCCATCATTCTGGCTTTAGCCTCTGCCGATAGCTTGCTCGCGCAGCGTTCCAATTGCGACGCCAACCATCGATCTTCCTGAACGGTCCGGCGATCCTGCAATTCGATGTTTTCCCCGTCGCTCATCTGATCGATCCTGCGGCTCAAGCGGACGTCGGAATACTCCAACAACTTGGCGAACATCTCCTCCCATCGCTCCTGCTCCTCCAAACCGTGGATAATGATGCGCAAGTACGATGGAAGGTCGATGACTTGCGGCAAGTCGTCATACATCTGAATGCGATTGGCATACCGACCGAAGTCGGTCTTGAGCGCCTGCATCGCGACCTTGAGCAACGACAATCGCACTTGCGCATTCCCTGGAGCCGCTTTGTAGGCCTTCTCCAAATAGCCCAGCGACGCATCGAGATCGCCGTTCGCCAACGCCAACTCCCCTTGCTGCATCCACGTAACCGCCGTTTCCCCCTCGCCTTTCAATTCCTCGACCAATCGCTTTTGAAAGGCGTCCAGGATGGAATAGCAATCGAGCTGAAATGGACTGGCAGAAATCAGTCGATCTCCGACCGCGACTAAATTGCCAAGCGGCTTTTCAACCTTCGCTTGGCCGGTAATGGCGCCTCGGATCAAGTCGACTTCCAAGATGGTCTGGCTTTGCAACGGAACGTAGTACTTCGTCCCAGACCGAACGCCCCTCCCCACCACGGATTCCCCGGACAGAAAGTCGATCTTCGGCCATGCCCGTTGCCCGGTGTGCAGATCGACTCCAAGGATCGATCCCTCTTGGACGATGCCAACGACATTTCCAACCGCTCCCGCCACATACCGCAACTGGGTCGGATCGTCGTATCCGATCTGCCATAACTCCTTGCCGTCCGCAAGCGAAATCCCAAAGACCGCCATGCCGTTGGGGGGCGCAAAAACGGCAACTCCATCGTGCAACAACACGCTGTTGTCCACGCTCCGTGGCATCAGCGGCTCCGAATTGCGAGTCTCCATGTTGCCGATAAAGTTGAACGCCGCACCCGGCGTTTGGCTGGCATTGATGGGATACTTGAATTGCCACAACAGCTCGCGCGATGCCAAGTCGTACGCGATCAAATGACCGGACAGCGTCGGACAAACCACCACCGAACCATCGACCGCAGGGGCCGCGCCATAAGAACGCCGCTGGGGATCGATCGAGATGGTCGCGCCTGCGTTGGCAGCCAAAGGTTGCCGCCAGCGCAATTGCCCGGTCCCGTTGTCGATGCCGAGCAAGTACAACTCGCCATTGAGTTCAGCAATGCTCAGCAACTCCCCTTCATGCGGCAGGGGAACTCCCAAAAACAACGCGCCAGCCAATTCCGGCGCGTTGAGCCCGGTCGGACCACCACACTCCCAAACCAGCTTGCCTTCGTCTTGAATACTCCACGCCTGCAACACGTTGAACGCCTTCGGTCCCGCATTGCGAGCCAGTCGGGCATTGGGCCCCTGAGCAAAACTCTCTCCCACATCCAAGGCGGGCAACTCGCTCAAACTAAAGACCAACTTGCCATCGCTAGAGATTTGCCCTTCTGCCATCTCCCCCCATACTCGGCGAACAAGGTAATCCGGGGCTGGCTGCAGCAATGAAAATCCATCCTTGCCAGCGAAACGATCCAATGAAAAGCCCAAAGGTGTGCCGCTGAACACACACGCCCAACGAATCTTTCCTTTCCCCTCGCGCGCATCGACGGCCAATATCCTGCGATCGTAGGTCGGCGTGATAACCATGGACCCAACCGCAATCGGAATCCGGGATGGAATCAAGTTGCTTTTGCGCTCTCGGGCCAGCTTGTTCAAAGTGCGGTCCAAGTTTTCCTTGTGCTGCGAGGATTCGTGCAATTGCACCACCCAACGCAAAATAGGTAGGGGCAATCCGGCCTTCGTGTCTGCATTCCTGGCAGCATCGCCACCAGGGATAGCTGGGTACGCGACTTTCCTCGTCACCGCAGAGATGCCTTGCGTGCGAATCCGATCCAAGAGAGCTTCGTTCGTGCTGTTGGCATCCCATTCGATTTTCGTCCCGTTCCACGCAAAGCTTGCTGCAACAAACGCATCGCGCGTCTTCGTCAATGCCGCCAAAGCCTGGCTCTTGCTGCCAGCCGCTTGCCAGGACGCTGCTGCCATCCACCCCAGTGTCGGTCCAAAGCGACGGCGGGCGGACTCCATGCTCAGCAATCTTTCCAACGTCACGGCAGCGCTCCGAGGCTGACCTTCCGACAGCATTCGTTCTGCCAACACAATGCCTGCATCCTGCCCCGCCTCGGTGAATGCGTACTTGCCAGCCAACTCGCGGACCGAATTCCAATCTGCTTTTTCGATGGCTGCATCCAACGCCTGAGCCGCACGAACACCGTATCGCAGTTCGATCACCTTTCTCCCCTCTTCGGGCATGGAGGCCATCAACGCGTGGGCTTCGCCCAAAACCGTTCCATCAACCAGCACATCGTCGCCGTTTTCTCGGACTAAAAAATAATCCTCGCCGGAGTCTCTCTCCTCGCCCGCTTCAATCCCGAGCAGCATTCCGAGGGCGAGCGTCGCTTCGCTCCACTGCTTCTTCCCGATCGCTTCGCGCGCGTCCTCCAACAACACCTCCACTTCGCGAGGTGGCTTTAGCAAAATCCCCTCGGCGGGTGTCATCCGCCCCTGAGCCCACTGCCCATGAGCCATCTGAGGCATCACTCCCACCAGCCCGCACACGAACAGACTCACCAGCCAATATCGTGCGCTGCGTGTCCCAGTCCATCGGATTCTAATCATCACTATCCCCGGTCGAGTTGGTTCACCGCGCGCTCCACTCGCGACCCGAGTGCGAGCATCATGAACGCGATGGCTCTCGCTTCAGTTTACCGAGAAACCCCGCAACCGTGCATGGCTCGCGCCACGTTCCGATGCAGACAAAAGCCCACTCTTCTCGGTAGAAAAACGAAAACGGCCGGAATTCTCGAAGGTTTCCCTTCGTTCGTTCCGGCCGAATGCGTTTTGGTCGTGGTCGTTGGCTCCCCTTGAAGCCTCGCCGCAAAGGCTGATCTCCAAGGTCTCACCCATCGCACTGCAATCCGACGCCAGTGCAGCAAGTCGCTTCGACGCTTACTTGCTCGGGGGCAAAATCACGCTGTCGATCACATGGATCACGCCGTTGCCAGCGTCGATGTCAGTCGCAACGATCTTGGCATCGTTGACGTAAGCACCGCTATCCTTGACGGTGATCGAAACCGATCCACCTTGCAAGGTCTTGGCAGACTTGGCAGCAACAGCATCTTCTGAGTACACGCGTCCTTCGACAACGTGATAGGTCAGGATCGCAACCAACTTGTCCTTGTTCTCAGGCTTGAGCAACGACTCGACAGTGCCCTTAGGCAACTTGGCGAAGGCTTCATCGGTCGGTGCGAATACGGTCAGAGCCTTGTCACCGCTCAACGCGTCGACGAGACCTGCTGCCTTGGCAGCAGCCAACAGCGTCTTGAACTTGCCGGCTTTATCTGCGACAGCAGGAATCTTATCTTCGCTAGGAAGAATCACCGAATCGATGATGTGGATGACGCCGTTGCTGCAAGCGATATCGGTTGCAACTACATTGGCACCATCTACCGAAACCTTGGAGCCGTCGACCTTGACGTCGATACGCTGACCGTTCAACGACTTGGCACCTGCGAGCTTGACAACGTCCTTGGCCATCACTTTGCCTGGAACGACGTGATACGTCAGGATTGCCTTGAGCTTGTCCTTGTTCTCGGGCTTGAGCAACGTTTCAACAGTGCCCTTGGGCAACTTGGCAAACGCCTCGTCCGTCGGTGCGAAAACCGTGAACGGGCCTTCGCCCTTCACTGCATCGACCAAGCCTGCTGCTGTCAACGCAGCAGCCAAGGTCTTGAACTTACCAGCTTCAACGGCGGTCTCGACAATGTTCTTGTCGAACGCGTAGCTGGTGGAACTGATCAAACTGAATACGGCACCTACAGCCAGTGCGAAAATCTTCTTCATAACAACCACTCTTCCGGTAGGGACAGGAGAAACAAACTGGAGCGATACTCCAGTGGGGGGCAACACGATGCGTCGTTGTTCGCGAACGAGACACTGTACCGACACGTCAATCCCAATCACCGAAAAACTGCGCGAATGGAAACACCGATTTGGATCATTCGACCGGTGCCAACGTGGGCGCGATCCGAGCGGGCTTGTCGAGGGCCTACAATACACCCTGACACGCGAACCATCGGAGGTGGACGAGCGTGCCCCCTTCGATTCTCCTCGCCTGCGATGGCTCGATCGCCACGCGTTCTGCTCTTTAGATTCATGCCCAGGTGCCATGACCACGTCAAACACGTCCGATTCGTTTCGAGCTATCGTCATCGGTGCCTACGGTGGTATCGGCCGCGAAGTTTGCCGAATGATCGATGCCGTACACGGCACCGCCTTTTTGGTGGGACGGGACGCGGATGCACTCCAAGCGTTGTCCAATCAATATGGTTGGCCATGCGCGATTGCCGATGCGACCGATTGGGATTCACTGGAGACCGCAATCGCATCTGCCGACTCCATCCTTGGCGGGTTCGATGCGGTGATCCATCTCGCCGGATCGGTACTGCTCAAGCCCATGCACTTGACATCGCGCTCCGAATGGGACTCCACCCTGGCAACCAATCTCACCTCCGCAGCAGGCGTGATTCGTTCCGTGGTACCCAAGATGTTTTCGCGGGGCGGCTCGATTGTCCTGGTCAGTTCGGCAGCAGGTTCAACCGGTTTAGCCAATCACGAAGCCATCGCAGCGAGCAAAGCGGGAATCGAAGGACTCGTTCGCTCCGCCGCTACGACCTACGCTGCCAAAGGGATCCGCATCAACGCGGTGGCCCCCGGCCTCGTCCAAACACCCCTTACGGAGCGCGTTTGGTCCAACCCGCGCAGCGCCGAAGTCTCGCTCTCCATGCACCCGCTGGGGCGCTTCGGGTCTGCCGCAGATATCGCGCGGGCGATTCTCTGGCTGGCCAACCCCGAACAAACCTGGGTCACCGGACAAGTTCTCGGTGTCGATGGCGGGCTCGCACGACTCAAAACCGTCTCGGCCCCGCGCGGTTGATCCGCATTCAATGCGGCTGGCCGATAACCGGGCCGACACGATCCATGCAGCGCATCGACGCGAGAATCGGCTCGGATAAGATAGAGGGAAAGCCCTTGCTCTGTTCGTCCCTCTGATTCGCGAGACCTCCAGGTTGATTTATCTCGACAACAACGCCACGACGCTTCTGGATCCGCGCGTCGCCGCAACCATGTCGGATTTGCTTCACCAGCGGTTGGCCAACCCCAGCAGCCAACATGCAGCCGGTCGCGCTGCACGTCGCATCCTCGAGCAATCCCGAGATGATCTGCTGGTCGCATGCAATGCCAAAACATCGGGCTTCGATGGCGATGTTTGCGTATGGACCAGCGGAGGGACGGAAGCGAACAACCTCGCGATCTTCGGTCTCGCCGAAATGCGGCCAGGCGCCATCGTCGTCTCAAGCATCGAACATCCCAGCGTCCTCGCAGCCGCGGAAAAACTCGCAATCGCCGGACGCGAGGTTCGCTATCTGCCATGCCTGCCCTCGGGCATCATCGACCTGGAACCGCTGCGCCGCTGGCTCGACGATGAGCACGACCCTATCGCCTTGGTCTCGGTCATGCTTGCCAACAACGAAACGGGCGTCCTGCAACCCGTCCAACGCATCGTCGAACTCTGCCGACCGCGCGCGGTGGTTGTCCACTCGGATGCGGTGCAAGCCCTCGGCAAGATCCCCCTAGACTTTCAGCAGCTCGGACTCCATGCGATGACGGTAACCGCGCACAAAGTCCACGGTCCGCTCGGCGTCGGCGCCCTGGTCCTACAACATGGCATAACCGTTGCCCCCAGGCACTTCGGCGGCTTTCAACAGCTCGGTGTCCGGCCTGGAACCGAAATGCCTACCCTCGCCCGCGGCTTTGCCCACGCCGCGTCCCTCGCGGTCGCCGAACTCGATCAACGCGCGGACCAAATGCAAAGACTGCGAACCCAATTCGAGTCGCGATTGCGCGAGCACCTCCCCACCTCGGTGATCCTCGGCGAATCGGCTCCGCGGTTGCCGCATACCCTGAGCGTGGCCTTTCCAGGCGTCGATCGACAAGCCCTTCAAATGGCGCTCGACCATGCGGGCATCGCATGCAGCACCGGATCGGCATGCGCGAGCGGCTCGAGCCAACCCTCGCACGTGTTGCAAGCCATGCAGGCCCCAGATGCTGTTCTCAAAAGCGCCATTCGATTCAGCCTCTCGCACGAATCGACGGAGTTGGAGATCGATAAAGTCACCGACGCGCTGATTCGCATCATCCCGCGCTTGACGCGACCGCTCCTTGGACGCGCGCCCACGTAGGCAAGTGATTGTTCCATCGCCCGGCCGATCGCTTGAGCCATCCCAGCGGACGTCCGCGCCACCTTGCCACAGCCCAGTCGATCCCAGCCCTGTCGGCTGCTGCTTCATGCGGATGACTACTGCTCGCTAACGCCAACGCCTCGGATGCTCCCGCGTGGAGCGATGCTCCCTCCATGTACGAGGCCGCTTGAGCATCCTCCAAATCGATCGATCGATGCGGCGCAAACCACTCTTCGCGCAGCAACGCCAGCGCATGCGAAGGAACCCACTGCTTGCCGGATAGAAACGCCAACGGCGCGGCATCCACAGCATCCGTTCCATACTCCTGCAACCATTGCGCGACCCCCGGTTCGAGCAACCCCCCTCCCGGTGCCTCCCATCGCACCTCTCCCGAGAGGACTCCCAACGCATCCATCAACTCTTCAGGCTGCGAAGCGTCCGAACGCGGTCCAGCGGCGCGCCCCCCTGAACCGCGATTCGCCCTCTTTTGGCTTGGACGCGAACCACCTCGCGAACGAGGCTCGCGCCCTGCATGTGGCGATTCCTCGCGAGCATCCGTTCGAGCCTCCTCTTCTCCCAATTCCCCGACCAATCGCAAGGCTGTTGCAAAGCTCCCCGCGCACCCATCGCGATGCGGCCACAATCGATAACACCCCTGCATCATCGGCGATTCCCATTCTGCCAAAGCCGCCACCCGGATCGGTTCCCATGCCCCAGGAAACCGTTCGAGCAACCACGCAACTTGCGCTTCGTTTTCCTCCACGGAAAAGGTGCATGTCGAGTAGATCAGCGTCCCCCCTTTTCGAAGCAATCGCACCGCATCTCCCAGAATCCGGCGTCCACGCGCGGCGCACAACTCGATCTGCGATGCGGAAAACGCAGAATCGCTTTGCTTCGATTTGCTCAACAGCGATTGACCGCTGCACGGCACATCCAACACGACTTTATCGAACGCCCCCCCATACCGATCCGCCAATACGCTTGGATCGTGGTGGGTCACGACGTAATCGGCTCGGCCAGTCCGAGCTAGCGCGAACTTCAGCACGTCCACGCGAGACCGAATCACTTCGTTAGCAACCAACACGCCCCCTGGCCCAAGACGCTCGGCAATGGCGGTCGCTTTCCCACCCGGCGCGGCGCACACATCGCAGACACGATCTCCTTCGCTCCAATCGACCAACGCCAACGGCAGCATCGATGCCCCATCTTGGATGTAGTAGTCTGCCGCCGCGTAGTGCAAGAAACTCCCAGGGCGTATGGATGCGTCGCGCAATCTCCGCCCCTCCGCGTACCACGGAACCGCCTCGGCCTCAAAGGGCAACCCCAAATCGATCCGATCCGGGCGCGGCCGAACGCACCGATCGGGATACGCTCGGAGCGATCGGAAAAAAAGTTCTCGTTCCGCGATAGGCAATAGATTCTCGGTCGGATCGATCATCTGCGTCTGCGTTGCTGCTCCCGCCCGCAGTTCCTTCACCACCTGGGCACTTGAATGTCGACTCGCTTTAGGCCAAACTCGGATTCGCAGCGTCGCCGTTGCGTTCTCGATGGACGCGATCGCGCGGCGTTGCTTGGATATCGATGGATGCCCAGTTTACTCGCCAAGCATAGCACCTGCCCGACCGAGTGCAGGTTCGATAGCGTACTCGTTAGGTGGAGCCAACGGGAGCCGGTTGCGTGGCGCAGGTCGCGATTCGCCATGCCTGGCTTGCGATTCCTTCCTTGCAATCCGCGGTTCATGCCGTCGAAATCCTCAACGCTCCCCTTACGACTGACCGCAGGACCATGACGATGCTTCAAGAATTGGTACTCACGCCCGCAAAGACCATCGACGGTCGCGTCCCCAAGCGAGAAGAAGTCCCCGCCGGCGAATGCCTTTGCGATTACTGCACCGCGCGTTGCTGCCGCTACTTCGCTCTGCCCATCGAAGAACCGACCACGCATCAAGACTTCGATTTCATGCGATGGTACCTCCTCCACGATCGCGCCAGCGTCTTCGTGGAGGACGAAGTCTGGTACTTGCTCGTCCATACCACTTGCAAACACCTGCAATCCGACCACCGATGCGGAATCTACTACACGCGTCCTCAGATTTGCCGGGACTATTCCACGGATAACTGCGAATTCGACGAAGACGCCGTCTACGAAATGTACTTCGAAACCGCCGAGCAAGTCGCCGAGTACACCGAAGCCCGCTTCCATAGCCATGGAGATTCCATCCGCTCGCCAGAACCCGAATTGCTTCCCGTTCTCGGGTAGCTTTCTGCGGATCGCGAAATACTCGAATTCACGCGTGCGATGAAACGGGCAGCACCGCCTCGCGTGCCCGAGTCGCTTTGGGCTCGCGTTGTGCCCGACCCGATTCCGGCTATAATCGCACCCCCGTCGTAGGCCGTGTCGCGCGCGGATCTGTTCCGACGTGCGGCTTCGTTTCCCCCGTAGCGATTCTTCGGAACCCCACCATGCCTCTGATCGAACCCAGAACTCTCAAGGGTTTCCGCGACTTTTTGCCCGCCGCCATGATTCCGCGCGAGCGGCTGATGGAAACCGCGAGAAAGGTCTATCGACGCTACGGATTCGCCCCCATCGATACACCGACACTCGAATACCTCGAGATCCTCACCGGAAAAGGCTCGGACGAAACCGACCGTCAGATGTACCACTTCACCGACAACGGCGGTCGCGCTGTCGGCATGCGATTTGACTTGACGGTCCCTCTTGCCCGTTTCGCAGCTCAACACATCCACACCCTGGGCACGCCATTCAAGCGATACCACATCGCCCCGGTTTGGCGAGGTGAGACGCCACAAGCCGGTCGCTTCCGCGAGTTCGTGCAATGCGATTTCGATACCATCGGCACCGAAAGCGTCGTCGCCGACATCGAGACCGCGTTGGTGATCTTCGAACTGATGCAAGAAATCGGCATCGAACGCTTCCGCATCCGCATCAACAATCGACAAATCCTCACCGGACTCCTCGATCAATTCGATTTGCGTTCGCAATCGGTCGTCGTTCTTCGAGGACTCGACAAACTGGAAAAGGTCGGCCGCGACGCCGTCCATCGGGAACTGAGCGAAGCGGGATTGAGCGATCCGCAGATCGACAGCATCTTCGCCTTCGCGTCCCTGCGAGGGGAACCCGAACACGTCCTCGCGGCCTTGAGCAAACAGCTCTCAGGAAATGCATTGGCCGAACAAGGCATCGAGCGGCTGCGCACCCTGCAAAGCGCCATGCTCGCCGCAGGTGTCCCCGCCAGCAACTTCGACATCGATGTGTCCATCGCTCGCGGTCTGGACTACTACACGGGTGTCGTTTTTGAAACCACGTTGGGCGACCTGCCGGAAATCGGCAGCGTATGCAGCGGCGGGCGCTACGACAACCTCGCCGAGCTTTTCACCAAACAACATCTTCCCGGCATCGGTGCCTCCCTCGGACTCGATCGGTTGCTGGCTGCATTGGAGAAACTGGGACGCATCCCCAACAACACCGGCGCCGCTTCCGTGTTCATTCCGCTGTTCGATCCCGATCGATTGAACGATTACTTCGCCATGGCCTCGGTCCTGCGCAAAGCCGGCATCTCATGCGAAGTCTACCCCGACGCCAAGAAACTCGGCCAGCAACTCAAGTACGCGGACCAACGCGGCTTTCACGTGGCGCTAGTTGCGGGCTCGCGCGAGCTCGACGAAGGTTGCGTCCAGATCAAAGACCTGCGCAGCAAAACGGCCATCGATTGCCCATGGAAAGGCGATCCCAACGAACTGCTCTCCGCGGTTCGAACGATTCTCCAATTGTCCGAAGGCAATTTGCTGGCGTAACGCCAACGAACGACACGCGCGCATAACACTACCCAAAGCGAACGCCAGCCGAATCCTAGAACTGAAACTTCTCTTCGCGTTCGCTGTAAACAGGCAGATAGCGGTAGTAGACTTCCAGGATCAAGCATGCCATGCAGGTGGTGTAGAAGCGACCAGCCGCCTTGTTCGACGGATCCCCATCGAAGTACCAACTCCCTTTGGCGTGCCCGTTCTGAACTTGCGTTCCGATCAAGTAATCGCGCATGTTGTAATTCCACTTCTTCCAATGGGCTCCCCCCATATGGAACATGGCCTGCGTCGCATAGTAGTTGTAATACAGGTCGGTGTTCGAAGGGCCTTCGCGAGCCAAGTACTCAATGCCGCGCTCGATGCTCCGCGCGTCTTTGGATTGCCCTCGGAAGATCTGCATCAACACTCCGATCGCGGTCATGCTTTTCGTCGGCTTCTGGGTGCGATACTTGAACAAGAAATCACCAGCCCGACTGCGCTCGAGGAATCGATCGATCCCGCGAATCGTGTCGATCGGCACGATCAGCTTCGATGCCGTCGCGCTCTTGAGCGCCATGGCTTGCCAGCCCACGATCGACAAATCGCCGGGAGACTTGGGGTGATAGTCCCAACCACCATCCCGAAACTGCGCTTGGACGATGAACTCGATTGCCAACTGGCACGTGTCCTTCAACTCAGCGGACTGCATCATGCCATACGCCTCGCATAGCGCCAGCGTAGCGATGCCATGCTCGTACATTTGAGCGGCTGCTTCCGGACCTACCCAATAGCCGGCACTGGAATTGGTCCGCAGTGTTTGCTGAAGAAAATAGATCCCCTTGGACACCACGTTGCCATGCACTTCATCTTCGACGGTTTTTCCCGCGCCCAAAAAGCAAAGCAGGGCCAACCCCGTCGCGGCATAGCGATACGGATCGCGGCCGGTACAGCTCGGCTCGCACAATTCTTCGCACGATGCGTGATAGAGCATGCTCCACGAGCCATCGTTGAGTTGATGCGCTGCGAGGTACTCCAACGCCATCTCCACCGCCCGCTCGCTCTCTGCAGAGCCGCCATTCTCCAACGCCAACCGTCCGCGATTCTCCTTCGAACGTCCATCGAACGAAAGGGACGGCATCATTCCTAAGCCTCCGACACTCGTCGCCATCTCGGCTTGTTGCATCAAGCCGCTCGCGGAGGACGTGTCCCCTGGAACCTCCAATTCGGGCTCGATCGCCGACTCGGTGATGCGCTGCAGTTGTGTCGGACTGACGGCCAAGCTAGGGTTCGATTCCAACGACTCGGACGCCTCGCTCGCCTCGGCGATCTCATTGCCGATCTCAAACGATTCGATCTCGGACTCGAGCCCATCCCCCGTGTTCACGGAAATGGAATGGCCGGACAGACCGATGCCGACACCCACGGTCCAGACTGCCAACGACAGCAGCCCCACCAGATGCAATACAAAACTGGTTAAACCGGCGATCCACGCTCGCTTGGAAGTCCGCTCTTGCACCATCGAAAGGTTCAGAGGCCATCGCCTTCGCGACGAAATAGAAAATCGGCCCGTAGAAATCCTGGCCCATCGAATTCTCGGCCCATCCCAACGCCATTAAGGTCATTCTAGCCGTCAATCTCTGCGCGGGCCGAACGGAATTCCCAGCCAAACGATTTTTCTCGCGGATTGCTCAGGCTCAATCGCCACGGTTCGGAATGTAGCGACTGAACCTAAAGTAGGGACGGCATTACTCTGGCTTGGCGATGAAGATATTGATGGCCAATCCCATCATGCTCATCGAGTTGAATAAACCATGCACGACGATGCATGGGATCAAACTCCGTCGCAACTGAAACAATCGTCCCTGGACAACACCAAGGGTCATCAACGGAACCCAGCTCACCCCATACCCGAAGTGCGCCAGCCCAAACAATACGCCGCTGACGATTGCCGGCCACCATGGGGGCAACGCCTCCGTCGCCAGCGTTGGCTCAGCCTCGCCTCCGGACTTTGCTGCGGTCCCAACCGGAACGCCGGCCATCCCGATCTGCGAGCCTGCATCCAGTTCCGAAACGCCTCCCAAGGGTACAACTGCCATCGACGCTGACGGTCGCTGCAATGCCGATGGAATCACTTCATAGGGGTTCGAGCTGTCTCCCCTCAGTTCGCCATCCCCAGATTGCTCGGGTGCTGGAGAATTGGTTTCAGTCTGCGAAAGAGGATCCATGGCTTGGGGATCGCGCGTTCCAAACAGTATCGTGCGCCACCGCCACTTGGAAAATCGCAACGTATCCAACCATCCGATGAGCAAGGCTCGGAACGCGAACTCTTCCCAGATCGGCGCGCAAATCACCGCTCCGAAAAAGAGCAACGGATAGGCGCTCGGCTGGTCCTTCATCGCATCGATTACCGGATGGTCGTACTCGACGTTGGTCAGCCGCACAGCGATTTGCGATTGAAGGATGACCAGCGGCGTCACCCATAGAAAGGCCAACAACCCGATCCACAAATCCCCCATCCAACGCCCAGACCAATATCCCAAATCGACGGGCGACGCCCGCGTGCGCACCACCAACAACCAAGCCGCCAGCAACGCCCCTAGCAGCAAAGCGATTCCCAAAACCTGAGTGAGCCAGGTCGGAACTTCAGGCGTTTTGGCACCTGTGACGGTCGGGGACTCCGTTTCTTCGTCGACGATCTGCATCGTCTCTACGCCGTCCAAGCTTTCTTGAAAAGCCGGAGCTGGCGAGTCGGCAATCAGCCCCACTGCAGCCACAGCAGGTGCAGCCGGAACCGCAGGCTTGCCTCGGAACCCGACGATCACACCCACGATCAAAGTCTGTACAAAAATCATGCACGCGACAAACACCACCAAATCGACCGCGCCGACCCACGCTCGGGGGCGATCTCGATACCACCCCACCCATTGCACGACCCACGAAAACCGCTGCAGCACCCATGCATGCAAGGCCATCGACGCGACCAAACCGCTCAGCGCCAATAGACTGAAGACGCTGACCAACACCATTTGCCACGGCGCCAACTGCTGGGAATCAATCACGGTTGCCTCCTCGTGCGCTGACTTCGTCGCTGCTCGGTTTTGCAGCCGCCGGTCGCAGTACCAGCAACACATACTCAATCGCAGAAATCACAGTCAAAAGAATCGCCGCAAACAACAGGATTCGCGTCCCCCATCGCAATGCAACCGGCGGATCTGCGAGCCCCAATTCCACCAACGCCGATACGATTGCCGCGCATTGCAACACCATCTTCCACTTGCCGAGTTGCTTGGCGGAAAAGTCTCCCCCTTGGCCTTCGACCATGCCTCGCAAACTGGTCACGAGCAACTCCCTAGCCACCACCAGCGTCGCCATCCAAGCCCGCACTGGACTACCATCGACGCCGACGAGCGCAATCATGGCACCGCCGATGATGACCTTGTCGACGAACGGGTCCAAGATTCGCCCCAGCTTCGTCACTTGCTGATACCTTCTCGCCCACCAGCCATCGATCCAATCGGTCGAAGCGGCGATCACAAAAAGCACTAACGCGGTCCACATCCAACCCAGTTCGACCATGCCACACACAAGGATGGCGAGCACCAATCGGATCGCGGACAACGCATTGGGGACATTCCATGGAGAACCTCCCGGCGCCTTGAGCCTCGCGAGGAGAGATTCCGGCGGCTTCGTAGCGTCTTCGGTTGGCATGAACATCTCCGCAAAAGGGCCGGGGCATGCGAATCCACAGAGGAATCGGCGGTTCCGCAGAGGGAAAACCGCAGCCATCATTGGGGTACGGCGAAATGGATCAACGAGGCACGCCCGTCGCCACGGCAACCAAGTCGTAGTCTTTCGACGACACGATCTCGCAATCCACCATAGCTCCGACATGAAGCGGTTGCTCGGGCGAGGCCGTTACGAAGACGCAGGCATCGACGTCCGGTGCATCGGCAAACGAACGGCCGAGCCAAACATGATTGGCCGCGTCGACCGGCTTGTCGATCAAGATCGGCAACGTTTTCCCGTATTGCTGCGCGCACCAAGCGAACGCATTCTCCTGCTGCACCGCCATCAATCGCTTGCGGCGTTCCTTCTTGATTCGTTCCGGCAAATGATCGTCCAGCTTGGCTGCTGGGGTGTCGGGTTCGATGGAATACGTAAAGACTCCCAAACGCTCGAAGTGCAATTCGTCGACGAATTCCACCAATTCCTCGAACTGCTCGTCGGTCTCTCCAGGAAAGCCTGCGATCATCGTGGTCCGCAGCACGAGATTCGGAATGCCGGCCCGCATCTTGGAGACCATCTCATACGTGCTTTCTCGCGTCACGCGTCGCGACATCCGTCGAAGCATGGTGTTGTTGATGTGCTGCAGCGGCATGTCGATGTATGGGACGATGCGCTTCGCTTGAGCGATGGCTTCGATCAGCGGTTCATCGATGTACATCGGATAAAAGTACATCAATCGGATCCAATCCAATCCTTCGACTTGATCGAGCTCCAGCAGCAGTTCCCGCAGCCTGGGTTCGCCGAACATGTCCATGCCATAGTAGGTCGTATCCTGCGCGACCAAGATCAGCTCGCGCACACCTGACTGCGCCAGCCTCTGGGCTTCCTGCAAAACATCCGCCATCGGCTTGCTGGCATGCTTGCCTCGCATCTTCGGAATGGCGCAGAACGTGCACAAACGATCGCAGCCCTCGGAGATCTTCAAGTATGCGAAGTGGGCGGGGGTGACTTGCAATCGCATGTGGTCGGACAACGCGCGAATTGGCGCAGGACGAAAGACCGAACGCTGTTCATCCAACCCGTCCATGATCCGACCGACGACGTTTCCGATTTCATCCCGACCGAAAACGCCGACCAGACCATCGATGTCGGGCCGCTGCTCAAGCAGCTTTTCGTGCTGTCGCTCGGCCAAGCAGCCCGTCACCACCACGCCGCGAATCTTGCCGGCTCGCTTGAGCTCCAGCATCTGATCGATGGCTTCGAACGATTCCTTTCGAGCATTCTCGATGAATCCGCACGTGTTGATCACAACGAAGTCGGATTTCTCGGGGTCCTGCACCAGTCGATACCCGCTCTCGTGCAAGATCCCGAGCATCTGCTCGCTGTCGACGAGATTCTTGGGGCACCCCAAACTGATCAACGCGTACGAACCGCGCGCACGCTCCTGCTCACCCGATTCCAGTTGCGGCAAAGAAGCTTGAGCATTGTCGAGGATAGGGAGTGATCGCATCAGAAACCAAAACGAAAAAACAGGAAGTCCAACAGCCCTCATGGATCATAGCAATCGCTCTACGATCAACCACCCGAAATCATAATCCGAATCGTCGGAACCTTTGAATTCCTTGGACTTTCCGCTGCAACCCACCTCTTCGCCAACGCCCCGATCGGGATATGCTCGTTGTGATGGTTGTATTTTTCCCCAGCTCACCGTCCATCGTTGCGTGCGCGGTTTGTAGGAGGATCGCGAGCAACACGATCCGATGATTTCTGTGTGAGACGAAGTCGGTGCGCTCGCATGCCACCGGCCTCCTCTCACAAGAGAACATGGGGTATGTCGCTTTGTTTTCCAAGGTGAAATAGGCGCAATGCTGGGTTCGGCATTCTTGCAGTCGCCAAGCGATCGCCCACATGTTCTCTTTTTTCCCATTCAATACAGAGGCGCGGTTTCCGAGCGATCCGGCAGCCTCCGGCAAGGGGCGAATGTCCCGTCTGCGTTTGTCCGGGCAAGCTCCAGACGCATGTCCGGGCAGGTGCCAAAAACCTACCTCCCGAACGATAGCAAGCCCCTTGCCACACCCTAGCTGCCCCTCTTCGAGTCGAGAAAAAGCTGAATTCGCTTGCATTTTGCAAGGAATCAAAGGGGCTTAGACCTTGGGACAACCGTCCGATCCCGTATAATTCGGAAGGTCAGGCAGATCTCCCAAAGGGACTGCCAGTAACGGCTCGGATTTCTCGCGCCTCCCTCCCTGGCGAACGCGGTTTTTTCGATACCGATCCATTGGCCGCCCCGCCATCGCGGCTTCCTTTCGCAGCGCAGCATTCGGCATATGACCCAGCAACCGATTCTCCCCGTAGCACAGGCCAAATCTCCGCTGTTTCTCGGTGTGGACGTCGGCGGAACGGGCATGAAGATTGGGTTGGTCGACGACGACGGCGCGACGCTCGGGTTCACCGCCATCGATACGCAAGAACCCCGCGGCCCGGCCGACGCCATGACACGCGTCGCAGCAGCCTCCAACGAACTGCTGGCAAGCCACGGTCTCCAACGCAGCGACATCGCCCGGGTCGGCCTGGGAACCCCCGGCAGCCAAGACATCCGCCGTGGACTGTTGATCGAACCTCCCAATCACCCCCATTGGCACCACTTCCCGATCGTCCAATGCCTGGAAGAAACGATCGAACTCCCGGTCTCCTTCGCCAATGATGCCAACGCGGCCGCCTTTGGCGAATTCTGGATCGGCACCGGAAAAGTCCATCCGAGCATGGTCCTGCTGACCCTCGGCACGGGCGTCGGCGGCGGCATCATCATCGACCACGAATTGGTCGTCGGACAAAACAGCTTCGGCGGCGAATGCGGACACATGATCATCGACCCGAGCCCCAACGCCCGCTTGTGCGCTTGGGGTGGCGGACGCGGACACCTCGAAGCCTACGCCAGCGCGACCGCCGTCGCCAATCGAGCCCGCGAACAATTGGCTGCCGGTGCCAAGAGCTCCCTGTCCAGCGACCTCGCTGCCGTGAGCTCGAAAAAGATTTACGAAGCCGCCTCGCAAGGCGATGCATTCGCCCAGTCCATCATCGACGA
This sequence comes from Pirellula sp., assembly GCA_046318495.1. Lineage (GTDB taxonomy): Bacteria > Planctomycetota > Planctomycetia > Pirellulales > Pirellulaceae > JBKCUI01. The sequence goes on along the minus strand of JBKCUI010000269.1, from coordinate 5,045 downwards.
GACCGCAGATTATTTGGCCATCGGAATCGCCAGCATGGTCCACATGATCGATCCTGGATTGGTGGTTCTGGGAGGTGCGATGAACTTTGGCGGGAACGCTTCCCCCGTAGGCCGCAACTTTCTCGAACGCGTTCGCAAAACCTTCCGCGAACGCAGCTTTGAATACGTCAGCCACGGGACCACCATCGACTTCGCAAGCCTGGGAGGAGATGCCGGTTACATCGGAGCTGCCGGAATCGCTCGAATGGAAACACGAAAGAAAAAATGACGTCCAAAGATAATCGCTCTGGGGCCGAAGTTCCCCTCGACCACATCCGTAACTTCTGCATCATCGCGCACATCGACCACGGCAAAAGCACCTTGGCCGATCGATTGCTGGAACGAACGGGAACCGTTGAAATCCGTCGCATGAAAGAGCAATTGCTCGATGCCATGGACCTGGAACGCGAACGGGGGATCACGATCAAGGCCAAAGCCGTTTCGTTGCTCCATTCGCACAAAGGCGAACTCTACGAACTCAACCTCATCGACACCCCAGGCCACGTCGACTTCCAATACGAAGTCTCGCGATCGTTGACGTGCTGCGAAGGCGCCTTGCTCTTGGTGGATGCCTTCCAAGGTGTCGAAGCCCAAACCGTGGCCAACGCCTATTCGGCCATGGATCACGACTTGAAGATCATCCCTGTGATCAACAAGATCGACCTCAACCATGCTCGCGTCGACGAAGTCGCAACCGAAATGGAACAAGTCCTCGGGATCGATCCCGACGAGATCGTGAAATGCTCCGGCAAAGCAGGACTCGGCATCGATGAACTGCTGACCGCCATCATCGAACGCATCCCCGCCCCGTCCGGAGAGATCGAAAAGCCCCTGCAAGCCATGGTGTTCGACTCCCACTACGACGACTACCGCGGCGCGATTACTTACGTCCGACTCATGCAAGGCGAAGTCAAGCGCGGCGACAAAGTCCGCTTCTACCGCGCAGGTGTCAACCACGAAGTCCTCGAACTCGGTCAGTTCGTCCCGGAACGCAAACCGGTCGATAAGCTGCGGGCCGGTGAAGTCGGATACTTGATCTGCAACATCAAGTCCCTCAAAGACGTCCGCATCGGCGATACCGTCGTGCACGCCAACGACGAAACCGTCCAACCGCTCGAAGGCTACCAACCTCCCAAGCGAATGGTCTACTGCGGTCTGTACCCCAGCGATGGTCAAGACTTCAGCGAACTCCGCGATGCCCTCGAAAAGCTCTCCATCAACGATCCATCGTTTGAGTTTGCCCCAGAAACCAGCGAAGCTCTCGGCTTCGGTTTCCGCTGCGGATTCCTCGGACTGTTGCACATGGAAATCATCCAGCAACGCCTGGAAAACGAATGCGATATCGATCTGGTCCAAACCGCTCCCAACGTCACCTATGAAATCGTCAAGCGCGGCGGCGAGATTCTCGAAATCCATCGCCCGCAAGAAGTCCCCGACTCGGGTGAAATCGAAGAGTTTCGTCAGCCGATCGTGCGCGTCAACTTCGTCCTCCCGACCGAATACATCGGCGTGGTCATGAAGCTATGCCAAGATCGTCGCGGGATCCTCCGCGCCAATGAATACCTGTCCGGCACCCGCGCTCTGGTCAGTTACGACTTACCCCTGGCCGAAGTCATCTACGATTTGCACGACAAACTCAAAAGTGCAACCCGCGGATACGGCACCATGGACTATGAAATCATCGGCTACGAAAACGCCGACTTGGTCCGTATGGACATCCTGGTCAACGGAAAACGGGTCGACGCCCTGAGCATCATCTGCGACAAGCGCGATTCGGATCGACGCGGCCGTGCGGTGGTCAAGAAACTCAAGGAAGAAATCGATCGCCACATGTTCGAAGTGGCCTTCCAAGCCGCCATCGGCTCCCGCGTTATCGCCCGCGAAACCGTCCCTGCCATGCGCAAAAACGTGACTGCCAAATGCTACGGTGGCGACATCACGCGAAAACGCAAACTGTGGGCCAAACAACGCGAGGGAAAGAAACGCATGAAGTCCATCGGCTCGGTGGACATCCCACAAAAGGCCTTCATGGCAGTTCTCGACACGGGTGCCGACAACAAGTGATCCAACGGGGATACACCCCCGTCGCTTCGCTCCCCCAATGAATGGGAGCGAAGCACCCGCTTGTTCATCCCTTCGACGACACTTCACTGATTCCCTGATTGCATGGATGGTGCTAAACATGGTTCGAGAACGCAAAATCGCAGCCGTGGATCCGATAGACGATGAGCTCGATGTCGGTCAAGAAGTCCCGACAGGCAGCCTCCCGACCCATGACAACGGACACGTCACCTCCGAAAACGACACGCTCTTGCGCCCCAAATCCATCTCGGATATGGTCGGCCAACGCGAGGTCATGGAAGTCCTCCAAATCGCCATCGATGCTGCCAAGAAACGCAAAGAGCCCCTGGGCCATATCCTCTTAGACGGCCCTCCTGGCCTGGGCAAAACTACCTTTGCCGTCTGCATCCCGCGCGAACTGGGTGTTACGGTCACCATGGCCAGCGGCCCGAGCCTCAAGGCTCCCAAGGAAATCATTCCGTACTTGACCAACCTGGTCCACGGACAAGTCCTCTTCATCGACGAAATCCACCGCTTGCCCAAACCTGTAGAAGAGTTCCTCTACACCGCGATGGAGGATTTTCGAATCGATATCGTCCTGGGCGAAGGCGTCAACGCGCGCACTCTCAACTTGCAACTCAAGCCCTTCACCCTCATCGGTGCCACCACTCGCGCGGGCATGCTCAGCGCCCCGCTCCGCGATCGATTCCACATCCGACAACACCTCAGCTATTATCAGCCCGAGGAACTCATCCTGATCGTAAAGACCAACGCGAACAAGCTGTCTGTCCCCATCGATGACGAGGCGGCTTCCTTCATCGCGCAGCGTTCCCGCGGCACGCCGCGCATCGCCAACGCACGCCTGATGTGGGTGCGTGATTTTGCGATGAGCCGTTCCGATGGGAGCATCACTCGCAAAGTTGCCGAACAAGCCCTCACCATGCTCGGCATCGACGCCCTCGGCCTCGATAAGCAAGACCGCCGATACCTCGATACCTTGCACCGCGTCTTCGGCGGCGGCCCCACCGGCGTCGATGCCATCGCGCATACCATGAGCGTATCGGCCGATACACTCGAAGATGAAGTCGAGCCGTTCCTGCTGCGAAGCGAGTTGATCGTTCGCACCCCGCGAGGACGTTGCACGACGATCAAGGCCAAAAGCATCCTCGAAGGGGGCCAGATGCAAAAGGCAAAAGACGCGGACTAACTGCGTCTCCTGCGCCCCGTCGCGTCGACCTCTTCCGACCAAAAGGAATCCCCCTGCGACATCGCTAGATCGAGCGCCAGCAACGACTCGGGAGCTACCCCTTGGGAACTTTCTCCTTCACCGGATGCTAAGCCGCTGTTGATGGTATTGATCACGATCAACACATCGAGGGCTTCCACAATCCGGTTGCCATCAACATCGATAAAGGGTGGGGCAGACGCATCGGATGTGCTCAATTGCCTTGCCCCATTGCGATTGATCTCGTTGATGATCACCAGCACGTCAAACAACGAAACCAAACCGTCGTTGTTGACATCCTGACGCTTGGTTGGGTTTTGCCACGGCGATAGCTCCTTGAACACGGCCAAGTCCGAACGGACACCGGTTCCCGACATCACGATGTTGGCAATCCCGTCCGCCGGGAATTGATTGGCAAAACCGGCCGGAGGTACGCTTCGAAGCGTATAGTTTCCGCTGACAACCACAGGAAACTGAAACGCCCCTTGAGCATCCGTGGTCACCTCGCCAGGCAAACCGTATCGAATCTGATCGATCTTGATCTTGGTGTCTTGATGCCCATAGGCCACGACGTAGGCGATCGGTGCGCTGGATTGCACTTCGAGCCAGGCCGATGCATTCGGCGCGAGGGAAATACTCTGGTCGCGAACCAGGATCTGGCCATTGGAATCGTAGGCATCCAAACGGCCGATAGCAGTCCCCTCGGCTGCAATTACGTGTACCGATGCGAAGTTCGTCGGCCTTGCGAACGCAACCTTCAACTGAGCGTCGGTTCCTTGAAAGTACGAACGGTACGTCTGTGCGGTGAATACATAAGGGCGGATGGTCTTGGTCCCCAGTTGTGCGTTCGCATCGACTCCCACCGACAGCTTGCCATCAGTATCCATGCCAATCGCCGTCAACGTCGCCCCAGCCAGTGGATTCGTCACGTTGCCGTCGGGCAACGCATCTGGACGAACCACTGTTTGCAAACGAGCCACATTGCCGTCCGGGTCCAACAATTGAACCGTTGCACCTGCCACCCCGGTCTCCAGGGATTGCCAAGCTCCGTCCTTGTTCAGGTCGTTCCACACATAGCCGTAAACGCCGGTCGACTCCGTGGTGCTCAACGCCGAAGTCAACGCCCCGGAGAACGTGTTGCTCACGATGCCCGTTCGAGGATCGATGGCTCGTATCTCGACCGTTCCTTGAGAACTCGAGGGCAGCGGAATCCTCAGCGCGAGATCGATCGACGGAGCCTCGGGTTGGAGCAGCGTTTGCCACGCGCCTTGATTCAGACGATATTCCACGCGCCCGATGCGATTGAGCGTGATGTCGTTGGCTCCACCCACGCTGTTGAGATTGGGCAATGCCTGCACGGCCGCAAATCCATCGAACGCATATTGCCCCTTGGTGGCATCCCATCGCCCCGTTCCCTGCAGCTTCAAAGGAACGTCCAACACATCGAAGATGCCATCGCTGTCGCTGTCTCGCCAACCGATTTGAGCCAGCGTCGCAGCAGGGCTGGTGACGTTCTCAAAGGCCCGCTGGAGCGCCGCCCCTTCGGTCATGATGCTGTCTTCTTGAACAAAGTTAGCATTGGGATTGAGGTCGATGGCGTTGGTGTTCTGCGTGTTGTAGTACCCGCGTTTCTGGTAATACGTCGAGCCCCCCGTGTATTCATCGCGAGCCCAGAACATGTGCCCGGTTTCATGGGCAAACGTCGACGCAGGACGCGTAG
>JBKCUI010000268.1:0-27058 GCA_046318495.1 Pirellula sp. | reverse complement strand
GGGCGGAGATGGTCAGGCCGAGCCCCGTGACCTTGTCCACCATCGCGCGGATGGCTTCGTCGGAGGCATCGAGCGGGAACATGCCGCTGAAGAATTCGACTTGATCGAAGCCAAGCTTTTGGGTGTGTTCCAGGGCTTTGTCGACGGGAAAACCTCGGAGCGAATAGATTTGCAGGCCGAGTTTCAGACCGGCGGACTTGGCATCTTGAGCGAGCAGCCGAGCCCATGGGCTGAGGCCTGCAGCGCACGCAACGCCAGCGGCTGCGCCGGCGACGAGCACTTGTCGGCGCGAAAGGGCCGTCGAGGCGAGCGGGCTGGCATTCGATCGGATGGAATGTGAATTTTGGTGCAACATGGTCTACATCTCGCAGGGAGCAAGGGTTTCGGGATTGCCTGGAAGGGCCTGGCCATTACACTGCTAACAGGTTCTGCCAGCCGTTCGCGTGTCTATCGTACACCATCGGCAGGCCGGGTTCGCAGCCCTTGGGGCAATTTCTGTGGCTTGCTATCGGCCATTCCTGCCAAGAAGCGCAGTGGCCGTAGCGGGACCAAAGGAAAAGAAATGGATTGGAATCCGAGTTTAAAGTGAAACGCGATTAAGAGCGCATGGCCAGCAAAGACTTCGATATCGATCAACTCGCAGCGTACTTGCACGTGACCCCCGATCAGGTCACGAAGATGGCGGTGCGCGGCAAGTTGCCGGGGCGTCGGGTCAATGGCCAGTGGCGTTTCTCGGAATCCGAGATCCATCATTGGCTTGAAGACCAGATCGGGGTCGGCGACGCTGAAGACCTGGAGAAGATGGAACGCATCCTGGAGCGGAACTGGGATACTACCCTAGACGAGCGGTCGATGCTGTCCGACTTTATGATCGCTGAGGCGATTGCGATTCCGTTGGATGCCCGAACGCGAGGATCGGTCGTGCGCGAGATGTGCGCGTTGGCGGCCGGGACGGGACTGCTGTGGGATGCGAGCGAAATGGCCGAAGCCGTATCCGCGCGGGAAGCGTTGCATCCCACCGCGCTGGAGAATGGAGTGGCACTGCTCCACCCGAGACGCCCGCAAACCTCGATCTTGTCGGACTCGTTTGTCGCATTGGGGATTTCTCACCAACCGATTCCGTTCGGCAATGCTTCGGGGCATTTGACCGATGTGTTCTTCTTGATCTGTTCGCTCGATGATCAAACCCATTTGCGCATTTTGGCGCGGTTGGCGCGGATGGTCAGCGATGAAGTGTTGCTCACGATGTTGCGATCGGCACAAAGTGCGAATGAAGCCTTGGAGATCATCCGAACGGCCGAGTTGGAATTGATTCGGACCAATTCTGAATGATGGTTCGCAGCGCTCTGGGATGGTTTGGCCCTACTGACGGCATCTGGGCGGAGTTGCTCAAGCATCTGGATGCCGTGGAGATACTGAGCGACGGCCCAGATTCAGCCTGGTGGACGCGGCAAGCTGAGGTTGCCAAGGGGATTGCCAGCGACGGATTGCTGTTGGTGGTCTTAGAGCATCGCAATGACCCACGCTTGGGCTGGATGGTGGAACATCTGTCCGAGGGATGCAATGTGCTGTGTCTTCTCGGGAGTGATTGGCACGGTCATCGACGCACCTATCCGGTGCTGGAACGCTGGCCGGTGATGTATTGGTATCAATGGTTCGATCGCGGTCTGCCGTGGATTGCGATGCAACGCGAGCAACGATTGCGGGCGATCGAAACCGCTGCGTCGTCGTCGGAACGTCCTGGTCGCAAACGCGCTGCAACCAAACGGAAGTCCACGAGCGTTTCTGCGGGGGCTTTGGCGCCTTCGCCAGTGCCGCAGCGTGTGCAGTGGATTTTGCAGCAGAGCGAGTGGCTGCAGTCTGCGCTGCGGGGCGTACCCAGTCGCCAAGCGCTTGCATGGATCCTCAGCGATTCTGCCGAGCAACAAGAAATGTGGCTCGATGCATTTCGGGGGCTTGGGGTGCGCGGGATTGCGACGCGTGAACGCATGTTGCCTCCTCGGATCGAGCCGGAATGGATCGTGATCGACCGGCTAGCGCGCGAGGCTGGGGAACCGTCCAGGCGTGTGCGCGTGGGTTCGGAATTGATTCCGAGTATCCGCGTCGGCGGAGAAAGTGGGTCGGGGCGGATGTCGTGGGTGGCTCCATTGCGGCGCGAGCATCCGCGAGCCTTTTTGACGGTGGTCGAATCGTTTCCCGACCCAGAGAGTTGGAGCGAGTGGCGGCGCCTTGGCGTCGACGCGGTCGTGCCTCGACCGTGCCACGTGGACGGGTTGGTTTGGACGTGGTTGCAGACAGCGGATGCTATCCGTGATTCTTTGCCAACTGCCCAGTTGCCCTAATCGCAAACAGCGGCTTGCCAGTCCAATCTCGGATGGCGACCCTATTTTGCGAAAGACAATCCGTTGCGAATTCAATCCTGGATTTTGCTTCTCGCAGAATCCATGTGCTTCACGAGATGGGGGTTCTGGTGAGCGCGAAGTTGGGAAACACAGAGTCACAGAGGGCACAGAGAAGGGAGCAACGCCGGGACGGGTTGGATTGGATCAGCCTTTACCTCTGTGGTCTCTGTGACTCTGTGTTTCATGGGGTTTGAAAGAAACGATGCTCGCTACTCTTGAGTCTTCGAAACATGTGTCAATGAAGGTCGCGAGATGCTTGAAAGGGGAGCGAACTGGGTGTATTCACGTGCAAACGTACTTTTGTCGAAGCACCGAACTCGCGAACGCGAGGATTCAAACGGTTTTGATCGGAGAGGAAGCCGAGTTCAGGGCTTGAATTCAAGCGAGTACGTTGAGTTTTCAAAAAACAGAAAGAATGCCAGACCGCGTTCGCTTGCAGCGCTACGCAAGAACGCCTCAGCCTCTTCGTGGTTATTGCTCGAAACGCCGATGATGAGCACGATAGCTTTTGTGGTCGCGTTGTGATCGAGAGCGTTCTCAATCTCGCTTTTGAGGCTACCTTGGTCGATCAGTCGTCCATCGACCTCGATGCTGTTCCTGGACATCCCGATTCCATGATACACCTCCATACAATCGCTTCGCGGGAATGGAACAATCATTGCGTGATTGGATTTGTCTTTCAGTAGGCGGCCTTCATCGACGACCTTCGATCCACTGTAACGTTGGAAAGCGGCAATGATGGACAGGCAAAGCACACCCGCAGCAAGTGCAACTCGTAATGCTACGCGCATTGACATTAGGACTCTCCTTCAACCGATTTCGCAGACGATTCTGCCGCAGAGTGATCACGCGAACGCCCATTTCTCGAAAACCCCTTCAGGCTCGGAACGCCACGAAGCAGCTCATTAACTTTATCATTTCTCCTGACTGTCGATTTCCTTTGGACCATAAATGTGGTCCATCCGGGATTACCGAGGGTCGAAGTCCAGCCCACCGCGGAATCGACGCCCGGTTTGCTCTGTGGTCTCCGTGTCTCTGTGTTTCATGGGCTTCCGGTGTGCGTTGAGTTTGAAAACACTGAGGCGCGGTGGGCACGGCGCGGTACAATCGCGGGCCGCTCCCCATGCAGCCACTCATCGAATGTAGTGAGAGCTCTGCATCGACGCTTTCTCGAAGGGCAATCGCGATGATCGGAAGATTCACGTTCCCGACAGCCTGCCACGGCTTCCCCTGCAAACTCCTCGTTGCCACGGTCGCTGCCATCGCTTGCAGCCTCGGTCTGCTGTCCACAGCCAAGTGCGAGGAGACGCGCTGGATGGTCGGAGCGGCCAAGGTCGACATCACCCCCGAAGAGCCGGTGCGGTTGAGCGGGTATGCTTCGCGCTTGGAACCCACTTCTTCGATTGAAGATCGGCTTTTTGTCAGAGCGTTGGTCCTCCGACCGGTCGCCAGCCAATCCGGAGTCCCCGATTCCGCATCGCCCACGCCCGAGTCCCCGCTGGTGCTGGTCTCTATCGATGCGATCGGTATCTCGCCTCAGATGACCGAAGCGATCCTCGAAAAAGTATCGCCTGCCCTCGGCACGCATCGTTCGCGGGTCGTGCTGTGCACCACCCACGCGCACACCGCCCCGCATCTCGATGGCGTCTTGCCCAATTTGTTCGGACCGCCCATGAGCGAAAGCGAATTGCAAGCAAGCAAACGCTACACCGAAGGATTGGTTGCCAAGATCATCGACGCGGTTCTCCAAGCCGGGGCTCAATTGCAGCCAGGCAACGTCGAATATGAGCTCGGTCGTGCCGAGTTCCCGATCAATCGCCGCATGATCAAGGACAAGAAATGGGTGGCCATCGGAACCGTCGACGATGGACCCGTGGATCGCAGTGTCCGCGTGCTGCGGGTCACCAATGGCCAGGGAAAGAACATTGCGATCGCGTATCAAGTCGCTTGCCATTGCACGTCGGTCTCGCCGGAGGCCAACCGCATCAGCGGCGATTGGGCGGGCATCTCAGCGGCCCATCTCGAATCGCAGTTTCCAGATTGCATCGCCTTGCCGATCATCGGCTGCGGAGCAGATGCCAACCCGAACCCGCGAGGGACCATCGAACACGCCCGAGCACACGGCAAAGAGCTGAGCGAATCGGTGCTGAAAGTCGTGAGCGCGGCCATGAAGCCGTTGCCTGCTCCGACGTTGGCGACGTTTACCTTGGTCGCCTTGGCCTCCGAGCGGCCCACGCGCGCTCGGCTCGAAGAGATGAAGGCCGGACCGTCGCAGCACGAGCGAAACGCGGCCGATCACTGGCTGGAGTTGTTGACTCGGAAAGACCGTTTGCCCGAGACGTATCCAGCTCCGGTGCATCTTTGGACCTTTGGCACCGAGTTGGCATGGGTCTTTATGGGGGGAGAGGTCGTCGTCGACTACCAGATTCGATTCGAAAAGGAGCTGAGCCAGTTCGCAAATGTTTGGGTTGCGGCGTATGTCGATGATGTGTTTGCGTATGTTGCCAGCGAACGCATTCGCACCGAAGGGGGCTACGAAGCCGAAGGCTCGATGCTGTACTACCGCCAACCTGGACGCTGGGTCTCGGGGACCGAAGAGACCATCGTCGATCGCGTGCTGCAACTTTCAAAGCAATCGCATCCACCCGAGGAGCCTCGTTCACCAGAAGCGTCGCTGAGCGCGATCGAAGTCCCCGATGGATGGACGATTGAGCTCGTTGCAGCCGAGCCCTTGGTCACCGATCCGGTGAACATCGCATTTGGTCGCGACGGCAAAGTATGGGTGGTGGAAATGGGAGACTATCCGTTGGGAGGAGGCAAGTCGGGTTGCATCAAAACATTGGAAGATACCGATGGGGATGGCAAGCTGGACAAGAGCACCGTCTTTCTCGATGGACTGAGTTTCCCCGCCGGCATCGCAGCTTGGCGAGACGGTGCGGTGGTGGCGTGTGCCCCCGAAGTGTTCTTTGCACGCGATCAAGACGGCGATGGTGTTTGCGATCAACGGATCACGCTGGCGACAGGTTTCCCGGAAGGCAATCCGCAGCACCGCGTGCATGGCTTCACGTATGGCATGGATCATCGATTGCACTTCGGTCCTGGCGGAGGAACCGAAACGGTCGTGGCGACAGGCAAAGGGCTGTTGGCAACCTCCGATGCGGCCACGTTGCGCGCGGCCGGATGCGATCTGAGCCTCGATCCCGATACGGGAACGGTGCGGTTGGAGACGGGGGTAACGCAGTACATTCGAGCGACCGATGATTGGGGGCATTGGTTTGGCAACGAAAACAGTTTGCCGATGTTTCACTATGTCTTTCCGTATCGATGGATGGAGCGGAGCCAGGCCTTTCCACGACAGAGATACCAACTCATGACGCGGCCGCCGAGCATTCCACCGGTCTTTCCCATCAGCCAGCAAGCCGATCGCTTCAACGATCTGTACGCCATCAATCGCTTTACCTCCGCCTGCAGCACGATCCTCAATCGCGGGAGCGGGCAAGGCGAGGAGATGCGAGGCTATGCTCTGGTGTGCGAGCCGGTCCACAATTTGGTTTCGCGCATGAAGTTGGAACCGGATGGGGCGAGTTGGGCGGCGCTGCGTATCGATGCAGATACGAAGCGCGAATTCGTGCGATCGAGCGATCCTTGGTTTCGGCCGGTTCGCATCGAGAATGCACCCGATGGTTCGCTCTGGATCGTGGACATGTATCGCTACGTGATCGAGCACCCCGAGTGGATTCCCGAGGAATGGCAGCGACGCATCAACGTGCGGGCGGGTGAAGATCAAGGCCGCATCTATCGCGTCCGCAGAACCGATTTCGAACCTAAGCCTTGGACGCATTTTGGCAAGCTCGACGATGTCAAACTGGTCAACGAGATATTGGGACCGAATGGGGCGCGTTCCGATTTAGCGCAGCAGGAACTCATCGATCGGCACCGTACGCGCGGATTGTCCGACGAGTGCTTGAGCAAACTCATGCAAGGGATGATGACTGCGTTCGACACCCGAGCTCGTGTTCGGGCCTTGGCGACGTTGTTGTGCATCGGCAAGTGCACGACCGGGCAGTTCGAAGTCATGTTGGGAGTGGGGGATGCCAAGTGGTTGGAGTTTTTGCTGCAGCAATTGGATCGCATGCCCGATCCCGAAGCGCTGCGCGAAAAACTCTGGGCCAAGGTCAAGCCCGAACGGGTTCGCGAATCGGCTTCGCTGGCGTTGGCTATGGCGATCGAGTCGAGCTACGCGAAGCAGCCGAATACCGTCGAGATCGCAAAGGCTTTGGCCATGCACGCCAACGATCGCTGGGTGGTGGAAGGGGTCGCATTCATCGATCCCAAGTCGGCCTCTGGAGTTCTCAATGCATTGCTTGAACAAGAAGAGGATAGTTCCGTTGAAAAGGTCCAAGGTCGCTCGCAGATCATTGAAAAGTTGTTGCCGCAAACGCTTGCTTCGCAAAACCAGCGGCTCTTGCAATTGATCGCGCAGCCTATGGAGTCGCGGCCAGCGTGGCATTTCACTTTTGCCCGGCAGTTCGCGTTGGCCAACCCCTCGCGCGCCTTGGAACCTGCCCAGGTGAACAACTTGCTCGCTTCCGCTCGAAAGGCCATCGATACGCCGGAGGAAAAGCTGGCTACCAAGATCGCTGCGGCGGAATGGATGTTGTCCAAGATGGGACCCAACTGGGGGCCAGACCACGCGCGATTGCTGTCCGCGTTGCAGAAGGCATCGGCATCCGATGGGGATCGCGAGTGGGCGGGTTGGTTGGCTCGAACGCTGGTGCGTCTGCGAGGAGAATCGACCGACCGGGTATTGGGGGTATGGAGCGCGTTATCGGAGGGTGCCAAGCGAGCGGCGTTGTCGGATTGGACCAAGACGCCCGAGTCGATCGAGCGATTGATCGAAGCCATCGAACAGGGGAAGGTGTCGGCGGGCGATTTGGATGCGGTTTCGCTGCAGGCGATGCGAAGTGCTGCGACGGGGGCGTTGGCGGAGAAGGTCCTAACGCGGTTTGGGCCGGCCCCGGGGGCCGATCGCGCTGCGATCGTTCGGCACGCATTGGAGCACTGGCCGAACCGTAGCGCGGCGAGCGCCTCGCAACCGGGGGCGGATGCCGCGACCGGCAAAGTCGCGTACGAGAAGCACTGCGCCGTGTGCCACGAACCGCGCAAAGCGGGAGACAAAGGGGACAACGCATTGGGGGGCGAAGTCGCATTGGGGCCGGCGTTGGGTGGGCTGGCTCATTGGACCAATGAAGCGTGGCTGACCGCCATCCTCGATCCCAATCGCGCGGTGGACGACAAGTACCGAGCGTTTCAAGCCATGACCGAGGACGGAGAAGTCATCACGGGACTCAAGCTGCGCGAGGATGAGACCAGCATCGAGTGGGTGGATGCCCAAGGTCGGGTTGCTAGCGCGTCTAAAGGGAGCTTGAGCAACGTGCAGTCCACCGCGCGCTCGTTGATGCCCGAGGGGTTCGAGCAATTGCTCCGCACCGAAGAGATCGCCGACATCATCCGCTATTTGCGATTGCGTCAGGATCGGTGATGCATCCGGCCAGCGATGCATCCAGCCAGCGGGATGGACTGGCGCGAGGCTCGGCTCGGTCCACAAACACAGAGAGCCCTGATCAATTTGACCAAGGCCCTCTGGGTTAAGCGAGTTCGAGATTCACGCACGCTTACTTGTGCGTGAAGTCGAGATACCACAGTCCGTCATCCCATTCGAGGGAGACGCGTCGCCATCCCAATGGAACTTGGGGATAGGGATAGAACGGGCCGATGTAAGGCCAAGCCGATGCACTGTATTGCTTGGGGTAGGTCACGGCTGCATAGTTGGGGTAGGCAGCGTAGCTTGGCCAAGCGTAGTTGGGCATGTAGGGTTGGTCGTAGCGAGGTACACCACCGCCGTAGGACGGGCCACCTTGCATGGGGACCGGAGCTTGAGGAGCTTGCACTCCTCCGCCGTATCCACCTACAGGGCCGGCTTGCAATCCGCTCGGAGCGAAGGGGCGTGGAGCGCCACCAACGGCAGGAGCACCGATTGCAGCGTCCATGGGAACGCCTTGGATGCCAGGAGCAGCAATGCCACCGACGCCAGGGGCACCCACGCCACCGACACCGGGAACAGCAACATTGCCAACGCCAGGGATGTTGACAGCGGGAACTTGCGGAACGCCGGGTACTTGGCCGCCGATTTGCATCGGGACGTTGTTGCTGGCAGCTCGCACTCCGCCGAGGCTAACTTCATCGACAACGCGTTGTACACCCTTGATGCGTTGTGCGGTGCCGAGAACCAATGCCTTTTGGGCAGGGGTGGCGACGTAACCGCGGACCCAGACTTCTCCGTTGACGGTGGAAACGTCGAGGTCGAAGTTCTTGAGTTGGCCAGCCTTTTGAGCTGTGCCGAGTTTGGTCAAGATTTCATCGGTGATGGATGCGTCAGCGGTCGAAGCAGCCGGTGTTGCCGCTGGGCCTGGCAACAGTGCGGGTGGTTCGTTGGCCGATGCGGGTACAACGCTGTTGGGAGCAGGTGCAGTGGCGGCAACCAGCGACGGAGCAGCCAAGCTGACTTTGTTATCGACGGATTTGACTCCATCGGTATCGCGGGCAGCAGCGAGTACTTGCTCGAGTTGTTGTTGGCTCGCGGCGGAACCGGAGACTACCACATTCCCGTTTTCCACGGTTAGGTCGACTTCCAATCCCTTTAGGTCGATTTGAGCTTGCTTGACGGTTGCAATGATGGCGTCGGCGATCTCGCGATCTCCACCAAACGCCGTCAAAGGAGCACCGGCGGTCAGCGAGGCAATCGCCATGCCCAAAAAGAATCGTCGCATGGATATCCTCCTACGGAATGTTTTGCGGGAACTACGGCGCTTTGGAGCCATTCACTCAGAACCTCGGCACCTGCAAACTCATGTCCTTGAGCAGCGGAGGGAACGTGTCGCGCGTCATCCACGATAGAAGAAGCCTTCCGTGGCTGATATTCGATGAACGCGGCCCCCCACACTCGACCAGACTTGCTGGTTTGCGAATACATTCGTATGTTTCGGCATAACCGGCTGGGAAGCGAAAGGTTTTTATCAATTTTGACGCCGTTCGCCTGGATTCCTAAGCTCCGATCCCGCTTGACGATAGGCGCTTTTGCGCAGTGCGAATATCCTCACCGACAGCTACATTCTCTGCGACCCGAACATCCCTCCCAAACTACCACCGGCATGACGATCAAAATCCCCATTCACCGTGGCTGCGATGCGGTCAAAATCAAACGGCGCACCCTCGTGGAGGCGATCGAGTCCATTGCTAGCGATTTTGGGTGGTCCGAGGGGCATATTTCTCTCGCCATCGTCGACGACGCGGAGATTCATCGGGTCAACCGAGAATTTCTCCAGCACGATTATCCGACCGATGTGATCAGCTTTGACACGACCGAGTCGGACGCGTTGCTCGAGGGAGAGATCGTAGTCAGCGCCGAGATGGCAAAACGGGTTGCCCAAGAGAATGGTTGGAACCCGGAGCACGAGCTGCTTTTGTACGTCGTGCACGGCATGCTCCACATCGTGGGCTTGAACGACAAAACGCCCTCGGAGACCAAGAAAATGCGCCGTGCGGAGGGCGAATACATGCAGCGATTGGTCGGCGATCCCAATGTCGGCCAAGTCGAATCGAGCGACGGCTGAGCGCGTGCAACCCTTTGGCACGGGTGGCTCCCGGTCGCGCCAAGTTTATGCAAACTGAAGTTTATGCTATCGTACTCGCGACTGGCGATGATTCACTAGCAATCCTTGAGTTGAGAACCGTGAGCGAATCCACCAATTGGCTGATTGAACATGGGCGGCTGATCGATCCTGAAACGCGCACGGACCGCGTGGGCAGGTTGTTGCTTCACGGCGGCGTGATCGCCGCGATCGATCCCAGCGATGGCGACGTGCCGGCCGATGTTCAGCGGGTCGATGCGCGTGGATGCATCGTCGCGCCGGGATTGTTTGATTTGGCGACAGAGTTCGGGGAGCCGGGGCGCGAGGAAGACGAAACCATTGCGACGGGGACGGCGGCCGCCATCGCTGGGGGGTACACCAGTGTCGCGTTATCACCGCACACCGAGCCACCGATGGATACGGCGGCGAGCATCGAGTTCGTCTATTCCAAAGGGTTGCGAGCCGACCATTGCCGGCTGTTGCCGATTGGCTGCGTGAGCAAAGAGCGCAAAGGCGAGACGCTGGCCGAGATCGGCTCGCTGGTGGAAGCGGGAGCAGTCGCGTTGAGCGATGCCCCCTCGGCGCTTGAGAATACCGGCCTGTTGCGCAGGGCGCTCGAGTACTGCAGCATGTTTGATCGCTACGTGTTCGATCATCCCGAGATCGGTTCGCTGGCCCGCGGGGGCGTGATGCATGAAGGGCTGGAGCAGCTCAAGCTCGGGCTCTCGCCGATCCCGGCCGAAGCCGAGGATCTCGCGACCAGCCGGGATTTGCGATTGGTCGAAGCCACCGGTGGCAAGCTGCACTTAACGAGCATCAGCACATTGGGGAGCGTGGAGCTCTGCCGCCGAGCAAAGCAGCGTTCCCTCCCCTTCTCCGCCGGCATCTATGTCGCCAATTTGCATTTGTCCGATGATCGGATGCGGTCCTTCGATACCAATTACAAAGTCAAACCGCCCTTGCGATCGCGCGAGCATGTGGAGGCTTGCTTGGCGGGATTGGCCGATGGCACGATCGATATCATCAGCAGTGGTCATCGCCCGTGTTCGCTCGAGAAGAAGATGCTCGAAATCGATGCGGCCCCGTTTGGGATGATGGCGCTGGAGACGGCGCTCGCGCAAGTGGTCACCTATCTGATTCGGCCCGGGATCCTCGATTGGCTTTCGGTGATCGAGAAGATGAGTTTGAATCCGGCGAAGTTGCTCAAGCAACCTGGTGGGCGGTTGAGCGTGGGGCGGCCAGCGGACGTCATCTTGGTCGATCCCGAGCGACGATGGCTCGTGGATACCGATCGCATGAAGAGCAAATCGTACAACACTCCGTTGGATGGGAGCGAGTTGGTGGGGTGGGTGCGCAGCACGTGGGTCGGTGGCCGACGACGTTACGAAGCCATCGAAACCGAGAACGGGGTTCGCAGCGCGGGATAGTCGCGGCTTACGACTCGAGCCCGATTTCTTTTTCGAGCCGTTCCAATCGTTGTGTCAGCCGTTCGACGGTTGCCTTGAGCTCAGCGATGTCAGCAGCATGCGCTTCAGCGCGACTCGATTGAGGAGCGCTCGAAGAAGCGCTCGAGCGCGGGGTGGTCGGGGCGTCATCGGCATCCTCGAGCATGACGGCGGCGCTGGCACCGGCAGCCACGCTTTTCTGGACCGCTTCCAACTCCCATTCTGGGTAGAGGTTGTGGCTCACGATTTGTCCGCGACCAGGCGGCGAGAGTTCGACGATCAAGTTCCTGGCCTTGAGCGCATCGAGCAATCGCTTGAGTTCGTCGAGATCGGCGATCGGTTCCATGCGGGAGGCTCGCGTACGGAGTTCGCCGATGGTTTGTTCGCCGCGCAGGAGCAGTTCGGTCATGATGGCGCCTTCGACCTTGCTGATGCCGAGCCATTGGTAGGCGTAGTGGCGGACTTTGGTAACCCGTCCGTTGCCTTGCACGATCGTAGCCGCGCCGAGCGATCGCAGTTCATCGACTATGGCTTCGATTTGATCGCTGTCGTAATGGGTAATCGGGGCGCGATTGCTTTTTTGATTGCAGCCTGTCACTAAACCCGAGTAGGTCATCGGGTACGCATCGGGAGTGGTTTTCGACTTTTCCATCAACGTCCCGAGCACGCGTCGTTGTTTTGCGGTCAGGGGCTTCCATGCGACTTCGGTGCTGGTGGAAGGCGAGGCGTTGGATTCATCCATGGTAAGTGCTGAGTTTCTAGCGCGATGCGTTGGGAGAGGCGTTGTGATGGGCAGGTTCGGCGTGTGCGGGCGGCTTGGATTGTAGTGGATCGCCATCCGGATTCGCAGGGAGTATGATCAGAAAACCGCAGCGTGGAAAAGGTCTCGAAGGATGGTTGGCCTTTCCCGCGAACGCCGGATCTACACGCTACGATCACGTTCCACCCTTAGCGATCTTTCTATGAAGTCCGCGCCGCGAGGCAATCCCCGATCCGCAACGGCGAAGGCCGCGTTGGGCCAGCAGTCTGCGTTGCATATATGGGGGTGGATTGCTATCGCGCTGATGTGCGGCATGTGGCTTGCAACGGCGTCGGCGCTCTCATCTCGCATTCAGTTGGTGTTTGATTATGGCACGTTGCCGACGGTCCCTCCTGCGCTGGAAGTCCTTGCGGCATCGCCGGGAATGTTGTGGTTGCTATTGGGGGTTGCCGTGTTGATCGGTGGGATCGCAGCGATTTGTTATCCCGTGAACGCGATGACGAACGGCCGCGGTTGGTGGTTTGGGATGGGCTGCATGATGTTCGCGCAGTTGCCGCTGGCCGCGATCGCGATGCGCTGCGTTTGGAATGGGGTACTGACTCCGAGCTGGTGCGAGCCGTGGTGGTTTGGGCTGTGGAGCGGTGCTGCCGTGATGTGCTGGATCGGAGCGTGCGACCGGAGCATTCAATGGCAAAAGCGCCGGGGCGATTGGTGGTCCGAGCGATTGCCATGGTGGAGTTTGGTGCTAGCGACCATCGCATGCGGCGTTTGGTGGTACGTGCAGTCGTATCGTTTGTGGGAGTCGTTTCAGTTGGGATTCAATGACTTTGGTCATTTCACATTGCGGGTCCTCAATACGCAGCAAGGGCGAGGGCTGTTGATGGAGACGCCGGTCTTGCCACCGTTCTGGGATCACTTCAATCCAGGATTGTTGCTCTTGGTGCCGTTGGCTTGGGCGTTGACGCATGCGGGGACGATCTTTGCGATTCAAGCTGCTTGCTTGGCTGGCTCGAGCTTGCTGGTGTACGCGATCGCGCGGGCGTTGCATTTGGAGCGATGGACTGCGGTTGCAATGGGGCTGGGGTGGTTGATGTTGCCCGCGCTCGGTCAGATGAACGTCGCTGACACGTACGCTTGGCAGCCGATCTCACTGGCGATCCCGTGCATGCTGGCAAGTTATTGGGCATGGTTGAGCAAGCGCCCGGTGGTTGCTGCGGCGTTGGCGGTGCTCGCGGCGAGTTTTGAAGAAGGGGTGTTCGTGGCCATCGGATGCTTTTCCGCGATGATGATGGTGCGTGAAGCAGTCATGCAGCGATGGGGGGCGGCACAGCCTGGTGACGCATCCGTCGAGCCGGAGCGAGGCGCAGGTTCGCGTCCGTGGCTTGTATGGTTGGTGGTGTGGTTGATCGCAACGTTCGGATTCGTGGCTGTGTATCGATGGAGCGGGTTGGCGGAGTTCCAGACGGGGCGCTTTGCTAAACTCGGCAAGACACCGCTTGAGATTCTCGTGTCGCCGGTGGCGCAGCCTCGCGTTTTCTTTGATTTGCTAACGCGACCCAGAAACGGGGCGTTCCTCGCGTTGTTGCTGGGGCCGTTTGCGTTCTTTGCGAGCGCGCGGTTTGCGTGGTCGATGCTGGCTGTCGGGCTGCCGCTGTTGGTGTTGATCTTGTGGGAACATTTGCCCGCGCAGAGCATTGCCTTCCAATATCCCAGCACGTTGCTGCCGGTGTTGATCGTCGGTGCGATGCATGCGAGTGCAGATCGCCAATCGGCGCTGCGACCCTTGTCACTTGCATCGCGACTGCATCCGCGGGCGGTAGGATTCGCGGTGAGCGGAACGTTGCTGGGGATCTTCGTTGGGCAGATGCCGTGGAGTTTGGATAGTTTGGTCGACGTCAAATCGAAGACGTATGGCGTTCAATCCGAGGAGCGGCGCGAACTGGGATCGGAAGATCAGCGATGGTTGCGTCGCGAATTGGAAGCCTTGCGAATGTATGGAGCCGGTTCCATTCCGTTTCGAGCGATGCGGATCCTTGCGACGGGGCGAATCGCGGCTCACTGTCTGGGAGCTAAGGACGTCGAGACTGTCGGACAGTTCTGGCAGCGGTACGATGGGCTGCAAAGGCTTGAGCCTGCGTTGGCATCGCCGATACTTCGATACGATACGATTCTGCTCGATCATCGCGAATCGTTTCAGCAGACGCACGAAGAGACCGCGCGCGTCCGCGACGAGGCGCTTCGGGCGGGCTTTCGAGTGGTGCGTTCCCGGTACGGAATCGATCTCTTGGTAGCACCGACTAAACAGAAAGCAGCCAGTGCAGAAAGCCCGTGACGGCGGGCGATGCACGCAGGAACGAAATGAGGTGAGCCTCGCTCGGACTGAACGCGACTCACCTCATGTGCTGGTGCGGTTGGCAAGCGATCAGCGGCGGCTGCGGAAGTCCGACAGGCTCACCGAGCGAGCTTGATTGTTGGCAACCGTATCGATCGCGTTTCCGAGTTCGACCGGAGGTGCAGCGCTGGTGCTAGCGCTTTGGCTCGTCAGCTGTCCGAACGCCGCATCGACGTTGGAAGCCGCTAGCGGCGCGGAACGCAGTGCCGATCCGCCTTCGCCTTCAGCGGTGGATCCATTCGAAGCGGTATCCGTTTGGCTCGCATCGGCCGTTCGCAAGCTCGTGGCAGGCGGAGTGACGACAGTGAAGTTTAGTTCCGTTGGAGCCGCGTTGATGCGATAGAGATAGTTGTTGCCTTCTCGGGTTCGGAGCGACACTTTCGAATCGGTTGTGGCCAGTGTGGCTTGAACATTTTGCTTCGTCGGGTTCACAGCATTGATGGTCAATTGCGTGGCCGCGGTGTTCAAGCTGACTTGGATGTTGGAGTACGTTCTCCAATCCTTCACGCCGTCATACCAGAAGGCTTGTTGGCCGGGTTGGACAGCGACCGTGATGCCCTTGCGCAAGTTCTGGCTGGTGAAGTCTCGAAGATCCAGGAAACGCGGATCGCGCGTTCCAACTTGGAGTGAGTTGGCGAGCGATGAACCATCGTTGAATGCTGAGACGACGGTCTTGGCGCTTTCCTTTTGCAAGAAGAACGGCAAGCTCGGGACACTGAACTCGTAGGTACCTGGACCGACGCTGTCGAGCCGGAACAGATTGCCTTCGGCCGATGGAGTCATCGAGACCGGGGCGTTGCCGGTTTGGCCGGAGATCTGTTGTGCGACGAGCAGGACTCCCTGCACCGGCGTCACAGCGATGACCCCGACGTCGCGAGGAGTGTAATTCACGACTGCGAGCGTTACCGTGGCGGTGCTCGTCAATCCGTTGCCATCGCTGATCGTGTATTGGAAGGTGACGTTGCCGGTGAAGTCGGTGTTGGGAGCCGAATAGACCAGCGACTTGCTACCCGTGGCGATGCTGATGGTGCCTTTGCCGGATTCAGGCTGGGTTACAGACGTAATCGTCAGCGTCTCGCCGGAGTCCACGTTGGTGTCGTTCTTGAGAACGTCGACCGTTTGGTTGGGAGTCGAGAGGACGGTCAAACTGTCTGCTACCGCGGTGGGGGCATCGTTGACCGGCGTGACGGTCATGGTCAAGGTGCCTTGCGCGGTCCCGCCGTTGCTGCTGCGAACGGTGTAGACGACCAAGTCCGTGCCATTGAAGTTGGGTTTCGGAGTGTAGTTCACTCGCGTGCCATTGTTGGTGATCGTGACGATGCCATTGGGCGAGGTGGCCGAGATGACGGTCAGCGTATCACCGGTCGCAGCCGGCGTATCGTTTGCGAGAACATCGTAATCGACGGCGGCGGAGTCTTCGGCAACGGAGCGCGATTCACCCACGACGGTAGGGGGAGGAACCGCGGGTCCGACCACGACCGAGACCGTGGCCGAAGCCGTTCCGCCTTGGCCATCGCTGATGGTGTACGTAAAGGTTTCGGTCCCGACGAATCCGGCTTTGGGCGTGTAAACCACACCGTTGGAGCCTGTGGCCAGTTTGACCGTTCCTCCTTGATTGGGGGTGCCTACGGCGCTGACGGTCAGGGTTTCACCTGCGTCGGGGCCGATGGTGTCATTGCTGAGGACATCGATGAAGACATCCTTGTCTCCCGAACGGATCGTGGTGACCGTGTCGTTGGTGGCAATCGGGTTGTCGTTGACCGCTTGGACCTGCACGGTGACCGTTGCCGTCGCCGTAGCTCCGGATTGATCGCGGGCCGTGTAGGTAAACGTTTCGGTGCCGTTGAAGTTGGCCTTCGGCGTGTAGATCAGTCGGAGATTGTCCGAGGAAATCGACACGGTTCCACCTTGCGAGGGCGACGAAACCGACTGCAAAGTCAGCGTGGTGTTGGTGT
Organism: Pirellula sp.; assembly: GCA_046318495.1. Taxonomy (GTDB): domain Bacteria; phylum Planctomycetota; class Planctomycetia; order Pirellulales; family Pirellulaceae; genus JBKCUI01. The sequence goes on along the minus strand of JBKCUI010000268.1, from coordinate 10,413 downwards.
TGGGCACCACGGTATCGTTCGCGAGGACATCGATGGTGGTGTTGGTCGAATCTTCGTTGACGCTTCGGGTGTCATTGACCAGCGTGAAGTTCTGATTGATGGCTGCCGACGCGGTTCCGAAGAGCACTCGGTTGGCGGGGACTGCGGCATCTTCCTTGAAGATCGAGAAGCCACGCCCGGCGGTCTCGGCTTCGTTGATCGTAAAGTTCGCGGTGCCGCTGGCTTTGGCTCGCATGCGGATGGTGATGAAGTTTTGCGGATCGCGGCCCGGGCCGACGGTCAAGCTTGAGAAAGCGCCCATCTCTTCGATCGTGCCCGCGGTGCTGGTATCACCGGTCCGGCCGTTTCCGAACAGTCCGTCATAGGTGATCGGGCTGGTGCCGACCAATTCGACCTTCGAGGCATCGTAAAGCAAATCCATGTAGGCCGAGAACACCCCTTGGCCGGCATCGACACCATCGGTTCGCAGATCCTGCAACGTGATCTTCAAGTTGAACTCTTGATTGAGCGCCAGCGATGTCAGCGGTGCGCCGGTGGTGCTTTGGATCGACATATTCACGCCGATCCTGGCCACATCGGCAACGTTGATGGCCAACGTTTGCGATTGGATATTGCCAGCCGCATCGCTCAATCGAAGGGTGGCGGTTTGGGGGCCCAGTTGGGCTGCGGTGGGAGTCCAAGAGATCACTCCTGTCGCGGGATCGATGGACATCCCAGCCGGAGCGCTATCGAGCACGTATCGCAATCCGGAGCCTTCTTCAGGATGGCTCAGATTGAAGTTCAGCGGCGTGCCGACATTGGCCCGCGTTGGCAGTCCATCTGCAGCAATGGCAACCGGCACGGTTGGGTCGTACGTGACGCTGAGGGCCGGCGAGGCGCTGGAGGTCGTGCTGCCGACGGTCTGCGTGGCGACGATCGAATAGGTTCCCGCACCCTGTTGCGACACGAGGTTGGTGGTGATGGTCGTGGTGGTGCCTGAGGCAACGGCAGTGCCGACGACTTGATTGCCCACTTTCAACGTTACTGTGGCGCCGGATGTCGTTCCTGCAACGACGAATTGCATGTTCGCGGCATTGGTGATGTTGTCCGAATCGCTCGTCCCCGAATCGGTGGTCGCGAGCAAATCGATCGACGTCGGTGCCGTGACCGGGGTGGCGACGTTGAACGTCAACGCTTCGTTGTCATCGAAAACGGTCGCGGTGGTGGCCGACGCAGCCCGCACGCCGACGTTCAAGGAGAACGAACCCGTGAAGTTGCTCGGGGCCGTGACCGTTAGCAAACCGGTGCTGCTGTTGAGGTCGAAGGTGTAAGGCACACTGCCTTGACGCGTGGCGCCATAGAAGACCGCCTCTCCTTCTTTGTCCTGTGCCGACAGTTGGATCGTCACCGTCTGCCCTGGGGCGATGGGTGGAACCGCGATGTCATTGAGGAACGGAGTGCCGTTGTTGGTGTCCGGTGCAGCGGTCGCCAGGAAGGTGCGCGAGAATGTTTGCCCTTCCGAATTGGTCACGGTCACGGTGATGGTCGACGAACCTGTGGTTCCGAGCGCCTTCAATCGAACCAACCCATTTTCGTTGTCGTTGAAGATCTCCATCGACTTGATGATCACGTCGTTGGTCGGTTTTTGGCTGCTGACTTGGGTGCGCGAGATTGCATCGCGAACGGCATCCCCTTCGATCAGTTGTCCAAAGATCGAATGGTTGAAGTCGAGGTGGCGCTGCGGTCCTTCGGTGACGAAGAACTGGGAGTCGTTGGTGTCGTCGGACGACTTGGCATAGGACAGGATGCCGGTGCGGTTGTGCTGCAGGTTGACATTGAATTGGTCATCAAAGCTGCCGAGCGTCGAACCGCCGCTGCCTGTCCCGGTGGGGTCCCCACCTTGGATCACGAAGCCATCGATGACGCGATGGAAGGTGATCTTGTTGTTGGCGGTTTGGTTGTAGAAGCCCGAGTTTACGAGTTGTTCAAAGCGGCCCACGGGGCGCGGGGCTTCGTCGGCAAACAAACGATAGGTCATTTCGCCATAGCCGTTCACGACCATGCGGACCGACTTGGTATTGGTAACCAATTCGGCCGAGATAGCGCTGGGGTTGCTGCTCGAAACGGTGACCGTCAACGGCCCGCCATTCGGGTCGTAGGCATCGATCGGCACGTGCATGGGAGATCGGAACAGCACCGTTTGGTTGGGGATCTCGACAATCGAGGGTCGGATGCTTTGGGGAATGGCCACTCCCGAATCGGCGGAGATCTGGGCCAGGGTTTGAATGCCGGTGGCCGTCTTGCCGTTGGCGTACTTCCACGTCGGGTAGGTGGTGATGCTTTGCTGCGTACCGATCGTGTTCAACGAACGGTCCGCATTGGTGACTTCCACGAACGGCAGCGATGTGGCCCCTTCTTGGAAGAGGGCGCGTTGGCTGGTGGTGTCGGCTTGCCAATCGGCGCCGTAGAGTTTGGCTCCAGCGGTGGTCAGCGCCTTGGCAAAGGCGACCAGATCGTTGGCGGCAACCGCTTCTCCTTCGGCTTGCATGCCCGAGGTGGAAGCGGTCGTGGGGGAGCCGAACTGCGCGAACTCAGCCGTGGTTCCTGCGGCCAAGGTCGAGTCGAAGAAGTCCGCAGCCATGAGTTCACGACGCTCCAGCGGCTCGAAGCGAATCGAGCGATTGGCGCGGTCGGTTTCAACCAGCGATGCATCGCGGAGAACTTTGTGCAGCAACCATCGAGCGTGCTTTTGAAAAGACTGACGATGTTCGCGACGTTCCATGACTTGTTCCTTCTCTCGCACGAATGCGAGCCCCCTTTTAACGATCCGACAAACGGTACGATCCGCCAAACTCAAGACCATTAGGCCGATTGCATACAGGCTTTGTCACCTGCATCCCTTTCGGCATGGTCCGCTCAGGATCGCGATGCGCCATTGCGGCATCGCACCCTTCGATTTCCGTCCAACGAGCCAGCGGCAGAAATTGCTTGGGCACCCTCGAAAACGGCGCGAGTTGAACGGCGTTGACGAAGATGCCAGTCAGGCAAAGTTGGCTGGCCTTGGGCAGTCGATTAGCAACTTGGAAGCAATTTGCGAGCCAAAAGTTCCCAAAAGCGTTCATCGACTAACTTTCCGGCGAAATGAACTAGCCAGATCCGGAATCGAACTGCATAATACGCCTCCTGCATTTTTTCTGACTACGTTTCCCCAGATGAACTCAGATCCGGAATGGCTAAGAGCAAAAAGAAGAAAGAAACGACCTTCCTGGTGTGCCAAGAGACTGGCGACATCAATTACGTGCTGCTGAGAAAGCCTGGCGCTGAGAAGTTGCAACTGAAGAAATACAGCCCTCGCCTGCGTCGTGCGACCTTGCACGTCGAGAAGCGCAAGTAAGCTCTAGCGGTTGCACCGTTTGGGGCTTCTGAATCGGCGTCTTCCCCTTGGAAGGCGGCCTGCGGAAGTTGCCAAACACGGTTAGACACTTTGGTGGATTCTCGGTAGTGGCGGTGAAGATACCGCTAAACCTAAAAAAACGAGTTTAAGGGCCGTTGCGACAACGCAGCGGCCTTTTTTCATGGACCGAAATCTCGTTTTTTTGCGACCGGCCGTCTCAAATTGAGTCGGCTGCGGGATTTCGTGCACCCTGGGCCGGGGCGTCGGAGTGCTGTTGGCCGCTTGCGAGTCTCTGATATCTTGGGGCGGGTTCATCGGAGCGGCCTAGCGATGCCCCGGTTTCGCGGTGGGCTTGCACTCCCCGCGCAGCGGCATGGCCGCAGGGCATCACTCGCGCTGCAGGCTTTCACTCATGCGTCCGAACCACGGAGGAACGAGACTTGGCTAAACGTTGGATTTTTCGAGGGCATGACTCGGGTGCGTTCTTGCGCCTGGCCGACCAATTGAACATCGATCCGGTGGTGGCGCAATTGCTTTCCGTCCGTGGCATCGACACCCCGGACCGTGCCAAGTTCTTTCTCGAATCGAAGTTCGCCGATCTACGCGATCCGGAGTTGTTGCCAGGCATCGATACCGCAGCCAATCGAATCTTGAAGGCCATCGCCGATCGAGAACCGATCACGGTCTACGGCGACTACGACGCGGACGGCATGACGGCAACAGCGATCATGCTGACCTGTTTGGAGATGCTCGGCGCGGATGTGACGTATCACGTTCCCAATCGCCTCGAGGACAGCTATGGCATTTCCGCGGAAGCGATTCAGCAGTTGCACCGTCTGGGACGCAAACTGATCGTCAGTGTCGATTGCGGAATCGGCGCGATCGAAGAAGCCCAGCTTTGCCGCAGCCTGGGCATCGATTTGATCGTGACCGATCATCATCATTGCCGCGAGGTGCTGCCGGAGGCTGTAGCCATCGTCCATCCGGATTTGCCCGGCGGCAACTATCCGTTTCCCGGACTGTGCGGTGCCGGGGTTGCCTTCAAACTGGCATGGCGGCTGTGCCAATTGACTTCGGGGCAGCGCAAGGTGAACGAATCCCATCGCGCTTATCTGCTGTCCGCCATGACGCTGGCCGCGATCGGAACGGTCGCCGACGTGGTGCCGCTGATCGATGAGAATCGCATCTTGGTGCGGGCAGCGCTCGGCTGGATGCAAAAGCAAGCGCCTCTTGGCTTGATGGCCTTGATGGCCCAGACCAAGCTTTCCAGCAAATCGTCCTTGTCCGCAGAAGACATCGCCTTCACGTTAGCCCCGAGGATCAATGCGGCTGGGCGATTGGGGCAAGCCCAACTGGGTGTCGAGCTGCTGACCACGCGCGATCCCGAGCGAGCCCAGCGGCTCGCGGAGTATCTCGAACAACTCAACGGCGATCGGGAGTCGCTCGAGCGCAGCATCACGCTGGCGGCTACCAAGCAAGCCAAAGAGCTCTACGATTTATCGACCGAACCGGCCTTGGTGCTGCATTCGCCCGGTTGGCATATCGGCGTGATCGGCATTGTGGCAAGCCGATTGGCCGACCGTTTTCAGCGGCCGGTGATCATCGTCGCTTGCGATGCCACCGCCCAGCGGCCCGCCACCGGAAGTGGACGCTCGGCTGGCGTCATCAATCTTCACGATGCGTTGCATGCATGCCGCGAGCATTTGATCGGGTACGGCGGACACGCTGCGGCAGCCGGATTGCGGATCGACGAACGCAAGATTCCCGAATTCCGCGAAGCGTTTTGCGATTGGGTCCGCAGCCGTTTGGACGGTCGTGATCCCGAGATGACATTGATGGTCGATGCCGAGACGTCGTTCCAGCAACTGTCGCTTCAGACCGTATCGACGATCGAAAGCATGGCTCCGTTTGGTGCGGGCAACCCGCGCCCGACCTTGGTCGCCAGCGATGTGGAGCTGCACGAACCAGCCAAGCTCTTTGGCCAGGGGGAACGGCACATGAATGCCCGATTCAAGCAGCATGGGCAGATCTTTCGCGCGGTCGCGTTTTCTCAAGCCGAGTGGGCGCCGCAGATCAACAGCCATAACGGCCGCTTCGATCTGGCGTTTCGCGCTCAGATCAATGAGTTCAACGGATTTCGACGCGTTGAACTCCAATTGCTCGACTGGCGCGTGAGCAAGGGCGAAGTGCCTCCACCCAAAGAGTTAACGAATCGTGCCTCGCCAGCCCTTACCGCAGATGAGAACTCTTAAACCTGCGCCGATGTTTGCAAGGGTTGCTAGGCAATTACCGCGATTGCACGCCGAGCAGGTTTTCGAGCGCGTGTTGCAGGTTTGGAAACCGAAATACATAGCCGCTGGAGAGCAGCCGTTCGGTGGTGGCGCGAGTGCTGGACAGCAGCAAGGGGCCGGCCATCTCGCCGAGCATGGTTCGCATCGCAAACGCTGGAGCGAGAACGAATGCCGGACGTCCTAGCACTCGTCCGAGCGTCTGGGCGAACGCTTTTTGCGTTGGGCATTGCGGGCTGACTGCGTGGTACGCGCCATGGATGTTGGGTTGCACCGCGAGATGCAACAAGATGTTGGCCGCGTCATCGATATGAACCCAAGGCCAATACTGACGGCCGCTGCCGATCGGACCCCCGAGCCCCATTCGTGCCAGTGGAAGCAGCTTGGCAAGCGCTCCTGCACGCGGATGCAACACCACGCCTAATCGGGCGATGGCGACTCGCCCAAAAGGTTCAAAACGCTTCGCTGCAGCCTCCCATCCGTTGGCCACTTGTACGAGAAAATCGGACGCATTCCCCGAGGCTGAGCCTTCGCTCAGCGGTTCGTCGCCTCGATCTCCAAAGATCCCGATGCCGGAAGCGGAGACCAAGATGCGAGGCGGTGTCTCGAGCCGGCCGAGGAAATCGGTCAGGTGTTGCGTTGTCTCAATGCGACTGCTGGCAATGCGTTGCTTGACCGAATCGGTCCATCGTTTTTCACCGATCCCATACCCTGCCAAGTGAATCACGGCATCGAGTCCTTCGAGGCACTCGGCTGTGTTGGCTTTTGCTGGATCCAGAACCACCGATTGAATGTTCGCTCGATCGCGCGAAGAAGACGGAGCGGAGTTGGGGCGCAAGATACGAACGACTTGCCATCCCAAAACGCTGGCAAGATCCATCACGCGCTGGCCGACCAATCCGGAGGAACCGGTGATCGCAATCCGGACGGGAGGGGCCGATGGCGAGCGCATGGCACTCAGTCTTTGAGCGGCGGCGATGTCATCGGCAGTAATGCGATGCCGGTATGCGAACATTGCGGTGAGCTTCGTCCGCACCCAAGGGAGCGCGATGTTGCTCAGCGGTGCCAAGGGCAGCTCAAACGCGATGCGGTCGGTCAATCGGCATTCCGCCGAACCGGTTGCGTTCGTTGACAGGGCTTCGAACTCGTGTCGATGAAGCCATCGGCGGAAGGGGCCTTGCTCGATGGTGTCGGCAAAAAGGTCCTCGGGGGCGAACTCGACATGCCGGGCACGCCACTGCTGTGGGATGCCGAAGACTTTTTGCTTGAGAAGAACTTCCGAGCCAACTTCGAGAGAGTCGCGGCTCGCGATCACTTGAACGTCTTCCCAAGGAGGAATCAGACGCTCGATCGCCCCTGGGGCCTTGTGGTATTCAAACAGTCGATGGCGATCGCACGAAAAAAGTGTGGATGCAACGAACTCTGGCATGCGGATTACGCTTCCGTTTCGAGCAGCGGCAGCTCAATCGCCATGTCCCGCAGCTTTTCCAAGGCTCGTTTTTCGAGCTGGCGGACGCGCTCTTTGGAAACACCGAGAAGATCGGCCAGCCGTTGCAGGGTTTGAACGCGGCGGTGGCTGCCCAGCGAGAACCGAGCTCGCACGATCAGCTTTTCGCGACGATCGAGTTGATCGAGCATATTCGATAGGCGACCGCGCAGTTCGTGCCAACGGCCTTCGCTCATCGAAGATTCGCGATTCTCATCGCTGACATCGACACCTGCGTCGTGGATGCTCAACGTGACGCGTTGGCGTTCCTTTTGCTTGTCCATCACCTTGCGATACGTATTGCGGCGAACCACTTGCGTTGCATAGGTGCTGAAGCGGAATCCCAATCCGACGTCGAATTTGTCGACGGCACGCAGCAACGCGACGATGCCATCGCTCAGCAAATCGTCGAATGCGTTTTGAACGTTCACGAATTTCTTGACGATCGAGATGACCAGTCGCATGTTGGCCTTGATCATTCGATCGCGGTACCAATCGGCAGCTCGCAACAATGCCTCGATGCGACGAACCGTCCAAGCATCGGGCGATTCGATCGACAGTTCGAGCCGCAGTTGGTTGGCTCGATGGCGCAGGAAGTTCATGCGGCTGAAGATCTGCTGCTCTTCGCCGGCGGTCAGCAGCTTCGCTTCGCACAGTCTGGCCAAGTGGGGTGGCAGGTCGGGAGTCTTGCCCCGCGCCGCCGACTCGGGAGCGACAGGCAGCAAGCGTCCGTCCTCGAAGATCGCTTGGCTGGCAGCGAGATCATCGAAGTCGGCTCGCGGAATGTATTCGATCGGCTCGTTCACCAATCGCTTGACCGTGCGATGCAGCTCTTCCGGGCTCTTGATCTCGGGGACGACCAATTGGCAGAAGTGCACGAACGAGGCTTCCAGTTCGCCGTAGGCAAAAGTCTTGGCAAAGCCACCCGATTTGGCCTTGGCTTCCCGTTTGGGCAGCTTGGTTGGCTTGGAGGCGGTCGCCGTGGTGGCAACAGCATCCGAGACGACGTTGGAACGGCTAGACTTGGACCGAGCGGGCTTCTTCGCGATCGTTTGAGCCATACTGCTTCTTTCCGATAAATGGTTTTGTTTGGCGAGGGAATCGTCCATTGGGGGACAAAATCGTCAATCCAATCGATCAGACGCTCGCCAAAACGTCCAAATCGTTCATTTCGTTCTTTTATATCGATCCGTGTTGGTGGGAGCAAGCGGTTTCAGGATGTTTTTCGCAAATTCCTCAAGGCCGACCGCAAATCGAGTTTTGTCGCGGTTTTTCGGATCAAAGGCTTGCTTTTGGCGGCGGTTTTCAGCTACACTTCCAAACGCACACCGAACTCTACGCACTGTGAACGATTTGGTTCGGGGTGAACGAATTGGGTTGGTTTGGACGAATTGGTCGAGTCGGTTAGGTTGTCGGTCGTTGAGATGGTTGAGAGAGGATCAGACAGGTTGGAAAGCAGTTTCAGTCCGAAACAGGTCGCGCAAGCGCTGCAGGTTAGCGAATCGTCCGTCAAGCGATGGTGCGATCGTGGCGTGATCCGCACGGATCGGACGCTGGGCGGCCACCGCCGCATTCCCCTGGAGCATTTGATGGAGTTCCTGGAGTCGACCAATCGCAGGTTGGTGGATCCTTCAGCCATCGGTCTGTCCCCTGGCAAGCAAGCCGATCGGGATGAGTTGGCCAAGCTTTCTTCGGATCGCGAGGCCGGTACGAAAGCCGACGAAGGCAGCGAAGCGGCCATCCGGGAGCACTTCCAACGCGCTCTCTTGGCAGGCGATGAGCACCAGTGCCGCAAAGCCATCAGCGCTTGGTACACCATCCACGGCGGTATGGCTTCGGTGGCCGATGAACTGCTCGCACCGACCTTCCACGCGATCGGCGAGCTCTGGGAATGTGGGCGAGCGGATGTCTACCAAGAGCGTCGCGGTTGCGAACTGTGCATCCGGCTCATTCACGAGTTGCGACGGTTGGTTCCCGAACCCCTCTCCAATGCACCCTTGGCGATGGGTGGGACAGCGGCTGGAGATCACTACCAAGTCGCCAATCAACTGATCGAGATCATCTTCCGAGAAGCAGGTTGGCGCACGGTCAGCTTGGGATCGGGAGTGCCGTTTGCCAGCATGCTCTCGGCCGCACAAAAATACAGCCCCAAGGTGTTTTGGTTAAGCGTCTCTCACATCGACGACGAAACTGCGTTCTCCGAGCAATTCAAATCCTTCTCGGAGCAATTGCCCAAAGGGGTCATGCTGGTCGTAGGAGGGCGAGCGATGAACGAAGGGGTGCGCCGAAGGTTGAAGTTCTCCGCCTATTGCGACAGCATGCACCAACTCTCGAGCCTAGCCCAAAACATGCGGGGCAACGATCCTATCCCTGGGCCTCGGCTGTAGCGAATGCCATCGCCTCTGGCGGAATTGCATCAGCTTGCAATCCGTTGCAAGAACGTGTCGGGATCGATGTTGCGACCGCTCAGCACGAGCACGACATCTCCATCTCCAGACAGGTCGATCGTCCCCGACAGCACCGCTGCCAAGGTGATTGCGCCCGATGGCTCCGATCGCAAGCCATGCGTGTTGTAAAGCCAGCGCATGGCATCGCAAATGATCTTGTCCGAGCAAGTGACGGTGTGCCCGACCAAGCGGCGCAGGATGGGCCAGTTGTTCACGCCGACATCGTACGAGAGCAGCCCATCGCAGATGCTTTGCGGGCGTTCGACGCGGACTCGCGTGCCTTGTGCCAAGGACTGCTGGAAGTCGTTGGCGCCTTCTGGTTCCACCCCGATGATTTGGGCTCCGGGGCATCCATTTGCAATTGCCAACGCATGTCCAGCCATCAATCCCCCTCCGCTCACGGCGCATACGAAGTGCGATAGGCGACGGTCGTTGCGTTGCAGTTCCTCAACGATTTCCCACCCCCCTACCCCGTTGCCCGCGATCACGTGCGGATCGTCGTACGGAGATGCCAGCAAGGCATGCTCGGTTTCTGAAATCTCGCGGGCCAAGCGATCGCGAGCACCGGTGACGTGATCGTTGGCAATGTCGTAGGTGCGAATCTCCGCGCCAAACGAACGCGTCAATTCGAATTTGATGCGAGGAGCCGTGTCGGGCATCACGATGATGACCCGTTTGCCATACCGCTGACCGGCAAAGGCCAACCCGGATGCGAAGTTTCCAGACGAATGCGCCGCGATCGGTCGGTCAAGAAGCTCCTGCAAATGGTTGGCTAACCAGTTGATGGCGCCGAGCAACTTGAAAGAACCCACCGGAGTC
>JBKCUI010000267.1:0-2709 GCA_046318495.1 Pirellula sp. | reverse complement strand
GGCAACATCAAGACTCCGTATAGCACGGTGTCATTCACCAAGGCGGCCACGACCAATTCGAGCAACATGAACACGCCCCACTGCTCGAATACGCGTTTGGTCTTCTTTTGAAACATCAGTGGGAGCTGCACGTAGACCAGCAGATTGCCCACCGTGAGCAACCGGTTGGCGGTGGCGTCGCCGATGAACCCCCACATCGCCCATAACGCTCCGCCGATCATCAGCGCATAGACGACGTACCGATGCAGTTCAAGCAGTCCCAGTCGGTCGGTCAGAAGGATGGCGGTCGAGGACGCAATCGTCACCAAGATGGGAAGTTTCCAAGATTCCTGGCCGAGCCCGATCAAGCCAGCCGCGATCACGGAGAAGAGCGCAAAGCAAATCGTCAACCGCTTGAAGTTGTGGGTTTGGTTCATCGATCGATTCGGCTATGTCTGTTTGCGATTCGTCAGGTTGCTACCTGCCACACACACGCGAGGACCTCGAACGAACTCGGTGCGTATACCAAGGCCTAACACGACCTTGCATTTCGCAATGCGGGGCCTACCTTAGTTTTTGGGATCCGAGCCCGGCCAGTCCAAGCTGGACTTTGAGCCATCGTACGATCCACAACAAGATCCCGAGCAGCAGCAACAGTCCTGCTAAATATACCAAAGCGCTGCTAGCCGGGGGGAACCACTCCCCAACCACCGTCCAAATGCGGCCCCAATCGAACATCAAGTACGCCGTGGCCGCGCATAAATAGGGACCAAAGGCAATCGGTGCGTTGCGCGAAATCACCAGATGCACCGCGAGCAAGACGACGCCAAAGAGAGGAGCGAGAAAGAACGCGATCCACACGGGTTGCCAACCGAGAAACGCACCGACCATGGCCATGAGCGTTACGTCGCCAAAACCGAGGGCTTGCTGTCCCAAAACGCGTGTGGCAACGATGCGAAAGCTCCAGAGCAAGCAGCCTCCCAATCCAATTCCCATCAGCGAACTGAAGAGTCCCCGCCATCGCTCCGGCGAAAGCAGGTTGTAGCCGGCCAGGATCCCGATGCTGCCAAGGACTGCCATCGTCAGGATTAGTGCGAGGTTCGGGCTGCGCCAAAACGCAACCCACGCATACTCTGGGGCTCGATTCCATCCTCTTCGCGTGATCCAACGAAGATTCCCAAGCGACACACACCACATCCACCAGATGCCCAGCGGCAACCACAAGCTCCATCCCATCCCGACTTGTCCCCACTCGATCGGCCAGTCGTTCGGAGAGTTGGCGTGAAGGGTGTTCGCGGTAGCCAAGAAAGGGGGAGTACCCGAATACCTCGACTCCCAAAGGCCCCAGCCGGGTAGCAAGGTCGCTCCCAACACACCGAGCCATGTTCCCGTGATGGTGATGGAGTCGGGAATGGTTTGCTCATCGAAGTCGATGAACGTAGCCAACGCCATCAAGAAAAGAAGCACGCTGTAACAGGCAAACTGAATCATTCGCGCATTCGGATAAGCGGATGCTTCCGCGGGCAGCCAATCGCCAGCCATCACGGTGCGATACAAGGCTACCGTCGCAATGGGCAGCAGCAGTTCGATGAGCAACGGACGGATCCAAAACGTGCTCCCAAACGCTTCACCGTCCGTCTTGCGAAGCAACCATCCGACGATGGGGACGCGCGCCCAAGGATGCAGCACAGGGAGGGACGCGGGCCTATTTTGCCAGGGGCTTCTCGGCTGAGAAAAGTACGCCAGCGCGTAGATCCAGTGGTTGAGCCCGGCCGCCGCGATGACGGCCGCGACGAGAACGGTCATTTCTTGCCAGCTCAACACGTGTGTGCGCCTTTGTCTTGCGACCGTGATTGCTCGAAGTGAGCAGGATGCCTTTCCGCTTATCTATCGTATCCAGATCCTGATGTACAACCAAGCTTCTCGGCCGATGCAATGGCGATTTGTGTGCGACGCTTACAAAGACTCCGCGGCGGGGAGCTGCGCATACCATGCCAACAGCTGCGCAACAAGCGAGTCGAAGGGTTCTCGATCGACGTCCAAGATGGTATCGGCGGTTTCGCGATACAGGGGCTCGCGTTGGGCCAACACCGTCTCAATCTCTCGAAGGGTGCCCAACGAGGTTAAGCTCGGACGGGCTCGACCGCTGGCGATGTCCTGCTCGATCCGTTTTGCAAGATTGCCTGGAGATGCAACTAGCCAAACCGCATGACCATGTTCGCGAATCCAGTTCCGATGGCGCTCTCGCAGGATCGCACCGCCTCCGAGCGAAACAATGCTATCGGGCGTGCGGGCGTCGCAGATGGTTTCTAGGGCGCGGGTTTCCCAGTCTCGGAAAGCCGGTTCGCCTTGCAGTGTAAAGAGATCTGGAATCGAGCACCCCGATTGCTCCTCGATCCAATGGTCGCTGTCGATGAAGGGGCGGTTCACCGCTGATGCCAAGGCGCGTCCGAGGGTCGATTTGCCGCTACCGCGGTAGCCGATCAAGAAGACGTGCCGACGCGAGGAGTGAGCTGAAGACACGAGACGCTCCTCAACCATTCGCGACCCCGTCAAAGCGGGGTCGTACCGTTCGTGACGGGCGAAAGATTCGGCCCGCTTCGCATTGCAAAGGCGCTAAACGACTAGCCTTGAATCGATTTGATCAAGACGCGGGTGTACTTTTGGCGGTGGCCGGTACGTGCGTCGAAGTTCTTGCGGCGGCTGAACTTCTGAATGTAGATCTTATCC
>JBKCUI010000266.1:0-2526 GCA_046318495.1 Pirellula sp. | reverse complement strand
CGACCCGAATCAGTTCCCACGCGTCAATCCGCTCGGCAGGCGCCTCGCCCTCCCGTTGTGCAATCCAGCTCGGCAGGAGCCTCGCCCTCCCGTTGTGCAATCCAGCTCGGCAGGAGCCTCGCCCTCCCGGTTTGTTCCTTGCCAGGCGGCGCTTCGCCCGCTTTTTGAAAAAAGCTTCTTGCGAGCCTTGAATCGAATTCTCCCTAGTGTTATAGTTAACTAGGACAGTAGGTATCCAGCCTAGGAGAAGCCGATGTTTTTCTCGATCGATCCAAACAGTGGCATCGCGATCTACGACCAGATCGTTCGCCAAGTGAAATTCGCGGTGGCCGATGGCGTCATCGTGCCGGGACAACTGCTCCCCAGCGTCCGTGCGCTGGCGGTGCAACTGGCCATCAACCCCAACACCATCGCCCGCGCGTTCCAGCAACTGCAAAGCGATGGCGTGGTCGATGCGCTGCGGGGCAAAGGACTGTCGGTCCGCCCCGATGCCGTCGAGGCATGCCGCGCTTCGCGGCGCGCCATCCTCCAAGACCGATTGCGCGGCGCGATCTCCGAAGCCCTTCACGGAGGGTTGTCGGCCAGCGAAGTCCGCAGCATTGTGCTGGCCCAAATCGAGCAACTCGATGGCCGCGTTCAAACCGTTTCGGCCACGAACACCGAACCTGAGTTGGCGTGATACGACCCGCGCCACTCCCTCGCATGCTCTCTCTTCCCACGGTTTACACAAGGACTCCATGATGAGCGATGTCATTTCCATCAAAGGCCTGGAGATGCGTTTTCGCGGATGCGATGCGCTGCAGGGGATCGATCTGACGATCCCGTCCGGGACCGTCTTCGCCTTGCTCGGCGAAAACGGTGCAGGCAAAACCACCCTCATTCGCATCTTGACCGGATTCCAAGTCCCCTCCGCAGGACAGTGCCGCGTCCTCGGGCTCGATCCCGCCAACCCCAGCGAGTCGCTGCAGTTGCGACAGCGCGTCGGATACGTCTCCGATGCCCCTGCCCTCTACGACGGGATGACGATCGCAGAGATCGGTTGGTTTGCTTCCTCGTTCTACCCCGGCGGCTACTTGGAGCGTTATCGCGAAGCCATCGATCGCTACGAACTCCCCGGCGGTCGCAAGATCAAACACTTGAGCAAAGGCCAACGCTCCAAAGTCGCCCTGTCGTTGGCGTTGGCCCACGAACCCGAATTGCTGATCCTCGATGAACCCACCTCGGGACTCGATCCGATCGTCCGCCGCGAGTTCCTGGAAAGCATGATCACCGTGGCCGCCACCGGCCGCACGGTATTGCTCTCCAGCCACCAAATCGCCGAAGTCGAACGCGTCGCCGACACGATCGCGATCTTGCATCGCGGACGGGTCCAGCTCATCGGCGAACTCGCCGAACTCAAGGACTCCATCTGTATGGTGACCGTCACGCTCAGCGATCCGCTCATCGCCATCCCCGATCCCGCGGCACCTGCCAAGATCCTGGCGGAGATCAGCGAAGGAAGACAAAAGCAATTGGTGGTTCAAGGCGACGGCGATGCGGCCGCTAGCCTATGGCGCGAATCGGCTGGTGTCCTGTCCGCTTCCTCGCGCGGAGCCACTCTCGAAGAGCTGTTCGTTGCCTGCACGCGCGGTGATGGCAAGTACGCGCGCCGCTCAGTAGATGCGGCATCGAATCCATCGCGTTCCCTGGAGGCCCAACGATCATGAACTGGACTCCCGTAGATCGCGCCTTGTTCTGGAAAGAATCACGGCAAGTCCTGCCGCTATTCCTGTCCGTACTTGGCCTGTGGTTCGTCTTGGTGTTGCTGGCGATCGTCGCCCAACTCGTGTTCAACAAGGAATTGAACTACTCCCTTGGCCTATTCATCGGACCCCCGATCATCTTCGCAACCGGTGTGGGCGTACTGCTCGTCGGCAACGAAAAAGATCAGCGCACCCTCGGCTGGTTTCAGAGCTTGCCCATCTCGCCTTGGCGCATCGCCCGGACGAAACTCGGGGTGGCCATTGGAAGTGTGTTGTTGATTTGGCTCGTCAGTTTCTTGTTGGACGTGGTCCTGACGGCCATTTTTGGAAATCTGCGTTCCCTTCTGTCGGATAACCCGAGAGATGGAATATTGACCGTCGCCATGTATGTCGCCGTCTCGATCTTCATCGCCCTGACAGGACTCGCGACGGCATGGAAGCTGAACTCGTCGCTTTTCGCGCTGTTATCCTTGGTGCCCATCGGCGTCGCAGTCTGGATCGCTGCCGTTCCGGTCGGTCGCCTGATCCTCGGCACGGAGACCTTTGAAGATCCAGCTTCTTGGTACTATCTTTTGACCTTGGCGATCGGTTCGATCGCGGCGGTCGCCTACGGATGGCGAGCCAGTCTCAAAGCCCTTGGCCCGCAATCGGTCCCCAAGCCCCTGTGGGGTTGGAGTGCTGGTCGCGCTGCCGAGTTGCAAGCCGCCGCGGTGTGGGAACGTCCGGCTCAGCCTGCTGTGTCGGCTCTGCTATGGCAGAACGCAGTGCAAAACCGATGGGTGTG
>JBKCUI010000265.1:0-3372 GCA_046318495.1 Pirellula sp. | reverse complement strand
TTGGCTTACGCGAAACACAGCGCGAAGCGTCCGTCACGCAAGACGGAGAGTGATGGTGCGCACACAAACTGAAAGTCGATGGATGATCTTGGGAGCCGATGGGCGGCACGTTTCCCTCGGTCGCACGGAACCAAGCGAGGCAGAGATAGCGACCGCCAGCGACACCCTTGCCGCGCAGGGGCTTTCCGGATGGCTCGCGCGCATGCAGGGCGAATACTACAGCCGGACTAGGGTGACGCTGGAACCGCTGCGCGCAATAGGCGTACCTTCGTCACAGAAGCTATGAAAGGAATTCCCAGTCGTTTGGCAAGCCGGCCCGCAAAGTCAGGGACGAGCGTGGGATGTTTCTTCGACGGAAGGCAGGTGACCCATAGGGGCCCAGGGTTCGGCTTCCATCTCGCAGTTACCATCTCTGCGACCGCTTCGACGAGTTCGTCACGAAAACGACCCGAATGCTTATCGTCGGCAACCAATTGCCCCCAGCCGACATCTCCCCATCGCGATAGGACGCGGCCAGTCTCAGCTCTTAGGTTCTGGGGGAGCGGTCGAGGCCCGAACGCGACACCTCCGGGTTTAAGAACTCCCGAATTACGGCGAGCAGGTCATCAAGCGACACGAGTAGCGTTTTGCGCAGAACGACCGCCACCGCCTCTTGCGCCGGGGTCATCCTCGACCGCCTCATCCATAACGCCCACCGCATCGAACTCACCGGCGAAAGCTTACGCAGAGGGAGAGGAAAGCAGCCGAACAAGGCTTGACCCAACACCCGGCCAGATGACACAAATCCATCGGCCAGCAAGGCTCGCGACCCGGGCGGCTTCATCTCATTACGGTGGACGGCATCATCCAGGAATCCTGGGCGGCATCGCAGGAATCCGCACTTTTATCCATGATAGGGCTAATTTTTGCTCAGACGACGATGATCTGCCCCCTTAACTGGGCCAGAATGAACGTCTCACGAACCTTCTCAGCCCAGCACACGGCGAACTACCTCACCGCTGCCGGGGTATGAGCCACGTTCAACGGAACCCGCTGTAGCACCTCCTAGAGCGTCCCTAGATCAGCTCATGCTAGAGGAGATGCAAAGCTGAAGTATTTGAATTATGCTCTAAATAGGCACATCGCCGGGAACTCAGCGTCAATTCGCGGCGGAGGGTCCAGAAAGAATGAGCTTGCTGTGTCGGCCCTGTGAATCGAGGCGGCAGCATCTGCATAGTTACGGTCGGGTAGACCTGAGTGCACGAGCCATTCACTGAGCATGCAACCGTCACCCACCAGATCCGAGGCAACCATGCGGATAGTTGGAACCCCCCGGTACGGCACGAAGGCATTGATCCAGTCGCTACCTAGTCGATCGTAGTACTTACAGTACTTGTCAGTTGCTATCACGTGATAATTAGGACTCGGACGACTATTATAATCGCAGATCACATTTGCCAGCATTAACCCATTATTTCCAGATACCACTGCAGCCGCATTCTGGGAAATGTAGAGCGCGTCGAGAATATCAAGTTGCACCGCGCGCGCCTTGCGGAATTTGAGGGTGCGGTCGACGAGCATGGAGCCACGGACATTGACCAATACATCAAGTCCATCAGCGAGGTACCGGTCTTCTAACGCGCGCCAGAAGGCTGCTGGTAGCGGAATATTAGTGTTGTTGCCAGGCTGAAACAGCACATAGCTACCCGCGGTTAGCTCAAGTTCTGAGAATGCCGCATTGGGCCGCGCGAAATAGTCGAGGCAAGGCTTCTCAAGCTGAGCATTCCAGCTAAGCCTCACCATCATGCGAAAGGTGTCGGACAATGATAGCCCGCTGCGACCATTTCGCAGGCAAAGTAAGTCCTGCAGTTCCCCAAGAAGGCCGCCGAAGAACTGCAATGGAGAAAGATTGATCGGGAAATCGATATCGAGGTGGTTCGGGGGTATGAAGCCCGTTGAAGAGAAGGAGCGCATCAGCTCCATGCCCATACCCACAACCGCCTGCATGCGGTTAGGGTAGAGCGCTTCGACAACGCGCGTATACTCAGGTCGAACGCAAAGCGTTACGCGATATCCACTCGATTCCTCTAGCGCACGTGCTAGTGAAGCGGACAGAATCACTTCGCCAAACGAGTTGGGGGACATAAGTATCCACCCACGCGGCACGGCTTTTCGGATTGTATCGAGGACCTTTCTCAGATAATCCTTATCCAAGCGTTCATCTCCTTATTTGAGTTAGGATCGAATTTGCTAACATTTTTATCCTTGTTTAGCGAAGATTGCAAAAAAATTGATGCTCACGTCCGCTGCCATAGTCAACGGCCTGCCGCGCTCAAAGATCGCTCAGTATAAGCACACATACCTGCCTCTTTTGAAAACCGAGTGGGTTAGGGCGCTGGCCAGGTGACGACGCGCATCAGAGTATCCCTTTGTTAGAGCGGGCAGACCATCCCTCCGTCCCGACCTGCCTTCCCCGAGGCGGGGCGTGGGTCGGCGGTCAAGGATGGCCAGCGGCCACCGCGCAGCAGCGCGAAGCGTCCTTGATGGCCGGGCGGCGCCTTGCCATGCTAGGCGTGAGGGGCCCGGGAGGCGAGAGCGCAGATTCAAAACGAACTTTTCGAAGCAGCTTTGGGCGTCGCCAAGCCTTGGTATGGCAACGCCGTGGATTTTGACACAGACAAGAAGACCCCTGACGATCAGCATCGATTTTGTCGTCGGAACCCGGTTTCCCGCTGCTGGGGTGGTGGGCGAGCATCCTGTCCACGACACTCAGATTAAGCGGATGAGGCATCTCAACTTCTTTCAGCACGAATGCTTCCTGAACGTCCGGACGCCGCGCGTGAAGACGCCAGACGGGGAGGTTGTCCAATACGAATCCGACTGGTTCGGCAAGCTCGCCGGGTTCACACTGCTGTTCGAGGCCCTCGTGCTGGCCATGGCCCAGCAGATGACATTTGCTGCCGTAGCCAAGTTGGTCGGCGAGTCCTGGCATCGCGTTCACGCGATCTGTTCACGCTATGTAGATATTGCTCTGGCCGGGGCCGATCTGTCGGCGGTGAGCGCCGTGGCGATCGACGAGACCTCGTGTCGGCGCGGCCACAACTACTTGACTATCGCCGCCGATATGGGCGAACGCAAGGTAGTGTTCGTGACCGATGGTAAGGAAGCCAAGACCGTGGCCGCCTTCGCCGAATACATAGTCGCTGACGTGCCCCCCTGAAATGTTGCCATTTTTCGGTAAGGTCTGTTTCTTGTCCGTCGTCAAATGATTTGAGACCAATTGGCGTGCTGTGTAACGGAGTATCTGTCCCATCTGCGGTTAAGGTTAGGCTGCGTTTTGGTGATGCATCAAGCGGCGGTGCTGGATGGTTTTGCGCTTGATGCGCATGCGTT